>MCBE01000085.1 GCA_001723845.1 Candidatus Altarchaeales archaeon WOR_SM1_SCG
AGATTCAAGATAACTTAAATATTACTAGTCAAATTTTGAGTGAAAAGTTGGATAGTGTTAACTTAGATGCCATTTTTAATTTTGATGTAATTAAATTAAAATTCAATAGAGAAATATTAAGATTATTAAAATCCGAGTACGGCAAATTATGTTAAGTTTACGAAAGGGTGTTGAATTATGTTCCAATTTTCCAAAGCATCTCGCGTGTTTGTTTATCCGTTCTTCCGGTTCCATTTCAATAGGTTCTGGAGGGGATTGCGTATAATGGAATCGGGCTATGCGAAGTCGGAGATAGCCGATTTTGGCGAAGCATCAGCGAAGCCGTATAGCCCATGTCATACGCTGTTGATGAGGGACGCCAAATAACTCACTTCTATACTTTTCTATTTTTAAGTATGTCTCTTTTTGCGTAGTCTTGGCATTTTATCTATATTTTCTGTCTGAGATGTTCATCATAGATATTATAGTATAGTATGAACATCCTTTGGAGTAAAGTACTATGGAGGTTTATTATCCTTCACCTCTTTTTTTATGAGTTCCTGAATTTTCTCCTTGGTTTTATCATCCCAATTCTTTGTTCCATGCCAGGCACCTGGCTTCGTAGGACATTCATATCCTATGTTACCGGCGGGAGGTTTAATTTGTGTCCAATCTACAGTTTTAATTTTATGCCAATCCAATTCATCCCAAAATGCCCAACATGCCGTCTTTTTACACTCATAATATTCAATTTTAACCCAGATCTTAGTATAAACATTCTTTTTAAGACTTTTTTTAAGATTCTTCATTGCACTTGGAATCAAGGTACCAACTGCACCAAAACCAGGACTCTTTTTGGGAGCATGAGCCAAGAGCCAGATGAATGCGGATTGTGAATTCCCCTTGGTAAGCCCAACCTTCACCGAAACTTTTTCCTTCCTATGACCTTCTGGACTACAAGTGTCTTTGCAAGTAATACCCCCCAACAAAATGCCATCACCCATATTTCCTAATGCCATTCCTAATTCTTGTGCAGATAGTACTGAAGTTTCCATTGCGGTTTCATTCAACCAATTCTGAAATTCATGCGGCGATTCCTCAAAGAAATTAAAAAACACCATCAGAGTTGAATCTAACATTTCTGGCGTGTACGAATCGATTTCTGGCACATCCACATAACACCCGTTGTGTATCCACTGTTCAACTTCAGGGTCATCAGAAATTGAAAGGTTGTTTAGCATATTAGCTATTGAATCCACTCCTTCTGACCTGTAGAACTCACTTAGTTCTTCCATTTCAGTCATAACCTCTTGTTGATTTGCAATCAATTCAGTCAACCCGGAAAAAAGATGCAACGATTTTCCAACTTCAATGAATGAACTGCCCAATTCTGAATCTTCAGGAAACCCCCCTGCATCATCAAATATCTGCCCAGCATTTTCAAGTTGAATAGAAACCCCTTGCATATCACCTTCTTCCCACAGTTCTCCAATCGATCTGAATAGATGTGATAGTTCCAAGAATCTGCTATAGTGAGAATTGTTCTTAGGATGATCTATAAGCAATGAGTCCAGTGGTTGAAAAGCCGATGCCGCCTCTTTGAATAGATGTGGCAATTCCTCGGTATTATTCGCAGAACTGAGTATCTGTCCCGCTTCTTTCATACATTTTGCAGTAGTTTCCCACACTATCTCGCCAAAAATTTTTCCTTTTACACCCAATATATCAAAATTAAAAATGGCATCTAAGTTAACACTATCCAACTTTTCACTCAAAATTTGACTAGTAATATTTAAGTTATCTTGTGCTGCAATATACCCGGGATTGATTGCGAGAGCATCTTCAAAATGTATTTTTGCAGATTCAAGATTCCCATTTCTTGCGTCAATAACCCCTAATGCATTCTCACATTTATAACATTGTGACTCAATAGCAAGAGCATCATTGAAATTGTTTACTGCATCTGCTTCATTTTCAAGCACTGCATCAGCAATACCTAAAATATAGTGTCCATTACCTGTTGGTTTAATTTCTATTGAATTGGTTGCAAGATCAGCCATACCTGTGATATTGCCTGCTTGCCCCTTATCAAATGCCCAATTACTTAGCATTGTTGCGTAGTTTGTAATGGTTTTTTCATCATCTGCATGCAACAGAGATATTTTAAATAAATCTTCTGCCACTACATAGTTTCCTATCTCTGCTTCTGCAATTGCATCATTATTGAATTTCACAGCATCACGGCTTGTTAAAGATGTTGGATTAAGTTCTTTAGCAGTTGTAAATTCATCTAATGCTCCTGATGTATCTCCTGTTTCAATAAACATATCACCTAATTCCTTATGAGCAGTTGGATCATCTGGTGTTATTTTTATTATATCTTCATAAGTATCTATAACAGGATTATAATTGTTAGTATCTCGAGCAATATCTTTTTGATGTTTTATAGATTCATAGTGTATTGTTGTATCTCTGGGGGTTTTTTCTTCAGCAGCATCCTTTGCTTGTTCAAGGTAATCTATTGCTTTATCATAAGTTTTATTTTCCTTATAAATTTCTGCTATTCCTAATAAAACATCAGGAGTTTTTGGATAAAGTTCATTTGCTTCAAACAGCACATTTAATGCTGCATCAATATTTCCTTTCTCTTTAAGGGTTTTTGCTTCATTTAGGTAATTATCTATAGTTTTTGGCTTTTCCTCCGGTTTCTTTTCTTCAATACATCCAACTGTTAATCCCACAACAACAATCCCGATCAGAATAACAAAACCAAAATTTAATAAATTTTTAGTTCTTTCATCAGTATTTTTAGAACTTTTAATATTTCCAAGGGCATCAGTTTTTCTCCCTATTTTAGAATTTTTATTTTCCATTTTTTAATTTATTTAAATTTTAAGTTAATAAATGTTTTTGAGATTCTAAAGTTAAATGCGTCCCGAAGTCAATTTATATAACTATATCATATCTGCAGTACTGCATCCCTCCTCCCGATTTTGCCAAGTTATCTGCGTCGCGTCTATCCTCCAGATTTCCAGGGGTTATCTGCGTCGCGTCTATCCATAATTTACTTGGAATTTGTTTTTGAATATTTTATTTGTGTTAATAATATGAATTTTAAAGTTAATAAATAAAATCAATAAAATCACAATTTTAAATTATCTGAGGGGCTTTTTATCTTACCCTGGGTTTTATTGCTTACCTGTGTGTATATTCCGGCGTTTGCAGCCAATTTCATATAACCTCTGCT
>MCBE01000086.1 GCA_001723845.1 Candidatus Altarchaeales archaeon WOR_SM1_SCG
GATGATTATTGTGAATTAATCTGTGCCCCTTATAAAGTTTTATCTGAAAAGAGATTAAATGTTATAAAGGAAAAGTCGCTTGAAAATCTTGAACTGGGCAAAAATTACAGGACAATTAATGCAATTAGAAATACTGTTTACGCAAAAAGATCATTTCAATATCTTGTAAATGCGGGATTTTTCAAGCATTCTGGAGGGGTCGTGATTTTTGGTGATGAGCGATATTTTGGTTGCGAAGCAAGTATAATATATCTCCTTGAAGATGAAATAAAAAAGTTGAAAAACGGTGAAAATATCTTATTTGATGTTTGTTTTAAATTTGGTAAAAAACTCGTAGAAGAGCAAAGGGATAAAGTATCAAAAGATTTTATTATGGATTATATGTCTGCACTTGGATGGGGCGATATTTTAATTAAAAAGAAGGATGGAAAAAATATGGCAATATCTAATCTTTTTCCATGGACAAAATTCTCAAAGGATTGTAATTTCGTGGTATACAAAGGATTGCTTTCCGGGTTGCTTTCCGGGTTTTTAGGTAATCATATCCTGCTTAAAAAAGTTGAAACCCATTTATCTTCAGAAGGTTTTGCTGTGATCGTTTCTGAGATATAATTTAAAGAACCGATTATATAATGAAGCAAACAGCAAATATTCCGATAGTTATATTGGTCAAAAGGTGATGATTAATATGTACTGAACGAAGTTCGGTTTTTGTTTTTGATTTTACAAGTTTATATAAAATTACTAAAAATAAAGGGAATACTACAAAACTTATAATAAATTTGGTGGGGAGAAAACTTTGGATGATCAGCAATAAAAGAAAGGCAAAAAATAGGAAATGATAGCTTATATAAATCTTTATGCTGTGAGGTAAATGTGCAAGAGTAGATCCTTTCTTGTCTCCCTTTGCATCTTCAAAGTCTTTAATCTGGCATCCTAAAAATAGAAATAACCCTGATATGAAAAGCATTAGTGCGTTCAAATAAGTTAGTTCGAATGTAAAGGAGAAAAGCCCGATTGCAGGCGGCAGTAACCCATAACCAATGCCAAGGCATAAATAATTTAAGAATAATTTATCCTTAAATCTGAATACCGAATAAAAAATACCGACAAGTATCATTGAAACAACAGATATTTGCAAATATAAATTTCCATTAATACATAGTAAAATACTAATTAAAACAAATAATAGATAAAAGACTACCATCTCATTTTTTGTGAGATATTTATGGATAAAGGCATTCTTACCGTTTATTGCATCCTCCTTCCAATCCGTAACTACATTAATAATCATGCAGGTGGTTAGTGGGAACCATGATATAATGGCTGCTTTTAAGAAATTTATGGGTGTCAATACTTCCCCCATCGCAAGTCCAAGGACAACCACTATCACAGCAGGATAGTTATGAGGGTATGTCGTTTGGATTAATGCCTTAATCTTATTTTCATACCTTGTTATGTAATGAAAGACACCGATAAAAGATATTTGATTTTGTTTATTATAATAAAAAAAGAAAACAATAAAGCCGAAAATAAAAAATAAGATTTTAATCACACCACTACCCATTTTGGGTTTATTTGTATTCTTATCTTTTAATGTTTGGCTACTCATTTTTTTAATTTTTATAAGTATGTCTTACCCCTAAAATTATCAATAAATTTTTATTTTAATTATTTTTTTATCTAATCATTTATATATTACTGTGGAACTCTTTATAAACTGTTCGGATATTTTGTTCCGAATATATGGAACGGTTATTTTTTACCTAATATATAATTGATAATTTCATCAGATTATTATTAGATATTAAGAAAATCCTTTATAAACTTCCCCTCATTTCAGGGACACTTTTTTGTCCTTAACTAAATCAAGGACACTTTTTTGTCCTTAACTACCCTTTGAGCGACAATTTTTTGTCCCCGATAAAAAGAAAAATCAATAAAAATTTCATGCAATTTTTATCCCAATTTTTTATTGTACTATAAACTATACGAATTTTGCAACAATAAAAAATATAGGCTTCGCTATCGCTCGCGATATTTCTTCGTGTAACTCGGAAATCACGAGGTTTGAAAAACCGACGCCTATTTCTTAAATTTATTTTGATATTACAGCCGCCTAATCAAAAACCCATTCCTTTAACCTGACCCACCTTGTTTTTCCTTCACTCCTGCGCACAACCATATTTCGCTCTTCAAGACCCGCCATTATTTTTGAGAGCGTTGACCTCGGGATTTTTGTTGATTTTTCCAAGCGTCTGGACAGACATAACCTTTACGATGTCGCTTTCATCATTGGCTAAATTTAATAATTTAACGACGGTTTTGTCCATCACCTCATCAGGAATAATATCGTCAAGCGACACAATTGAACGAATGGCTTTTTGTTTTACCCCCCACATGGAATCATCGCTTAAATTGGTAATCCTCCTTACAACATCCTCTTTCATGCTTTCGGGGATTATGATTTTCAGGTTTCCGAGAGATTCCGCAGCAGACCTGCGAACAACCCAGTCCGTGTCTTTACTTAAAAAAAGAACTCTTTTTATTATTTCCTCACCCATATCATTTGGGATAATCGCCCCCATTTTTCCAATAGAACTTACCGCTCTTGCCCGGACTCCTGCAACATTATCCTCGCTTAACGATAAAAGTTGGTTTAAGACACTTCTTTGCATATCCTTCGGGATAATCAGTTTTAACTCGCCGAGAGACCACGCAGCCGGTCTTCTGACTCCCCATTCGTTGTCGCGGGATAATTTCAATAAAGATTCTATAACTTCTCTTCCCGCGGACTTCGGAATAATATCTCTTGCCTTACCGAGTGCTTCGGCTACGGGGCGCCCGATTTCCCACCCTCCCCTTTCACCAAGTTTCAATAATTTTATGACCACTTCTTTCTGCATGTTTTTCGGGATTATCTCGCACAACTCACCGATTGCCCAAACGGCAGAACCGCTCACATTAAGCCCTTCTTCCGATCCCATATCAACCATTCTTAATGCCACTTCACCCCTGTGTTCTATTGGAATAATGTGTTTTAATTTTCCAAGTGCAACTGTCGCGGGAATTTTAACATTAAGATTATTATCATGCGTCAGTTCCAGTATTTTCACGACTGATTTTTTGTTGTTCTTCATATATCTCGGTATTATGTCTTCCATCTCTCCAACCGCCCGTACAGCAGCCGATTTCACATGCCAGT
>MCBE01000087.1 GCA_001723845.1 Candidatus Altarchaeales archaeon WOR_SM1_SCG
TTTCCTGAGGCATCAACACCCACGGAAAGCATATCTGTTTTTTTGTCTTCGGAAAGTACCGATGCATCTAAAAGATATTTGTGCTTCGGAGCATCGTCTGAAAATTCACGCAATCCCGGAACTTGAAGGTCATGTTAAGGATGTTGATATGAGTCACGAAGCGGCAGTCGGAAAAATCGCGCAGGAAGAGATAGGGTATTTAATGGCTCGCGGGCTTACCGAGGATGATGCAACATCAACAATTGTTCGCGGGTTTTTGAATGTGGATATTGAAGGGCTGCCAGGGCAATTAAAAGACGAAATTGATAAAGCAGTAACTTCGGGTGATATTGGGGGGATGTGATTCTTTTCATAAACCGGAAGAATTTAATAGATTTTAATTTTAATTACATATAAATATAAAAATATGAATTTCAGAAACCCTTTTGTTAACAGGAGCATGATAAAAACCCCCGGTGAGTTCGTGGGAAGGGCAAGGGAAGTTAAGTCAATACTTGACCGGGTTGTTAAAATGCAGTGTTCATCCGTTGTCGGTGAAAGAAGAATCGGGAAGTCGTCTCTTTTGTATTACATTTGCAGCACATACAAAAAGGAATTGGGCGAAGGGTATGAGGTGATTTATCTTGACCTTCAGAGGGCTAAAATGCACACTTATACAGGATTTCTTTCCGAAATCTTAAAGAAATTTGATTACCCAAATGATGTTATAAAAGAAGATTCCGGATTCTTGAGAAACCTCTGTATTTTTGAGGAAGCAATTGAAGAATTGAACGAGAAAATAAAACCTGTGGTTTGTTTTGATGAATTTGAAAATATTACCCGGAGAACCGGTGAATTCACAGATGATTTTTTTGAATCGCTGCGAAGTCTTGCGAATTCCGGGAAAATTGCATACATTACGGCGTCAAAGACATCTCTTTATGACCTTTGCAGGGGAGGTAAATTAACATCACCCTTTTATAATATTTTCACGAACATAAATCTCGGTAAATTCTCGGGCTACGAGGCAGATGAATTTGTCGGAAGCAACAGGGTTCTGGAAAATTTCAATAAAGAAGAAATTGAATTTATATTAAATTTAGGTGAAAACCATCCCTTCTACCTTGAGATTGCCTGCTGGCATGTATTTGAAGCGAAACTTAAAGGAAGCATTGACAGGAGCAAAATAAGAAAGGAGTTCGGTGAGGAAATCAGCCAGTACAGGACATTTAAAAAAGAGGTGGGGACATCTTTAAAGCAGGAAAAACCGGGAGAAAAGGAAAGTTTAAGCACCGTTGAACTTGAAAAGGAACTGGATGAATTCAAGGAAACCTCAATATTCATGCTGCTCGGCGAGCCGGGAGGTTACTACAGGAAGGCGGTCTTGGACCCTGTTGAGTATCTTGTAAACAAAAAAAACATGAACGGGGTGTATTTATGCATCAGCGAGCCATACGAAATAATTTCAGGGGAAATGAAAAAGAGAGGTATTAACATAAAAAATTTATGTTTTATTGACTGTATTTCGGAAAAATCCGGCGAAAACGAATTCTGTATTTATGTCAGGAACCCGGATGACCTTGAAGTTTTGAAAATGAATATAAACAATATTATCGGAGAAATCGGCGCGCACAAATTCCTTTTTATTGATGACCTGTCATCTTTTTTAATATACAATGAATTAAGAACAATAGAGGAATTTATCATAAAAGTTTTAAACGACCTCCAGATAAATAAAACCGCGGCATTGATTGCTTCAATAAAAGAAAAGACCCCGAAAGATTTGATTGACAGAATTTCGCCGAGGTGTGATAAAATAATATATGTGGGTTAAAATTAAAATAAAATCAGGGGTTGGGGATTAGGGGTTGGGGATTAGTAAAGAGGGGTTGGGAATTGGGGAATAGGGATTAGTGATTGCCAATCTCCCGGCAACTAACCCCTAACAACTAACCCCTAAAAAATTAATTAATTATAAATTTAAAATGTTAAATTACCTGAGAGATTCATTTTATTTACTGTATCTGGTATTCTTCCAGCCAGGTTTATTTTGCGGTCCGGAGAAAAAAGAAAAACTTGAATCAGACAGGAGAAGTGCGTTAAAACTTTTTTTCAGGATTTTTCCCGCGTTTGCAATAATTTTTACAATAATTTTTGCCGCTGCCGGGTTTTTCATAGAAAACTGGACATATATATTTTTAGAAGGCATAGCATGGGGGATTGTATTAGGATTTATATTCGGGTTCCTGCGCGGGGTTTCGGCAGGAATATCAGTCGGTATTTCGGCGGGCATTGCATGGGGCATTGCATGGGTTATTTCCGCTTGGATTGCCTTTTTTATATCAGGATTCGCGGTTGAACTGGCTTCCGGCATTGCATCAGGCACCGCGTGGGGAATTGCATGGGGAATTACGGCAGCAATTGCAGTTGCAATAACCGTCGGGGTTGAATCAGGGGTAACGGTCGGGATTGCCGCAAGCATTGTGGCGGGAGTTGCTGTCGGCATAGCATCGGGAATTCCGGCGGGAGCTTCCGCATGTATCGCTTTTATTTTTTCATATTTCAGGTTACCTTTTTATATGTTTTACCTGCCGATAAATTTTTTTTCATATTACAGGGCAGGCAAAAACCAGGAAAAAGCATACCAGATATTCAAAAAGACGCCGCTTTTTCTTGATGAACTCATCTTTTTGCCGCTTTTTCTGACAAACAGTTTTCTTGTAATTATCGGCAAAAAAGACCGTGAGAAATTCCTTTCGGAAATTAAATTCATTTCTGCAAGACGCCCCCTTCAAAACCGGTTTGCAAAAAACGCCCTCCTTGAACTGACCTTCCGGGATTTGATGAAATGCGAGTCCATAAAAGATATTTCGGAATCATCTAAAAACCTGGAGTGGCTGCCTGATGAACCCCGTGCATTTCCTGAAGGGTTTGAAACAGCACTCAGGATGATTAATGAAATAAGCAATGATGCAAGCCGTTATGTCGCTTCAACAAGCAACTACAATAAACTTAAAATTATTAATCCTTTAAGGGATGATATTGAAAATCTTGGTAAGTACGCGGTAAGCACGAGAGGTATCGCTGGAATTAAATCGGTGGAATTGTCTGAAAAATGGCTTAAGATAATTCTTGCGGAATCCCAGAAATTTGATGAAAAGGAAAAAGAATACCGTGAAATCCCAAACCCGTTTATTTTTGGAACTCCGGTTGAAGAAAAATACAAGAATATATTTGTCGGAAGAATTGATGTTGCAAAAACAATAGAGGAGAATTTTTCACACGCTTCAAGGGTGCCTACCTTCCTTATAAGAGGAGAGAGAAGAATGGGAAAAACATCTGTTCTAAAACACCTGCAAAGGCTTCTCGGAAGCAGGTATATCGCGGTGTTTATTGATATGCAAAGCCCGAGAGCAAGAGAAAGCATAAACACATTTCTTTACTCACTTTCAAAAGTAATTTACGAGAAACTTAATAAACAGGGAATTCCTGTTGAAAGGAAAGCACTTGACGATTTCAGGGAAAATCCTTACACGGTTTTCAGCGAATGGATGGATTCTGTTGAAGAAGAGGTTGAAAAACAGGATAAGTTTGTACTTCTCTGCATTGACGAATACGAAAGCATTGAAAAAAGCATAGATTCGGGAGCGTTTACAACAGACATACTTGATGAAATCAGAAGTATTATACAGCACAGGAAAAGATTTGTTATTATTTTTGCAGGCATCCATAACTTTGGTGAGATGAAATATGACTGGTCAAGTTATCTTATAAGCGCGAAAAACATTAAACTGTCATATCTTGGGAAAAATGACGCGGTGAAACTGATAACAAATCCGATTGAAGATTTTGATTTAAACTATGAAAAAGATGCTGTGGAAAAAATACTCGTCGCGACAAACAAGCACCCTTTTCTCGTGCAGGCGGTATGCAGCGAACTTGTGAATCACTTAAACGAGCATAAAAGGAAAAAAGCGGGAATTGACGATGTAGAAGTTGCGGTGAAAAGAGTTCTTGCTGCAGGAGAAAACTACTTCCAGAACATCTGGAACAGTTTTAACCCCGGTGAAAAAAAGATTTTACTCTCGGTTGCTTCGGGAAACAGGAAAATAAAGGGAAAATCAAAGAAAGCGGTTAAAAAACTAATTGAAAGGGAAATTTTAAAGAAAGTTGGCGGGGAATACCATTTCCGGGTGGATATGCTCAGGCAGTGGATTTACAACAGGGAAATTGCATAGGTTTGATTACTCAAAAATCCATTCTTTCAGTTTAACACGCTTTGTTTTTCCTTCCCCCCTGCGCTCAATGATGTTTCTTTCTTCAAGCCGCAGCATCACCTTTGAAAGGGTTGAGCCGGGGATTTTTGTTGATTTGCGAATTTCTGCCTGCGTTGTTTCCTTGCCCTTTGATTGAAGCAGTTCAACAACTGTTCTTTCGTTTTCATCCAAAAGCCGGGCAATTGACGAATTTATTTTTCCGTTTTTTTTAGTTTCTTTGATTTCCCCTTTTTGTTTTTCCAGTGGAGTGCATGGTTTTTTAAATTTAAGATAATATAATGCTCCCGATGCTAAAAATATAATTAAAATTAAAATTAAGGTAAAGGCAGGATTATTAAATCTTTTATCTCCAGGTTTAATTATTGTTTGATTTCCCGTTAAATTCACCCGGTTTTTACTACCCGTTTCATTTTCCTTAGCCCGGTTTCCTGTTTCATTCACATCTTCTTGTTTTTCCATGAACCTGTACTCGCATAAAAAATCAATTTCATTGCCTGTTGATTGAAGTTCTAAAACCGGCATTCCGTTTTCAATGTATGTTGAAGGAATGATTTCCGATGAGGTCAGGGAAATTACGGCATTCTCCGGAAATACTGCCTTTATTATGGTGTTATTCGGGATGCTTAAAAGAAAGGAAAGTTCCCATGTATCTCCCCGCTTGTTTGTAAAAAATTCCGTGGAATAATTAATTGTTATATTTCTTTTCTCGCCCGCGCTCACAGGATCCGGAAAATAAAAATTTATCAGTTCCTCGTCGTTGATAGATACGGAGCCGTGTTCCAGCATGCGGTCAAGAGTTGAATCATAAACCACCGCGTTCTTTGCTTTCGGAATTATCGCATCCGCCCGGTAAACCGTCGCATGCGCCTCTAATTCCATGTCCTGTGTCACATCAACAATTCCGTTTTCATTGATTTTTAGTTCAATATATTTGATTGTTTCCGAAACCTCCGTTTCCTGGGCAGACGCAGAACCGGGCAATACCCCGGTAAACAATACGCAGGAAATGAAAACAAACAGGAAAATTTTAAGTTTTATTTTAATTTTTAAATCCATCATCTTGAATTGATTAAAAAATTAGATGGTCGGTAAATTAAATCAAAAAAATTGAAACATATAACCCGGATTAATGAATTTTAAATAAAAAGGGCTGATTTCACGGCTTTATTTTATGAAAGGGCAGGTTAGGTATGGTATTTTAACAGATGTTTTGTTTTTATGCACCACAGAATGTAAATAGATGTGTTCTTAAATGTTAATATTAATGTTTAATTTATTGAAACATTGAAAGAATGAAAGAATGAGAAAATATACTAAAATAAATAAAATATTAGGGATAATATTATTTTTTGCATTAATCGGAATCAGCATTAACGCCCAGCCAATGAAATTAACAGACAATGAAACCTCATATACCAATGAGATTGTGAATAATTACATAAATTCTTCGGGGTTTAATCTTTCAAATTACACTCTTAAGGTTGTCCCAATAGCGTTTTTTATGAACGAAAAAAAGTTTGTTGATGTTTTATTAATTCCTGAAAAACCGGCGGATGGGCTGATTAAATTTGTAGTGGATTTAAATTCGGGGGATGTAATCAAAAAGTCAGTAAAGCCAGAACCTAATTTTTTCATGAAATCAAGACAGGACATGTCGCGGGTCAGGGATGCGTTTATGATAGCAAACAACAATCCTGAACTCAGGAGAAATTTTGCATTAAGGGATTTTAAAAGAATACCCCACATGCAGCCGTACAACGGGAATAAATATCATATAACTTTTATGCCAATGGACTTTTGTGAAATGATGAATTCCAGATTACTTCCGCATCCGCAGGGATTTGAAGATAACCAGAATATAACATTGGTTGATGTGAATGTAAGCCTTAAAGATAGAAAAGTTATCGGGTTTGGGGTTAGACCGTTTTTTGCAGGGGAATGTAGAAGATGCAGCAGTGATAATTGCACCTTCCCGGCGTTTGCAGAGGGGCATAACTACTCTGATGGTGGGAATTGCACCTTCCCGGCGTTTTCGGGGGAGCATGGATACTTTGAAGGCGGGAATTTTTTCGGAAAGACCCGGTTTACAAAATGCAACAAGACATGCGGATTTTGGCAGGCAGGGTTTACAACACCCGCAAGACCCGTTAGTTGAGTATTACACAGGGAATTTAAAAACACAATACGATTTTTATTCAATTTATATTAAATCAATTTTATAAAAATTTACGAAAATGGAAAACAAAAAAGTAAATACGGAAACCAATAAAGAAGTGATGATAGAATGCAAGAATCTAACAAAAGCTTATAACGGATTCAAAGCGCTTGACAATTTGAACCTGGATATAGTTAAGGGTGAAATCTTTGCTTTTGTAGGTCATAACGGGGCAGGGAAAACGACAACGATGAATCTTCTTGTCGGGTTAATTGAACCAACATCAGGGGATGCTTTTATTTCCGGGCACAGTATAATAAAAGACCCGATTGAAGTTAAAAAAATTATCGGCTTCTTGCCTGAAAATGTGAATCTTTACAGCGGGCTTACCGCAAGACAGACCGTTAAATACATCGCGGATTTAAATGGCGGTGTCGCTGAAAATAAAATTGATGAGACACTTGACCGTGTAGGGCTCGGGAAGGTTAAGGATAAACGTGCGGGGGAGTTCTCAAAGGGAATGAAACAGCGATTAGGAATTGCATGTGTTCTTGTAAAGGACCCGGATGTTTTGTTCCTTGACGAACCAACATCCGGCTTGGACCCTACCGGAAAGATGGAAGTTCAGGATTTATTGAAAAAACTGGGGGATGAAGGCATAACAATATTCTATGCATCACATATTCTTGGCGAAGTTGAGGACATTGCAAATAGGGTTGGCATACTTTACCAGGGTAAATTACAAAAGATCCTTGAAAAAGATGAAATAGGGAAAGTAGGGGAGATATATAAAGAAATCAGTGTGGTAGTTTGATGATAAAATAAAAATTTAATAAAAGATAAAACAAAAATAAAAATAACAAAATAAAACAAAAATAAAACAACAAAATAAAACAAAAATAAAAATGAACACTACGGTAGTTATAGCAAAAAAGGAATTTTCAGAAAATTTAAGAAGCACAAGATTTATAATAT
The DNA here is from genome assembly GCA_001723845.1 of Candidatus Altarchaeales archaeon WOR_SM1_SCG. Taxonomy (GTDB): domain Archaea; phylum Altiarchaeota; class Altiarchaeia; order IMC4; family WOR-SM1-SCG; genus WOR-SM1-SCG. Next base: position 7,387 of record MCBE01000087.1, read on the forward strand.
TATTCGGGTTGTTTTTATTTATGCTTCTTTTATCGGCGTACTCGGGCACACAGAACTATGCAGACGAGTTGGAGAGTTATAATGAAAATATGGGAACGGGTAATACGGACATACCAAAACCGTCAATACTTACCGCCTTTCAACAGTTGCTCGGGTCAAGAATGGTTTCATCAGGCATTACGATAATCGGTGCAATCATCGGGATAGTTATCGGGTTTGATGCCATCGTAGGTGAAAGAGAAAGCGGTACATTAAAATTCTTATTAACGCAGCCCATCTACAGGGACACTTTAATAAACGGTAAATTACTCGGTTTTACAATTCTTATTTTCACTGTTGTTGCGATAAGTTCAGTTATGACTATTGCAGTAATCGGCGGAATAACAGGGGTCTTCCCCGGAGGGGATGAATTACCAAGAATACTTGTTTTCAATGTTATGATGTTCTTTTACATAATGACATTTGCAGTTATCGGGCTGTTTTTCTCTGTTTTTCTAAAGCAGAGCGTTGATGCATTACTTGCCGCTATTGCAGTATTCATAATTGTTACTTTATTAATAAGTCCCGTTGCCACAGCAGTCGCATCTTTTATTGCTCCCATGCCATCACAATCGCAGGTTTTTGTAATGCGTGGAGGAGGAGGGCAAACTATGGATGTTGTTTTTGCAGGTGGAGATAGGACTGCTTCAAATCGGACCGGGACTGCTTCAAATCGGACCGGTGTTTCAAGGGGATGGCAAGGTATGGGTGAGGAGATGAGAGCAGCTATGACAAAGAATCGTAATGTAATGCAAACCATTATGTATTTATCTCCAAGTGAAAACTTTGAACATGTGAATGAAGTAATCTTAGACCCTTATTCTGAGGAAATGGGCGGAGGGCGCGAATTCGGATTTGGGAGCCAGATACACCGTTCACTCCCGGAAGGTCTGGGGATGGTCTGGGGAAATATTATTGCCCTCCTTGTCTGGCTAATCGTGTTTTTCATTGCATCTTATGTAATGTTTTTAAGGCAGGATGTCGGACGATAATTTTTTAAAAATGAAAAATAAAACAATAATTAACGGATACATCATTTTACTGGTGTTAATTTTATTTTCATTTAGTGCATCAGCCCAGGCAATAAAAGTAACGGGAACAGTCGTTGATTTTTACGGGGCAGTTGAAAATGCAGAGGTATTTGTGGTTGATGCAAAAAACAGCGAATGTGAAACCGGCTCATGCAGAAGTGAAAATGCCACCGATGACGAAACAGATTCAAACGGAAATTTTGAAATTTATATCTCTCCGCCGGATTACGATAAAAAATACAACATTACAATAACAAAGGAGGATTATGAAACAAAAATAAAACAGGTTACTTTGAACAGTGAGTCACAAAACCAGTCATTAGGTGAAATTGAGTTGAAAGGCACAGCAAAAGTTGAAGGCATGATAATTGATGCGGATTCCGGGAGAGCAATTGAAGATGCTTTTGTAACAATAATGGATAAAGGGAATAAAACAGATGAAAGTGGAGAATTCATAATAGAGAATGTAACTGCTGAAACGCAAACAATAAGAATAGAACATGACGATTATGAAACACAGAATTTTGTTTACGACATAATGCCGGGAGATAATTTTTTTAAAATTGAAATTTCAAAAACATACACCGAGAAAGATTATGCTGTAAGTGCTTATACAAATTACCCGTCGTTGATTATCGGTGCAGGAGAGACAAAAGAATTTGAAATTAATATTAAAAATATTGGCAAGAAGGATGCGACTTATGAAATTGAACTCCTGGAAACGGAAGATGATTTTAAGTACCGCATACTTAATAAAGAGGAAAATGAAATAAACAAGGTTTTCGTTAAATCCGGCGAAGTAGTCATGGTTTATGTTGAGGTTAAGACCCCTGAGAAAGTTGAGAAAGGAGAGCATGAGTTTAAATTAAGAGTCGGCTCCGGGAATGATGAAGTAACGCTTATTGCCGATGTCGGTGAAGCAACGGGAAAGTATGATTTTTCTGCATCATCAATGTATCGGGGTAAAACGGTTGCGACCGGGAGCAAAGTAACATTTGAGATAACTCTTGAAAATAATGAGACAGACGATATTTATCACCTGGAAGCGTCTGTTCCGGGAGAATGGAAGTATTATATCACTAACAAGGAAGGTGATGAAATCACAGAAGTTGAAGTTGTAAAGGGAAAGACATTAGATTTATATCTCCAACTTGAGCCGCCGGAAGATGTGGTGGGAGGAGTATATGAGCCAAGTATAACCATAACAAGTTTAAACGGGAATGAAACAAAAGTTTTGACCTATCAAGTGACTGTGCGCGAGGAAAAGGAACTTTATGATGTTGTGATTTCCTCTCCTTTTTCAAAGAAAAGCGTAATGATAGGCGAATCAATAGAATATTCAATTACTATTCAAAACGATGGGAGGAAGAAGGAAAATTATAATTTAATTCTTGTGGATTTACCTTCCGGCTGGGAATATAAATTTAAGGAAACATCAGGTAATACTCCGCAAATCTCGTCTGTTGAAGTTGATGTCGGGGCAACAAAAAATGTCGTTCTCCAGGTGACTCCGGCGTCAGATGTGGAAATTGGCGAATATCCGTTTACGATAAAGGTCTATGGAAATGCAAATGACACATTAAACGCGAGCCTTACAATTGAAGGTTCTCATGAAATGCAACTTGAAATTGACAACCTTTATACGCAGGTGGATGTGGGGGTTAAAAAACAGATGACGATTAAAGTTCAGAATACGGGTTTAAGCGAACTGAGAGATGTTGAACTTGATGTGACCGCACCTGACGGGTGGGATGTTATTGCAACTCCATCAAAAATTCCTTCATTAAAACCTGAGATGACCGAAAGATTTACCATGGGAATAGAAGCACCTGCTGACGCAAGTGTCGGTGACTTTAAGGTTATTGTAAAGGCAACATCACTGGAATTTGAAACCGGTGAGGATGTTATAAGGGTTACCGTTAACAAATCCTCGTCTTCGGGATATCTTGGGTTTGCCTTGATTGGTGCTGCAATAATATTTTTAATTATAATTTTCAGGAAATTCGGGAGGAAGTGATAAATGTAATTTAATTTGAAATTAATTTTTTGTCTTTATTTTGTAATTTTTTAATATGAACGAAAAAGAGGAACTTATAAAATTCGGGAAGAAATTAGTTGAATCGGGCTTAACTTACGCTTTTTTCGGGAATATCAGTGTAAGGAAGGGAAATAAAATATTAATTAAAAAAACAGGGGCGGAGCTTTTTGAACTTGATGAAAATAGTATTGTTGAAGTTGACATCTATAAAGAATCAGAGACGGATAAAAGTGCATCGGTTGAACTGCCTGTGCATAGGGAAATTTACAAGAATACTGATTCCGGGGCGGTAATTCATGCACACTGCCCGTTTGCAGTAATTATGTCATTGATTTCCGAAAATAATAAAATAATCCCGATTGATGGTGAAGGCAAATATTTTTTAAATGAAATTTTAATTCTCGGGGGGGAATCGGGAAGCGAAGAACTTGCAAAAAATGCCTCGTGTGCGCTTTCAAAATGCAAGGGAATTATTGTAAAAGGACACGGGACTTTTGCCCGCGGAAAAAATTTGAGGGACGCATTTATCACCACTGCAATGATTGAGAACTCGTGTAAAATCAGGTATTATGTTGATGCAATTAAAAAATAATTTTTCTAAAATTTCAACTTTAAAATTTAATTTAAATTAATGTCTCCGATAATCAAATACCAATCCTGGGAAAACCCGAGATGCAAAATCCTTAAGGCAATGGCTTCTGCAAAGCCGATGTCGCGCGAGTTATGCCTGAAATGTAAAGGAGGGCGTCTTTTGTGCGGGCAGAAAACATGCCCCCTGCTTCAAAAAATCAACATACAGGGTCCTCTTGAAAACAGTTTAAAACAGGAGATGTCAGGTCCCTCGCCTTCGATTTTTGTCGGCTGGAACGGCTACCCGGAAGTTTTCATCGGACCCATGGTTTCCCTTGATTCCGAGAATGTTAATCTACTTGACAATCCCGCAAAGTGGTACGGCACGGGATTTGATGATATTATCAGGTTGAGGTCTCTTCTTGTCCGCTCAAAACACAGGCAGGGAATCCGGGAGAGAACAAAATTTATAATTAATTCACAGGAACTTGCGCTTTCGGAAAAAGCCGTTGACATTGAAACAAGATTTAAAAAAAAGCCGCATTATTCCCTTTCATTTTCACCGATTTCGCAGCCGATGGGCGCATCGGGAATTCTTGAAAAATTCAGCATCACGGAAAACCCGAAAATCCCGAAGAAGGTGGATTATGTTGTCTCCGACGAGATGAAAGCCGCTCCCTCATTAACAAAATTATTTAATTCAAAATTTGACATTTATTATCTCACAAATGTTTTCTCGTCAGGCACGCTTGGAATGGAAGAAAACAAAAAACTCGTTCCCACGAGATGGAGCATAACAGCGGTTGATGATATACTCGCGAGAAGCATGATGAATGATATAAGAAATTATCCTCAAATTAACGACTGCCTCGTTTACACAAACCAGTACCTTGAGAATCACTTTGAAATTCTCCTCATTCCCGGCGGCTGGGAATTTGAACAGTTTGAGTCATGGGCGCCGAAGACGCTGTGGACAATGTCTTACGACAAGCCGGTAATTGTCCAGGAGCATGAAAAACACAAAGGGAGATGGGATTACGCAATAAACGAAGGCGGCGGCTACTACGCGGGAAGATTTGCCGTCTGCGAGGCGTTAAGTAAAATGAGAAGGCAGGCGAGAGTCGTGATATTCAGGGAGATTTACGACAGTTACATTATGCCTGTCGGGGTGTGGGAAGTGAGAGAGAATGTGCGGCATGCGTTTATGAATAAACCCGGGAAATTCAGTACAATAAAGGATGCGCTTTTTGATATAAATTCGCGGTTGATGCACCCGGTTGAGGAGTATGTTAAGAGGAGCGAGATTTTGAGGCAGAGGAGGATTAGTGAATTTTTTTGAAAAATTTTATCGTACAGGAAAGTTCGTTTTCTAAAAAAGTATGAAATCTCATATTTAAACTACTTTGAAATTTAAGAATTTATATTCATTTATATAAAAAAGTTTATATAAAAAATAACGAAAAATGACTGAAGCATATTGCATGAAATGCAGGAAAAAAGTAGAAATTAAAAACCCTGAGAAAGTAACAATGAAGAACGGAAGACCGGCAACAAAGGGTGTGTGCCCTGTTTGCGGGACAAAGGTCTTCAAGATAGGCGGTTAATTTTAACAATAAATTAAATGCTAAAACCAATCCCCTCAATGCAGAGAGAGAAACCGATACATGGTTTTTGAAATAATCACTGAATTAAAATTTGATAGAAATACGGTAGTGAGAAACATCCGGAATTCTATTTTAAGTTAAATTTATTTGTTTAAAACTCAAAAATCAAACAACTCCAATAAATTCAAAATAAATTCTCAATCTAATTCTTAAATAATCAAATATGAAAATCACAAAAGTCCCTATCCCGGATAATTTTATTGAAATTTTCAAATCCGAGGGAATAGAAGAACTTTACCCGCCGCAGGAGATGGCAGTAAAATCAGGCGTCCTTGAAGGCAGAAATCTTGTTCTTGAAACGCCTACCGCTTCGGGAAAGACACTCACGGCAGAACTTGCAATCGCAAAAGCACTGGAAAAAGGAGGAAAAGCGGTCTATATTGTACCCCTGAGAGCACTTGCTTATGAGAAATACTTAGCGTTCAAAAAATACGAATTTTTAGGTTACAGGGTGAAACTTGAAATGGGCGACCTTGATTCCTCAAAATTCTACAGGGTGGATTATGACATTCTTGTTGCAACGGCTGAGAAGTGTGATTCAATTCTCAGGGCAAGAACCGACTTTTTCCTGGGCACAAAAATCCTTGTAATGGATGAGATTCATTTAATCGCAACCGACAGGGGTCCTGTTTATGAAATACTAATAACTAAATTTAAAAAATTATTTCCCGGGATTCAGGTACTTGCACTGTCCGCAACAATCGGCAATGCAGAAGAACTGTCGGACTGGCTTTGCGCGGACCTTGTAAGTTCCGGCTGGAGACCTGTGAAACTTACGGAAGAAGTTATTTTCGGGGAGGATAAATTTATGGAAATTCAAAAAACCGCAAGAAAAAGTATTCTTGGCGGGGGGCAGGTTTTAATTTTTGTAAATTCAAGACGAAGCACGGAGAGCGTTGCAGAAAAATTGGGTAGCAACTTAAAGATGCAAAATTACGGCTCAATGGAATTAAATAATTTAAATGATATTTCGGGAAAGATTCTAAAAGCACTCTCGTCCCCGACAAAGCAGTGCAGGCGGCTGGGTAAGTGCGTGAAGTTGAGAACGGCTTTTCATCATGCGGGACTCGTAAATAAACAGAGGATTCTTGTGGAGGATGCGTTCAAGGGAGGATTAATTAAAGTGATTGTTGCAACCCCGACACTTGCCGCCGGGATAAACTTGCCGTCAAGAACCGTTATAATCAGGGACTTGTTGCGTTATTCCAAAAGAGGCATGGATTACATCCCGGTTCTTGAATACAAGCAGCAAATCGGAAGAGCCGGACGCCCGAAGTATGATAAATTCGGCGAAGCAATAACAATTGCAAAAAGCAATAAAGAAAAGGAATTTATAATTAAAAATTATGTCAACGGGACCCCTGAGCCGATATACTCAAATCTCGGGGTTGAGCCGGTACTCAGGTTTCATATCCTTGCGGCGGTAGCATCTGACTTTGCAAGAACCGATAAGGCGATATTTGAATTTTTCAGGGGAACATTTTTCGGCTACCAGCAAAATCCCGGTAAAAATTTTACAAAAATTCCGGGTGATTTAAATGATTATGATTTCAGACCCGCATCGGAATACAAAAAAAATAATTTTGAAATTAAAATTAATAAAATTATTGAGGAACTAAAGGAATGGAAATTTATTCAAGAAATAAAAAATTTCCTGCTCCCGACAAATCTCGGGAGGCGAATTTCAGAATTATACATTGACCCGAAGACAGCATATAATTATATTAAAATTATGGAACTTGCAGAAGAGCATGACCATTTCCCGGAACTCGGGCTTCTTGAAATGCTCTGCGATTCGGTTGAACTGCCCCGTTTATATATAAACAGGAAGGAAGAGGCAGGATTATGGACGCAGGTGGCGGGTTCGGAACACGAACTTCTCAGGCGACTTGATGCTTTTACTCTTGATGCAACCTTTCTTGAGAGATTTAAAACCGCAACGGTTTTTAAAAAATGGATTAATGAATATTCCGAAAATGCGATTATGAATGACTATAATGTTGCTCCGGGGCTGCTTAATCAGAAATTACAGATCGCGGAATGGCTCTGTTATTCAGCCGGGGAACTTTCCGATATTTTAAGTTTGCGAAATACAAAAAGGGAAATGAATAAACTTGAAATACGGCTCAAGCACGGGATTAAAGAGGAATTGATTTCTCTTGTGAAAATAAAGGGAATCGGGAGAGTTCGGGCAAGAAAGCTGTTTAACGCAGGAGTTGAGACGGTGAATGATTTAAGGGACGCGGATGTTAAAATTTTAGAGAAATTGATAGGGAAAAAGGTTGCAGGGAATCTGAAGAAAGAGTTAGCCGGTAATTAATCGGAAATTAAATTTAAATTTAATCCTCATGCCCGCCGAGCGGTATTCTCTCGACTTCAATTTCCTCGTATGTCGGGTAACTTTCCACGATAAAACACGCAAGATCTGTTTTTCTGCTGATTTCCTCGGCAAGTTCAGGCACTATTTCAATCCGGTTCTTTTCGTGATTAATCCGGTATTCTCTTTTCCTGACACCGAACTCTTTTTTTAATTTCTTTACGGTCTCATCAGGGTTTTTTGTTTCGATTATCCCGTAAATAATCGTCCCGTCATTTGTGATGACGTCAAAGTTTCGCGCGATGTTCTTTGCCCTCTGCAAGAGCCGGTTTCTGAGCTGAACCGAGTCTTTATGCGTTGACGTGCAGATGTTTATACCCATCATTACAGGAAGCTTGAGCATTTCAAGACCTGCTTTCCGGGAGCCTTCAACGCCGACAAGCGAGTTTTTCCTGCATGCGTAACCTCTCTCATCCAGCCCCTGCTCGTTTGTTTCGGAAATCTCAAGCTCGTTCAGGTTTATGAAAGGAAGCCCGATTTCATCAAGAGCGAGAATAAGACTTTTAAGCTCCTTCTTTTTGTCAGGCATCAAGGGAATTTCAACCGCGGGCGTGATATTCGATTTCATAATTGCGAGTAATGAATCCCGGTATTTTGATTTTTCAAAACCGCTCCAGAATTCCGGTAAAATATGCAGCCGAAGTTCATCAAGCCCCGCGTCATCAAGAATCCTTATCTGTTCTTCGGTTACGGGAGTCGCGGTATAAAGATGAATGTGGTGCTTCACTCCGAATTCCTTTTTAAGTATCCTGATGTACTTCAATGTCCTGTCAAGAACTTTAATCGGATCCCCGCAGGTTATACCTGTTCCGAGAGCGTTAATCGCTTTCGCCTCCTCGATCATCCCGGAAATGCCATTATCGTCATCAGATATCTGCCGCTCGTTTACGTAAATGTCATCCTTATTCCCTCTCTTTTCGGAGATCGGGCAGTAGAAGCAGTGAAAATTGCATTTGCCCGTTATAAAAAGAACCATTTTCCTGCCTTTTGCGCACTGCTGGCATCCTTCGGAGATCCTGCCCCTATACCGTGAATCCGCACCGAGTGATTTTATTTCAAATTTTGACATGTTTAAGGTTTAAGCAATAAGCAATAAATAATATTAAAATTTCGGAAAAATTAGTTGCTCACGGGAATTTTTACCAGTTTCTTTCTTCGTAAGGAACCAGGTGATAAGTCGGGTTCTCAATCTCTTTCTTAATATAATTGATAATATATTCGTCGGCGTTTAATTCTTCAAGTGCTTTTAACTGGAATTTAAGGCAATTTTTTTCGGCTTTTGTACCTGACCAGGTTTCCGGACCTGGCTCGTTCCCATTATTTTTTGCTTTTGCATCATGGTAGAGCTTGGAGTGATAACCGTCATGTACTATGGTGCTCGCATACCAGGCAACCGAATGCTTCCATGTTTTCTCACCGACTTCATAAGTCGGTTTTTCGCCGTAAACCTGCATACCGCTCCTTTGAGCTTCTTTTATTATGCTTATGTAAGGTTTTATTTCTCTAAATGATTGAGTCGGTATAAGAACTTTCAACGCTTCTTTTGTACGAACGCTAAACTCCTCGCTTCCCTGGATTTCAATGCCTGTGTCTTTGATAATCGTTTCAATATCCTCGTTAATTTTAGGATTATTTTTCGCAGTACTTTTATTCGTTACCTCTGGATTCTGCAAAGGCCCCCTGATCCAGGAATTAATGAAATTTACTATCGCCTGGAAAAAAGATATGATTTTATTGAAAATTTCCATTTTTCATTTGAGTATAATATACTAAGTATTACAAGCAAAAATAATAAGACAAAATTTAAAACCTGGCAAGAATTCTTCATGTGTTTTGAATTAATCGCTATATAGGAGGAATTAATGGAAATTTAATTATTTTTTCAATTTCTCCATCAAAATCCTCTTAACAATCTCAGCGTCAGTTCTTCCCTTGGTCGCCCCCATAACCTGCCCCATCAAAGGTCCGAAGGATTTATCGCCCATTCTCTCGATTAACGCAGAATTTTTATTTAGGATTTCCTCAACGATTTTTCCAACTTCCGCTTCTGGCATGAACCCAAGGTTTTTCTCTTCAACAATTTCGGCGACTGTTTTTTCACCCGTATTTTTCACCGCTTCAACTAAAATTTCCGGTATGCTGTCTTTTCCTATCTCGCCTTTTGCAATTAAATCAAAAATTTCTTTATAATAATTATCATCAAGAATTTCAACATCAACGTCAAATTTCTTTTTTATTTCCTTCGGCAGGGAGAGAAGGGTTGCCGCAATGATTGTCGGGTTTGCCCCGGTTTTAAGTAATTCGTCAAACAATTTCTGCTTTTTCGAGTGAACCATCTGGTTTGCAAGTTCCCTGGAAAGCCCGGTTTTAACATACCTTTCCTCGCGCTCCTCATGGAGTTCGGGGAGATTGTTTTTGATTTCTTCAAGCTCTTCTCCGGACACTGAATACGGCGGCTCGTCGGTTTCAGGATACATTCTCGCACTCCCCGGAAGCGGTCGCATGAATTCCGTTGTTCCTTCAGGCACAGCTCTCCGGGTTTCCTTCGGTATTCCCTTGAATGCGATTTTTGCTCTTTCAACTACCGCAAAAAGTGCTTTTCTTGCGGTTTCTTCTTTTTCCGAGACAACGACAAAACCATCAAGATTATTATCATTAATTTTTAATTTATTTTTTACCAGATCAACTTCCTCCTGCGTAATACCGTAAGCGGGAAGTTCGTCCGAATGAAAGATTCCTTTAACGCCGGCTGCTCCTTTAGCGTACTGCGCAAACTCCGGTCCGAGACGCCGTCTCTCTTGCTTCTCTTTTGAATGCCCCGGAATTGCACATAATTTGCTTCCCATAAGTCCTGCGAATTTAGGCAGTTTCACACCCACAACAACGCCCCCTTTCTTAATTGAATTTTTAATTATCGCAGATTCCGTGTCTTTGAAAACACCGGATAAATCAATGAAATTTTCATTTAATTCATTTTCTTTTGCTTTGCGCTCTTCAAGCTCTGATTTAACTTCAATTAAACGCATCTGCCTTGCAACCTCCTCCTCGGCAACCGTTGAAATAATCCGCAAATCCTGAACACCTTTCGCCTCAATTCTCTCGCCACCAGTTATTGAAACATTCACGTCCTGTCTTATTGTTCCAAGACCCCGCTTAACCTTACCTGTCGCACGCAGAATCATCCCGAGTTTCTTTGCAACCTCCTTTACATGAGCGGGATTTTTTATGTCAGCATCAGTGCAGATTTCAACCAATGGAATTCCCAGGCGGTCAAGCCGGTAGGTTGTGACATTCCCTTCCTCCGAAATTTTTCTTGCAGCATCCTCCTCAAGGCATATTGTTGTAATCCCAACTTTTCCCTTGTCTGTCTCGATAAAGCCGCCTGACGCAACAAGTATCGTTCTCTGGAATCCGGAAGTGTTAGAACCGTCAATAACGGTTTTACGCATAATCTGGAATTCGTCAACGGGTTTAGCGTTCAAAAGCTCAGCGATTTCAAGGCAAATTTTAAGTGCTTCATGATTCAGGAGGTGCGGGGGTTCCTCGTCAAGCTCCACAAGACATGTAGTGTCGGAATACGCCTCGTAAATTAATTCCCTGTTTTTCAAAAATTCGTGAAGGGCTGCCGGGTCAACATTGCCGAGTTCGCCTGCAACGGCTCGCATTTTTCTTTTAATCTTTATGTCGGGTTCGTCTTCTCTTATTTGCGAGGGGCAGGGGCAGAATAGTTTATGGGTGTCTAATTGCTGGTGAATTTCAATTCCTGCGCGAAAGCCTAATTTTTTGTAGTCGTAGGTCATTTTTGCTTTTAATTTATTATTTAATTTTTTTAATTTATATTTCCTACACAAACAATCTTTCAATATCCTCTTTACAAAGTTTCTTGAAAAGCCCGTCGTCCACCGCGATTACATTTTTAACCAGCTCCATTTTGCTTTCCTGGAGTTCAAGGATTTTCTCTTCAACGCTGTCTTTTGTAATCGCCTTGTAAACGAATATGTTTTTCTCCTGCCCGATACGATGAGTCCTGTCAATGGCTTGCATCTCGGCAGCAGGATTCCACCAGGGGTCAACAATAAACACATAGTCCGCTTCCGTGAGGTTCAATCCTAAGCCCCCGGCTTTCAAACTGATGAGAAAAGCCCTTATATCGGGATTTTCCTGGAACTCCTCAACAACCTGTTTTCTGTCGCTCATGCGCGTGCTTCCGTCAAGATAGGAGAATTTGATATTCTTTTTTTCAAATCGCTCCCGAAAAACATGAAGCATCTTGACAAAAGAGGAGAAAATCAGGACCTTATGTCCTTCTGCAATAACCTCCTCGATTTGCTCCATCAGCATATTCAACTTACCTGAGTCCCCTGTGAATCTTTCGTCAATAAGAACGGGATGGTTGCATATCTGCCGGAGTTTCATAAGCCCTTGCAGTATCTTGAACCGCGACTTTGTGAAACCATCCTCTTTGATTGTCGTTTCAATTTCATTTCTAATTTTTGTTTTCCATGACCCATAGAGTTCTCTCTGCCTTGGGCTCATCTCGCAGTAGGATACGGATATTTGTTTTTCAGGGAGGTCTTTTGCAACCATCTCTTTTTTTCGCATCAGCAAAAACGGGCTTATTATGTTTTTAAGGGCTTTTGTTTTGTCTTCATCCTTCTCTTTTTCAATGCTCTTTGCAAATGTCTGTTTAAAGTAATCCATATTTCCCAGTAACCCGGGATTGAGAAATGCGAACTGTGACCATAATTCAAAGGAATTGTTTTCAATTGGTGTTCCGGTCATCGCTAATTTATGCCTTGATTTCAGTCCGTATATTTTTTTAGCGGTCTTGGATAGTGGATTTTTTATGTGCTGCGATTCATCAAGTATCACATAGTGAAACTCCTTATCTTTAAATATATCAGTGTCGTTCCTTAAAGTCCCGTAAGTTGTGAGGATTATATCGGCTTTCTTTTTCCAGATTTCTTTTCCATTTTTTTCTCGTTCAAGCCCGTGGTGAACATAGACATTAAGCGAGGGAGTAAATTTCTTAACCTCATTCACCCAGTTGAATACAAGAGATGTCGGAACTACAACAAGTGAAGGTGTTTTAATCCCTCTCTCTTTTTCGTAAAGCAGCAAACATAGTGCTTGAACTGTCTTACCCAGACCCATCTCATCAGCAAGACACCCGCCGAAAGAAAAATCCTTTAGAAAATGCAGCCAATAGTACCCTGCTTTTTGATACTCCCTGAGTTCACCATCCAGATTTTTTGGGAGGAGTATATTCTTTATCTCCCTGAAACGGGAAAACTTTTCTTTCATTTGTTTGAATTTTTTATCAACCTTTGACTTTTCCGAAATATCGAGTAGCGCCTCAACAAGAGCAATCTGTGACCTTGACGCTTTTGCATTTCCCTTTTCATCATTTTCATCCCTCTCTAAAAAACCGATTGTTCCTGCTAATTTCTCAATCCATTTTTTTGGAATAACCCCCCTTGCCCCGTCACTCAATTTAATGAACCTCTCGTGGTTGTTTACCTGCGAAATTATTTTGTTTAAGGAGACCTTTTCTTTCCCAAAAGACACATCACCCTTTAAATCAAACCAGTCAATCCCGGATGAGACCTCTAATTTCAGTTTCGGTTCATAAGGTGCAATCCTGTTGTTGAGCAATTCGGATGCACCGTAAATTTCATACCCCTTTGCAATCAAGTCATTTGCCACATCAATTAGCCAGACATACGGGTCTATTGTCGGAGTAAGAAAATCCCCGCGGTCCGTTGTGTGATGGTCCAGTATGTTTGCAAAATATTCTTTTTCCGATTCCCTGTCCCTCTGTATCTTTATAATCTTTTCTTCTTCGTTTTTGAATACTATATCGTGCTTCCTGGCGTATGGTGTCTCCTGTTTGTCGTAAAGAAATCGCAGTTCAATATTAAATGATGTTCCGTAGTCCCTTAGAAACAGCCGTGGATGCGGCTCAAATCTTTGCTCCTCCACGTCATAATTTTTCGGGAGCGTGATTTTACCGATAGATGATAATTTCAAATAATATTTTTCTATAAAGGCATTCAGTTGATTGAGTTCCAATTCCGCGTTTGAAAAATCCGCTAACTTTTTTATGATATTTGGCTGTGCGCATTCCAGTTCAAACATAATAAAATTTTTATTTTTATCATCAAAGATAGAAACCCATAAAGGGTCTTTTCCAAGAAAAGTAATATTATTTTTATTTATGTGAAACTTTTGCTCACCAATATTTGCTGTCAATTTCAATATTGATTTTTCTCGTTTTTTGTCTTCATTTATCTTAATTTCAATTTCGCCTTTTTCACCGGGAAATATGCAGTTTCCAAACGCCTGCAAATCTCCCATATACTGGTTTCTCATCTCCATCAACAAATTGCTGTCGCTTCTTTCTTCAAACTTCTCCTTAACAAGTTTTTCCGATGAACTCCGCCATCTGTCTTTATGCTCTAAACTCCATATAAATGAATCAAAAATTTTTCTCCTTTCATCAGGTATCGCATCATAATATTCTCTTAAAAATTTGGTCGTGACCCCTGACGGCGCTCCGGGTTCCCCGGATTTCAAAATACATCTTTTTTCTATTGATAGGGAGAAACTGCTGTTATAGGGGGTTATATGTCTCTCTGCCTTGAAATAAAATATATAATTTCTTGCATGCTCTACTTTTAGTTTTTCCAGGGATATAGAATCAAGCTCGTGCATGAAGCGATTGAACTTTTCCGCGCGGATTTTTGAGATGAATTCCTCTTTCACTTCAGGCAGCTGTTTTTTGTTTTTTTGCAAAAATAAAGCAAGTAAGGATGCTGCAACATGTTTGCAATTTGCACGCCCGTAACCGGTACAATTGCATTCCGTACCAAGCGGATAGGGGAGATTATAATTTCCTCTCCTGATTTTGACCTTCACATCCTCAACAAATGGTTTTTGCCAGGAGTAAATGTGTCGTGTAATTTTTTCATCTATTGCCGCAGTCATTCGCTTATTGGTCAATGACTTTATCAAAACCTTTTTCTCTTCCAGGAGGTCAAACGCATCTAAAACAGCTTGTTTTGAAGTGTGTCTTTTAATGTCATCCGGTGTTATATCCCACGATTCGCAATCTTCATTATCTTTATCTTTTTTACCTTTCTCTTCACAGCAACCCTCTTTTTTACCGCCTTTAAACCCATGTAAAAACTCTAATAAAACCGCAACAATATGCTTGCACCCGTAACCGTTATAAGGGCAGTCGCAGTCAGCAGAAATCCCGTACTCATCAAAGTAAATTTCAACATTATATAACCTGCTGCTATCTCTTCCCTCAACTTCGGCAGTAATCTCATTCGCGCCCCACGACACATCAATAATTTTTATCTTCCCGCTGCGATAATAAATTTCCCCTCTCCCGAATATCTTCCTTGAATCAGCGATTTTTAAAATATCTTTTTTTGTGAGGTCTTTTAGCTGCATTTTTTAATTATTCTTAATTTACTTTCTCACAACCCGTATTCAATCATCCTCAGCCGGAACGGGTTAACTTCATAAGAATATCTTTCATCAATTTTACATTTATTTTTAATAATTTTTGAATTAATTGAATTAATCGGTTTTTCAATTTGAACCGGCTCTACTCTTTTTATTTCCCGCTTTTCAATCGGTTTTTCAATCGGTTTTTCAATCGGTTTTTCAACCGGTTTTTCAACTGGTTTTTCAACTGGTTTTTCAACTGGTTTTTCAACTGGTTTTTCAACTGGTTTTTCAACTGGTTTTTCAATCGGTTTTTCAATCGGTTTTTCTTTTACGGTTTTTTTCTTCTTTACCTCAATTTTTTCCTTCTCCAGGGATTCTTTTTCCGCTTCTTTCTCTTTTACAGGGTCCTTGCAAAAGCACCCTAATGTTGATTGTTGCATCGGCATTTTTGAGTTATACGAAAAAATATCGCGATTGGCAAGTTGCACTTGCCAAGCCTTCGACTGAAAGTCGAACGGATTTTAAATCGCCTATAATATAATCTATTATAATTAATGTTTAATATCTGTTTGAAAATGCTGACCAAACGAATAATTCCCTGCATCGACTGCGACCTCTCTGTCCCTGAAGGAAGGGTTGTAAAAGGAATAAAATTTAAGCAAATTCGCTATGCTGGAGACCCTGTAAAACTTGCAAAGAAATATTATAATGACGGCGCGGATGAATTAATTTTCCTTGATATTACCGCTTCTCACGAGAGGAGGGAGACAATGCTCCATGTAATTGAAAAGGTTGCAGAAGAGGTCTTTATGCCGCTTACCGTGGGCGGGGGAATCCGTGAGGTTGATGATATTAAAAAAATTCTTCGCGGCGGAGCAGATAAGGTTTCAATAAATACCGCGGCAATTAAAAATCCGGGGTTGATTAAAAAAGCATCCGAAAAATTCGGGAGCCAGTGTATCGTGGTTGCGATTGACGCAAAAAGGGTTTGCAAAGAGAATAATGAAATTAAAATTAATGAGAATAACGAAGTTAGCGAAAATAATGAAATTAAATACGGCACACCGGATACAGAGAAAGATAAAAAAACAGTTTTTGAGTGTTCAATTTACGGCGGCAGGAAAATGACAGGCGTTGATGCCGTTCGGTGGGCAAGAAAAATTGAGGAATTGGGCGCAGGAGACATTATGCTGACATCAATGGACAGGGACGGGACAAAGGAGGGTTTTGATCTGGAACTGACAAAAACAATATCTGAAGCCGTAAATATTCCCGTAATTGCATCAGGCGGCGTTGGAAATTTAGAGCATATTTACGATGCGTTTACAAAAGGCAAAGCGGATGCCGCACTCGCAGCATCAATCTTTCATTACGGCGAGTACCCGATTCCTGTTGTTAAGAAGTATTTGAAGGAGAGGGGCATAAGCGTTAGAATTTGAATTGAATTTTTTAATTTTAAATTAGAATTTAATTGTAATTTAATTAATAATTACCATGTACGACAATCTTGATGAAATCGCGAAAAAAGAAAATGTACCTGTTGAAAAACTTAAAGCAAGAATAAAGCGCGGGTCTCTTGTTGTTCTTAAAAATTCAGTTCGCGACATAAAGCCGGTTGCAATCGGCGAGGGAACAAAAACAAAGGTGAATGCAAACATAGGCGCATCCCCGGACAGGTTTAACCTTGAGGACGAATTAAAAAAAGCACATATCGCGGTTGACGCGAGAGCAGATACTTTAATGGATTTAACCGTCGGCTCTGGAATTGACGAACTCAGGAAAACAATTTTAAAGCACACCGAAATTCCATTCGGAACGGTTCCTGTTTACCAGGCATTTTCCGAAAACAAGCAGGACATGAATATTGATTCAATTCTTTCCGCTATTGAAAAACAGTGCAGGGACGGCGTTGATTTTATGACGATTCACGCAGGAATAACTTATGATATTATTAAAAATTTAAAGGGACAGCGGCTTATTCCCATAACTTCAAGAGGAGGTTCGCTTATCGCATCATGGATGGCTGAAAACAAGGAGGAGAACCCGTTATATGAAAATTTTAATGAAATTCTTGAAATTTTACGGGAATATGATGTTGTGATAAGTTTGGGCGATGCCCTTCGTCCTGCCGCATGTCATGATGCGACAGACATCCCGCAGATACAGGAACTTATAAATTTAGGGCGGCTGAATAAAATCGCGAAAAAGAAAGGTGTCGGAGTGATTATTGAAGGTCCCGGGCATGTGCCTCTTGACCAGGTTGAAATGAATGTTAAATTACAGAAAAAAATCTGCGACAATGCACCGTTCTATGTTTTAGGACCGCTTGTAACGGATATTGCCCTCGGCTATGACCATATTTCAAGTGCTATCGGGGGAGCGGTTGCAGCAATGCACGGGGCTGACTTTTTATGTTATGTCACACCCTCGGAACACCTCGGGCTCCCGGATGCGCAGGGAGTTAAAGAAGGCGTTATCGCTTCACGAATTGCAGCGCATGCGGCGGACATGGTTAAACTGAATGATAATAAAATTGACTACGAGATGAGTACCGCAAGAAGGGATTTGAACTGGAAGAAGATGTTTGAACTTGGAATTGATAAAGATATTAAAAAAATTTATTCCGAATTATGCGAAAAGGAGGAATGCACGATGTGCGGGGAGTACTGCGCGCTGAAGAGTGCAAGGAAGCATTTTGAGTGATGCGGTTTTTATTATTCTGAAATTTATAGTTCTCTACCGGAATTTTAATTTGAAATTTTAATTTAATAAACAAGTCTATTTATTATTTTTCAAATTTTAATAAAATAAAAATCACAATAAAATAGGCGTCGGTTCTTTGAGAACCTCGCGATATTTTTTATTGCTCGAATCCTATAGTTTATAATACAATAAAAAGGGCGTATCCCTCAGAAATCCCTAATTTTCGTTAAATTTTATTTAAATTTGTGTGGTGAAGTAATATTATGGACCACTTCACCACTTATATAATTGGGAATGACATATTAAAATATGTTGACTTTGGTTATGAATGTTGGGACAGATTCACAACCAATAATTGTATGCGGAATTTACTGTGGAACAAACATTCCGTGATCAATCTTGTACAGGAGTTTACAGGCAGATGGCGTTTAAAACGAGATGACTTCAAAGATGTGACAAAGTATGTGCATTCAAGAATCGAGATGCTATCAAAGTTCTCTGGTGCACCAATCATCCAGCTGAATGAACTGCCCGACAAAAATCCGGACAAACAAGCGATTGTTTTAAAGATTT
>MCBE01000088.1 GCA_001723845.1 Candidatus Altarchaeales archaeon WOR_SM1_SCG
AAGAAACATTTAGAATCCATTAACATTCACAATTAATACAAAAGAGATTAAGAACAGAAAATAAACAAAAATTGAGATGGACATTTTCATAGTATACCTCTTTTAATTTTTGGATGGGAAATTTGGGTTAAAACAAGAGTTGCATAATAGTTTTTTTTTGCTATATTCAATCATCTCTTCATTTGGTTTTAGTTCTTCCTCTTCAATTTCACCCTCGTTTTTTTGTTCATTCACCCTCATTTTTGCAGATATAGTATGTGTCCATCTTGACGTCTCTTGTTAAATATTAGATTAAAACACGAATTTCCATTTCATACATTTCTGTCAAAATGTAATTGTGCATTAATAATTTAGATTTTCATAAATATTTAGTTAATACTTCCTTCTTTTGATTTTTAATTCCTTCTAATTCTTGATTTAATTTAGAAATTTGACTTTCAATTTTTTCAATTTGCGTAATGATTTTTTGTTGTTCTTCAAGGGGGGGTAATTTACAGGTTTGATTATATACATCGTTTCTGTTAAGTCCGGGTACACCTGCACCTAAAACCAATTTTTCTAAATCAATATCACATAGGATATAATAAAGAAATTTGTAATCAACTTCTGTACTTATTTTGTTAACATAAAAGGTTGTGTCAATTGGAAAATTATTCATATCAACCCAAGTTATTTTTCCTGCAGAACCTTTACGCCCGATAATTATTGTCGGGCATTTGACTATAAATTTATTATGATAACCAACAATACCGTTAGAACCCATCACTGGATACTCCCCCCCCATTCTATCTCTTTCAGGCAATGGTGATCCATACTCTAATGTTAAAATATCACCAATTCTCATATCTTTGGATTTAGATGAAGAAATGAAATATCTTTTTATTTCATTCCCTAATGTTTGAATTTGATTATATAATCCCCCCTCTTTACCTTCCAATACTTCAATATCTTTAATAATTTTTTCTTGAATTTCTTTCGGGGGTATTGGAATTTCAATCTTTTCTATGTCTGAAATCCTAATACTTGCCTGATGAACTGCTTTTTGAGCATAACTCCTTAACAACCGTATAAATAGGGGGTATTGGAAAAATAAATAAAGGTATTTTTTATAAATATCCCCTCTATTACTTCTAAATCTTAATATATTGATACCATGAACAACTTTTTCGTTTATGTTTGAGAAAAAAGCGGATTTTCCTATGTGTGCCATACTATTAATATGGCTCATTAATATATCTCCTTCTTTCAAAAAATCATCTTCTTTAACCTCGTCGTTAGTCCATTTAGTTTTATTTAGGTCTATTTTTTTATCGGAAATTGTTTCAATTCTTGATACTCTATATTTTCCGATTTTATCTCCTTGTTTTACATCCACCCCGTTTTTTATTTCATAAAAAATACCTCCTAATTTTTCTTTCTTATAGATACTTTTAATTTCTTCTTCCTTGTTTAAGTTTATCGTTTTTTCAAATGTTGAATATCTAAAATCCATACAATCACTTAAATCTAATATTTTAATACTTGTTGCTTCCCCATTTATCTCTGAAATGTCCCCTCCCAAGAAGTTTTTTAATATATAATAATTTACCTTTGTTTTATCATATAAATCTTTTGGATTATACAATTTTCCACCAAGTTCAAAAATATTTATTCCTTCCTGTCTCTTTCTACCAGAAAACTTATATCCTAAAAATTCCTTTTCTTCTTTAATGTCTTGTGGTATGTTTGAGATAACGACCTTCTTATTATATGCTAAAATAAAATACAATAGTTTTTCAATTTCTCTGTCTTTTACAAATTCTTTTAGGTTTTTTATTTTCTTTTGTTTCTGAAATTGTTGAATGTATTCTGGATATATTTTAACCCATTCAGTTCTTTGTTTTCTAAATTTTCATTATCAAAAAATTTCATGTATGTCTTAAAATCTATTTCGTAAGACCGTTCTAAAAATTTATGGATTGGTTCGTCTATGTTGTTTATGGACTTATCATCCTTTTCGGCTATTGATTTATTTAAGAAATGTAATATATTTCGCTTCTTATTCTCAACCTTTTCCAAAAAAAGAATAACTGTATTTTGTCCGGTAGCCATAAAAGTTTTACTTCCAAATTCAACAATACCCTTTATTTCAAAATTTTCCAATATCAAGTTTCTTGTTAAGGTGTAAATGCCCTCATTTGTGAGAACACTGATTGGCAAAACTATTCCTGCAACACCATTTTCTCTTAATAGTTGTTTTGTTCTCTCAACAAATAAACATTCTATTTCTTTTGATTTGTTTGTAAATTTATCAAATAAATTAAAACTTTCTTTTCCGTATTTTAAAGTTGTTTTAAAACCAGGAACAGAATATGGTGGATTTGCTATAACAATATCAAATTTTTCCAATTTCCTTTTATTTTCATTTAACTTTAGAATTCCTTTATAATGCTTACTTTTGTAAAAATTATCTAACCCATCTCCGAAAATTATTTGTGCATTCCCATCACCATTTAGATAAGTAGCAACTTTTGTTGTTTTAGCCAACCGATAATCTTTTTCTATTCCATAAATGTATTCTTCAGCCCAATCAAAATCTTGTTTATATAATGTCACATTACATAAACCTGGAATTTTGTTCCAAGTTTCATTAAATTCTTATTAAAATTCATTCTAAAAATATTAAAAATCTCGAAAGTCCAAGAAAAGTTCTCTTTATTTTTCTGGTGAAAATCAACAATGTTGTTTTTTTCAGCATAAAAACAATCAAAAAACGAGGTCTTCAACCTCGTTTGCACTAAAGATAAGACCCATTTTCCAGCCAGTTTATTATTCTCTGCTGTCAGGCAAAAACATCAACTTCTATGAACTGAAGTAACTCAATCATTGCTTTTTCAAGATTCATGTATTTTCCATGAAGCAGTTTATAGAAATCAGCAGTCAACTCTTTCTTTGTTTTCTTCACGGTTTTCTTAACTTCACCGGCAATTGAACTCGCTCTTTTAACAAAAGGTTTAATCACTTTATCAGTCAACACAGTGAATGCTTTCACAAACATTTTCCCAAATTCAGTTAAATGGTAGCGGTTGTGTCCTTCTTCTTTTTCAACAATTCCGTGTTCCCTTAACTTTCTTATATCATAAATTGCCATCTGGGCGTTGTATTTCACATCACCTAACTCGTATCCGATAAACTCGC
>MCBE01000089.1 GCA_001723845.1 Candidatus Altarchaeales archaeon WOR_SM1_SCG
ACCAGAAAAATAAAGAGAACTTTTCTTGGACTTTCGAGATTTTTAATATTTTTAGAATGAATTTTAATAAGAATTTAATGAAACTTGGAACAAAATTCCAGGTTTATGTAATGTGACATTATAATAAAATATAAATTTTTACCATATCATATTGATACCCGTAACTTAAGTTCTAACCGGTCTTTGAACGATGAGGAATTTAAAGGTATATTTAAACCGCATCAATAGATTAATTTAATTAAAATTTAATTTTTAACAGTAGCAGTCCACAGGGCTTTCCGGGAATTTTCCCGGAGGAAGTTCCATCCACCGGATTACCGCACAGCCGAAAGGTACCTGCGAGAGCAGGGGATTAGTTACAGAGACGAGACGGCTGCATATAGATGCGAATGACTGTTAAAGGACAATATAT
The DNA here is from genome assembly GCA_001723845.1 of Candidatus Altarchaeales archaeon WOR_SM1_SCG. Classification (GTDB taxonomy): domain Archaea; phylum Altiarchaeota; class Altiarchaeia; order IMC4; family WOR-SM1-SCG; genus WOR-SM1-SCG. The sequence continues at coordinate 413 of MCBE01000089.1, forward strand.
GCAGTCTTGTGAAACGAACATAATCTGTGCTTTGGTGCAACGCTTTTCGCGGCTCAGACGAATGCCCTAATGAGTAATGCTTGCATTATGCACGGCAAAAAACTCAACAGAAGATGGACTATGGGCTGCTGCTTTAATTTTTACGGGCAATTTTTAAATTTATTCAATTAATATTTAATAAATAAAATATAATATGTAACATAATATAACATTTAATTAACTAAAAGTTACATCTAAATTTCAAAATGGGAGTTGTACGACTTGATGATAAACTTCTAAAAGAAGTTCAGGAATGGTTAGATGAGAATGGGAATAAATATAAGCACCCGACAATGTCTGCATTTGTTAATAATGCGGTTTATGAAAAACTACAAAAATTAAAAACGGATAATGAAAAAAAATAACCTAACAGATAAAGAACGACAAACAAAGGCATTAGAAGAAGGTAAGTTAATAGAAAAATATTGGAATGATCCAAGTCATAATAAAACAGTTCATAGGGTGATTATAGGAGACAGCAGAAATATGACAAAGTCCGTGGTTGATAATTCAGTTCATTTAATAGTTACTTCTCCACCATATTTTAATGCAAAAGAATATTCCCAATGGTCAACTATAGAAAAATATTTAGAAGATATGAAGAAAACCTTTATTGAATGTTTTAGAGTATTACAACCTAGAAGAAAGTTTTGTTTAAATATTTCAGATTTGCCCGAACGGGGAGATTCGGGGGTTAGGTGGATACCATTAGGCCCGGAACTATAGAGAGTTGCTCAAGAAGTTGGTTTTGAATTAGCGGATAGAATATTTTGGTATAAGACCCCTGTTAAAGGATTTCAATATGGTTCTTTACCCTTTCCTCCATCCCCCTTAATTTGTGATAGTATGGAATATATATATGTATTAAGAAAGCCGGGCAAGCCGGATTATTCTCATGTAACTAAAAACCAAAAAGAAGCCAGTAGATTAAAAAGAGAGGAATACGCCGAATTTACTAAGCAAATTTGGACTATGAGGAGGGTTCGATTAAAAGAGAATGTAAATGGACATATTGCACCATTTCCTGACGAACTACCACATAGGTGCATTAAACTATATTCTTTTGTTGGTGAAATTGTCTTAGACCCTTTTGGAGGGAGCGGAACAACAACAAAAATGGCAATTCAAAATAAAAGAAATTCTATTCTTTATGAAATTAAAGAAGAATATTTACAACATATAAAAGAAAAATTAAATTTAAATCAAAAAAGATTATCGGACAGGTTCGAGGTGTTTATAGAATATGAAAAATAACTTTATTTCATCAATATGGGATTTTAAGCAGTTAACTTTAGACGAAACAAATTATATTACTCATGACTTCCTGAGATGGTACGGGAAGCTTATACCTCAATTAGTGTCTAAACTAATAAAGCTTTATTCGGAGGAAGGCGACTTGGTCCTGGCAAATTTTGCTGGGAGTGGAACTGTACTGGTGGAGGTAAATGTTCTTAATAGAAACACTATAGGTGTGGACGCATTACCATTATCCATTCTTCTATGCAAGGTAAAAACTACTCCTTATAAACCAAATACAAAAAAGTTCCTATCCAAATTGAAGGATTACATACTCTCAAATAAAAAAAGAAAATTTCCAATGGATGAAGTTGATATAAAATGGTACGATGAAAAATTATTTTGCGATTTGATGTTGATTAGAGAGAATATATATAAGATTTCTGATGAAAAAGATAAAAACTATTATTTGCTTGCTTTAGCATCCATAACAAGGAAAGTCTCCAGAACTGATTCAAGATGTATTAACCACATCGTTGTAGATAAAAACAAACGGGTATTGGATGCTTATGACGAATTTAGCAAACAAATAGATGAAATGAACATATCAATGGACGACTTTATTAAAGTTTCAAATGGTTCAAAAATTTCTATTAAAAGAGGAGATGCAAGAAATCTAATTGAAATAAAGGATAATAGCGTAGATTTGATAATTTCTCATCCCCCCTATTTGGGATGTATAAATTATTCAAATATTTTCAAACTTGCAAATAAGATAATTGGCTATGATTACGATGAAGTGAAAAAGGGAGATATTTCGACTAATAGTTTATCAAAATACATGGAAAATATGGAAAAAGTATTCAATGAAATGTTTAGAGTTCTAAAGTCTAAAAAATATGCCGGTGTAGTTATAGGGGATAACCGGGTTAACGGCGATTTAATACCTACATTCTCTTATTTTATAAATTATGCCCTAAAAAAAGGATTTAAATTGAAGGATATTTTTATTTGGGTAATGAGTCAAAAAGCAGGCATGAGTATTAAAAGAAGGGGAAACCATATAGATCATAATTATATCCTGATATTCCAGAAACCATAGAACTTATTTTTCTATAATTTCCCCGATTAATCTATTTGATTCTATGAATATAACCTTCATGAATCTATATGGGTCAATGTCAGGATCAATTTTAGTCGGATTCCATTTGTTATCTGTGGATACTATAAAAGTTTGCATATCCATCCTTAATGCGGTTTGTCCTCCATGGGCTATTGAAAGAATTATTTTAGCAGGTTTCTTAAAAGAAACATTATTTGCCCGACATACTTTTTCTAATAATTCAACTAAAACTTGAGTTTCAAAGATATTAGATTTCTAACATAATAAATTTTATTTACCCCATTTACTGATGTTGGTTTTTGTTATCTCACTTTTTGTATTTTGTTGCCATGTCAAAATTTTAAATAAAATCAGTGT
>MCBE01000090.1 GCA_001723845.1 Candidatus Altarchaeales archaeon WOR_SM1_SCG
TAATATAAAACTGATTGTTGAGGACGGTAAAGGTGGAAGTGATGAATACTCAACGGAAATAAATGTTGAGAACATTGTGCATGAAAATCACCCCCCTGTCGCTTCATTTAACATTATGCCGCAAAATCCTAAAACAGGTGATACCATTGTAGGTACCAGCACATCATCCGATCCTGACGGTGATAGACTAACACATTCGTGGTACTTTGGTTCAAGGTATGACAGCAAAATCGGGAATTCTACCGGTTGGACACTGGAAAATCTGGCATTCGGAAAACACACCATAACACTTATGGTTGATGATGGTAAAGGTGGAAATGACAGATACTCTATGGAAATAAATGTTGCGGCTGATGTGCCAGAAAACCGACCGCCTAATGCTTCATTTTCCATAACTCTGGAAAATCCGAAAACTAATGATGTCCTTGTGGGAACAAGCACATCATCCGACCCGGATGGTGATACACTAACATATTCATGGTACTTTGATGGGGAATATGACAGTAACACAGGAAATTCCTCATATTGGACACTGGAAAATCCGAAAGCCGGAGAACACACTATAAGGCTGGTGGTGAAAGATGGCAAAGGGGGAAGTGATGAATACTCTCTGGAAATAAATGTCGAAACTGGTGATATTGAAAACCACCCCCCAAGCGCTTCATTTTTCATAACGCCTGAAAATCCGAAACCAGAGGATACTCTTGTGGGAACAAGCACATCATCCGACCCTGGTGGTGATACACTGACATATTCATGGTACTTTGATGGGAAATATGACAGTAACACCGGAAATTCCTCAGATTGGACACTGGAAAATCCGGAAGCTGGAGAACACACTATAAAACTGGTGGTTGAGGATGATAAAGGTGGAAAGGATGAACAATCCATAAAAATAAATGTCGGGCAAACTCACTGCTCTGAATACAGTATTGCAACTTCAAGGGATGCATTAGCTGCCCTGCAAATGTCCGTGGGAAAGATTGAAACAGACCTTTGCTATGATGTTACAGGAGATGGAAAAGTTAGCTCCGATGATGCCCGGGATATACTTAAAAAAGCCGTTAAAAAATTTAATAAAAATTAAAAAGCAAAAATGAAAAACACAATAATAACCGGAATATTAATTATGTTAGTACTTGCAGCCCATGTAAGCGCTGCTGAAGTTGTAATAAAAATTGATGATATGTCTGTTGAGCAGGGATCAAAATCAATGATTCCGGTTTCAGTTGCCAGTGCGTCAAAACTCGGTGCTGCGGACATTAAATTAGAATATGATTCAAGCGTTCTAAAATTCATTGATGCCGAACTTGGAGAAATTTCAACAAACGGGATTATTGAATCAAATGAAGTTTCCCCGGGAATGGTTCTTCTCAGTTTTGCAGATACAAAAGGCATATCCGGTGACGGCGTGCTTATAGAACTCAATTTTGAGGTTATTGGAGCAGCCGGGTCGTCAACGAAAATTGAACTTGAGGGTAGAGCTTATGGAATTGATCTTAAAGACATTTCAGTAGAAACTAACGGTGGAACAATAACCGTATCTGAAAAAACACCAGAAAATATGTGCCAGATGCTGCCAGAGAGTATACGCCCGATGATTCCTGAGTTTATATGCCAATATTTGTTATACATTATTATAGCAGTTTTTGTGTTAATAATATTGTTGTTGGTTAAAATAATCAGAAGGAAAAAATAGGTGATTAATTGCCCTCCACGACATCGCATAGCACAGCATATACGCGGCGGGCTTTCAGCCCTTGCCCTTCGGGACATTCGCCTATCGGCGAACGTCGTATATGCTGCTTCCGTTATACAAACATTCTTTGATCTATCCCCCTATTTAACCAACAGGCAGATTTCCGGGATACTCATTCCCCTACTGTAATAGTCATTCGGCGGGTGTGCAGAACACTTTTCCGAAGCGAATAGCCGCTATTCTCCAAAGAATATTGTTGATTTAACCCCGGAAATTCTGCTTGAAATGTTTCTTCGTGCGTATTTGACAGGAAAGAATAATAAAAATTATTATTTTATCATTTATTTCTAATTAATAAAAATCTTGTAAGTGGAATTGAGAAGTGGAATTAAATAATTAAAAACATTACATAATTACATAATGCGGGGGTTCCCAAGTCTGGTCAAAGGGGCACGGTTGAGGGCCGTGTGGCTAAGCCTACGCGTGATCGAAGCACGTCCCCCGCATTTAAACTAAATAATAGTAAAATATTAACATGGCAAGAACAACAGAATACGAAAACCCAAAACGTGTGGAAATTATTAAAAAATTAAAAAAGAAGGGGAATGCAAAAATTTATAAAACAGCAGCAGAGGAACTCTCAAGGGTCAGGAAAAACAGGCGGGAAGTAAATATTAGAAAAATCAATGAAATTACAAAAGAAGGCGACTGCGTGCTTGTTCCGGGAAAGGTTCTTTGCTTTGGGCTGCTTGACCACAAGGTGGAAATTGCTGCCTTTTCTTTTACGGAAAGCGCTAAGGAAAGAATAGGTGAAAGCGGGGGCGTTGCAATGACGATTGATGAACTCATGGAGAAAAATCCGTCGGGTGCAAATGTTAAATTAGTCGGTTAATTAATCGGTTGAAATTAAAGAAAATAAAGAAAAAATAAAATTTATAAAATAATTTCATTTCTAAAAAATGGTTGAGTTTCTGGACGCCGTAAAATACCCTGCCGGCAATATAGGACAACTGATGCTCGGGGGACTATTGTTTCTTATCGGGCATATACCTGTCGGATTATTATCATCAGGAATTATTTTCTATAAAAATTCTTCTTCTTATTTTGATGCCGGAACAATTAATCTTATAATTATTTCAGGAATTCTGTCTATTCCGCTTTTACTCCTGGTGTTCGCTGTGTATGGTTATCTTGTGCGTGTTATAGAAGAAACAATGAAGGACAACCATAAACTTCCTGAATTTAAACCCAAAAACTTCCGGTACATGGTAAAAAAAGGTATTGGTGTGTTTGCAATTTACATCATATATCTTATTGTTTTTGTTTTAATTATTTCACTGCCTGCAATCACAATTGCCTCTATTTTCAAACCGGGAAATATAACATTCCTATATTTATTCTTACTCCTTGATATATTCATACTCATATTTC
>MCBE01000091.1 GCA_001723845.1 Candidatus Altarchaeales archaeon WOR_SM1_SCG
AAGAGCATAATCTATGAATTTCCCTGCTTTCATCTTTTTGAGTTTTTTATCAATTTTATTTCTCAACACCTTTTCATTCCTACTTTTTTCTGCTTTAGCCAACACCTTATTTTCTTCTTCCATATAATCCGCTACCCTTTGCATCAATTCTTTCCGTGATTTTCTTTCATCCGCAAACATTTCTGAGTTGAATATCAAAATGTATCGTCTTCCACTAATCACCCCCATATCCTCATAGTATGTCCTATCATCGTGTTTTTTGAAGCCCATTTTTGCCATCTGCTCATTCATATTCCCTTCATCAAGCACCTCAAAGCGTTCAATGTTTGCGCCTTTTATATTTTGGATTTGATTTTTATCCAATGCTGTGACATATGGCTGTTTTTGATCCTCCAAATGTTTAAGATTTTTATCAGAAACCATTCCTCTGTCAAAGACCAATACAACCTCATGATCGGCAAAATTAAATTGCATCTTCCACTTAACTGATAATCTCTTTATTGTTTTAACATCCGCTGTGTAGTCCCCAAGTATATCCCATGCAAATGGGTAACCCTTTGAATTTACAAGAAGCGAAAGGACAATTTTCTTTTTTCTAAATCCATTACTTTTAGTTATTCCCGGTTTTGCTAATTCACATTTTCTCCCCTCAAAATACGAATCAGTAAGGTCATAAAACACAATTCTCAGGCCATCCTTATCTTGTTCTTTCAAAGTTTTGTATAAATGGTTCTCTATATCTTGCTTTACATTTTCAATTTCATCAAGTTCCCTAAATATTCTTGACTTGTTTATCCGGGATTCATCTATGTTCAGTATAATGTTCAATGCAGTTTTTTTGAACCATCCCACCGCAGAAAGATAACTTCCAGTGTCTAAACAGCGATATATACTCAATATCTTTGCAATATCTGATGTCTGAACATCCTTATTTTCTGAGTACGGAAATATCTTTGAAAGTCCCCATTGCCCCCACAAGTGATTCAAAAATGCTGTATCAAGATAACGCCAATGCTCACCAAATATAATGTCCTCTGCATTAGTTACAATTATGTCTTTTTTCGCATTCATTAATTTCAAAAACCTCCTTAGTTGTTCGGCTGTTTCATCTGGTAAACTACCCAGGTATAATACTATTCTCTTTTCATTTTTCTTTGTTTTTTTATCCCAGTATGGTTCAGCAATGCTGTAATATGTATAAATTTTGCCCTTCTCGTTTCTCTTTGAATGAGATAATAGTTGTAATGTTTTCATTTTATATGTTCTTAGTTATATATTAAAAATAGATGTATATAAAAGTATTATTATAAAAAATCTGTTCTTAAAATTGGCAAAAATGAAAATCGCACATTATAACAGGAATACAAGAAACTATATGCTCAACAAGTATTTTTCAATTTATTATATTAAAAAGTTTAATTATTAATACCTAATCGTGGGAAAGATGGGTTGTATTGGAAATTATATGATTTTACAATTAAAAATATCGCGAGTAACTTTAGTTATTCGCCTATTTTTTATATTTCCCTTTCTTAACTCATCATACTCCTCTAAAACATTCAGCCAGTCACCATCTCTTCCTTTCCTCAAACTTGAGAGGCGGATGCATCTTTTTAACCGCTCTGATTCACGAGTATTCATTTGCTTTTATAAATTATTTTATAAATTAAATTCCATAAATTATTACTGCAATTAATCCAAATATTAATTCAATTCCGATTAAAGTTAAAACAAGATTTTTCTCGCTTATCCCGCCTGTTAGTTTCATAATCACCTGGCATAATCCGACGGGTTTTCTCGGGCAGGTTAATTTTCCGTCAACATAAGTTCCCCACCAGTCAATGCTCGGGAATTTGTTTTTTGCCTTTATTATAAAATCAAGTGCGTAAGGGATTATGACAATTACTCCTGCGGTTTCAAAATTCCCGATAATTACGGCTGATGCAATCACGGCACCGATGCTTAATGTTCCGATGTCCCCTATGAATATTTTTCCCTGCCAGTTGTAGTAAAAGAATGCTAAAAGTGCTGCAATCATTGAAACAAGAATTATTAACGCATCGGGTTTTTCTAATCTCCATGCGATGATTGCAAGTGCTGTGCAGGCGATAATTCCCATTCCTGCTCCAAGACCGTTGAAGCCCTCAAGCATGTTTGTGACATTTGAGGCACCCGCAATTCCTATGGGAATTAAAAGCAGGGCGTAAATTATTCCGAATTCAACCTGACCGATTAGAGGGAAAGCCATTGTCGTGTTCCCGACATTTGTGGCAACAAGCGGGAGCGCTGCAAAAAGCGGGAACATTGCTTTTATTAACTGGTGGATTGAAAATAAATCATCAATTATTCCTATAACTGCCATAATCAAAACGGTTGAAAGCGCGGCAAGAACGAAATTTAAATTTAAATTTAATCCGAAAAAACTGGAAAGCCCCACTGCAACAAGAACGCCTGCTGCAAAGCCTGCTGCAATTCCAAAGCCACCCATTTCGGGAACTTGTGGAGTGCCCGGCTTATTCCTGTCCTTTCCCGTAAGCCCTCTTATCTTTAATTTAGGTATTAACCACGGGATTGTTATAAAGGTTAATGTAAATGCAGCAGCAAATATTAAAATCAATTCATACATTTTTTAGGTTTTTAAAGTTTTGTTTGTTTTAATTTTTTAAATTTAAAACACAATAATTAATTAGTAATTACAGTAATTACAGTAATTAGATTGAATAATAAATTTTAAATCTAATTTTAGTTATATTTGAGCGGCTGTGATGTAGCCTGGTAACATACGGGCTTGCCAAGCCTGACCCCCGGGTTCAAATCCCGGCAGCCGCATTAAATAATAAAAAAATTTAAGATGCAAACTAAATGGAAAATTTTAATAATATCAGGGGTATTTATTTTTTTTATATCCGCACTTGCCGCAATGGTCGCGCTGCTTATTGACGATTCAAACTTTTCAAACTTTTCTGCAATAGCCGCAGATAGTGTCGCGGTTGTTCCTTTAAAAGGAGAGATTACGGAATATTCTGCAAATGAAGTGGGAAATATGATTGATGACGCTGTTTCCGATGATTCAATAAAAGCAATAGTTCTTGATATTGACAGCGGCGGAGAACGG
>MCBE01000092.1 GCA_001723845.1 Candidatus Altarchaeales archaeon WOR_SM1_SCG
CGATGTGCAGGTAACCGCCGCTTGTCTTAAGCAAGAACTTCCCCGCCAGTGTGTGCACTTGTAACATTTGCTGACCGGACCTGTCGTATCATACAAAGCAGTTTTTATTTCATCGGTTGTTAGACCGGAGTCAGTTTGCAATAAAAGTGCCACGGTTCCCGATACATGCGGGGCTGACATTGAAGTCCCGCCCATGTAAGCATACCAATAAGAGCCGCAATTACCTGCCGCTAAACACGAGTAAGTTGATAAAATATCAACTCCCGGAGCAACTATGTCTAAAGCCGTTCCCCTGTTAGACCAGTATGGCACAACGCCGCTTTTGTCAACGGCACCAACCGCGATGGCTTTAGATGCGCATGCAGGGGAACTTACGCCAGAACCTTCGTTACCCGCAGCAGCAACCACCGTAATATCAGATAAAATAAAAATTCACAAGCCGCCCCTTCTAATAACTTGTGAGATCAAAAATACAACAAATCCTATAAAACCGATAACAATTATTCCCAGACCCGTTATCTTTGCTACATCCGCATATTCTGTTTTCTTCGGCTTTCTCGTCAGCCGCAGGATCCTTATCATCTCCTTTAACGAGAATATTATTTTAGATTGAATGCTCATTCTTATGGTAAATTAATGTGAAATTGGGGGTTAGTTGTTAGGGATTAGTTGTTAGGGATTAGTTGTTAGTTGTTAGGGATTAGTGGTTAGTTGTCAGGGATATGGATTATGTGTTAGTTGCCGGGGGATTTCCGGGTTACACGAGGGAATATCGCGAGCGTAGCGACGCATATTGCACTAACCCCTGACTCCTATTTACTAACCCCTGATTAATTATTTAATCCATGCAACATCAAGGTCATCCAGTATGTCAGCACCTGTTCCTTTTTCAGCAGCCCGCTCTCGCAGTTCCGCTAAAAACGAAGGCGACTTTACACCTGCTATAACCAGTAAAGTTTTTATTAAATTGCTGTCTATCTCTTCGTCTACCTGGGCGCCCCATATTATCTGTGCATTCGGGTCTATTGACTCGGAAACCTTCTTTACGATACTTTGTGCCTCTTCAAGCGTCATATCCTTGCCGCCGACAATATTAACAAGGGCGGATGTCGCATCGCTTACATCAGTATCAAGCAGCGGGGACCTGAGTGCCTTTTCAACGGATTCGGCTGCCCTATCATCCGCACTTGCACCGGTTGACGAATGCCCGAGACCGATTAATGCCGTTCCTCCTTTCCGGAGTATTGCGTTCAGGTCTGCAAAATCAAGATTAATCAGACCCTCTCTTGTCACCATCTCGGTTATTCCTTTTACCGCATTTGCAAGTACCTCGTCGGATACCTTAAAAGCATCGTTTAATGATAATTTAGGTACCAGGTGCATGAGTTTGTCATTCGGGATTAAAATTACCGTGTCCGCATACTGTTGGAGTTTTTTTAATCCCATTAAAGCGTTTGCTGCCCGCACTCTTCCTTCAACCGCGAAAGGAAGCGACACCACACCGACCGTTAATGCACCGGCATCCTGTGCCATTTCTGCGATTACATGAGCGCTTCCCGTTCCGGTTCCCCCGCCGAGACCGCAGGTAATAAAAACCATATCCGCACCTTCCAGCGCATTAACTATCTTATCAACATCTTCCTTTGCACATTTCTCCCCGATTTCCGGGTTATTTCCAGCACCTATGCCTCGTGTTGTTTTTAACCCTATAAGTACCTTTTTGTCAGCCCTCGTGTACAATAAGTCCTGTGCATCCGTATTAATTGCAACAATCTCGCCGCTGTGTATTCCCATATTCAATAAACGGTTGAGCGTATTATTTCCCGCGCCGCCGGTACCTATAATTTTAATAGATGTTTTTATGTTCTCAACGATTCTTCGTAATTCTTCATCAACATCTGTTTTTATATCTGCCCCTTGCGTTTCAGGCACTATAATTTTGCTCATGCCGGCACCTTGACCCATCGGTTCTGTTATCATCACCATTTTGAAATTTTATTTTTATTTTTATTTTAAAGTATATTTATCTTATTATAAGAATTAAGTATTATCTTTTATTAAATAGATTAAATTTAAAAATTATTATAAATAAATTAATATCCTTTCCGATTTAAATTTAAATATGTCAAACACTTTTGGAAAATTATTCAGGGTAACAGTTTACGGCGAGTCACACGGAGCTTCCGTGGGCTGCGTAATTGACGGATGCCCATCGGGTCTTGAAATCAAAAAAGAAGATATTCAAAAAGAACTTGACCGCAGGAAGCCGGGGCAGAGTGCGGTAACAACGGAACGAAAAGAGGAAGATAAAGTTAAAATTTTGTCAGGGATTTTTGAAGATAAGACACTCGGAACTCCCATTTCTTTGTTGATATGGAACAAAGATGCGGATTCAAGCAAATATCTTAAAATAATAGAAACTCCAAGACCCGGTCACGGGGACTTTGTATGGAAGAAAAAATTCGGGCATGCGGACTGGAGGGGAGGCGGCAGGAGCAGTGCAAGAGAAACCGCAGCAAGAGTTGCAGCGGGAGCTGTTGCAAAAAAATTATTGAAAAATTCCGGGATTGAAATTATCGCATACTCCATTTCAATAGGAAATGTAGAAGTTGATGAAATTGACAGGCAGAAACTGATGAATAAAATCGCGAATATAAATATAAATAAAAATTTTGATATGAGCGACTGGAAAAGCACGATTGAATCAAACCCCGTGAGGTGTATAAGCCGGGAAAAAGCAAAACTTATGGAAAATGAAATTCTTGACGCAAAAAACAACGGCGATTCTTTAGGGGGCGTTATTGAAGTTGTTGCAGCAGGAATTCCCGCAGGGCTGGGAGAGCCGATTTTTGCAAAGTTAAGTTCGGATATTGCAGCTGCACTTATGTCTATTCCTGCTGTAAAAGGAATTGAAATCGGGGCGGGCTTTGAACTTGCGAAAATGCGCGGCTCGGAATCAAATGACGAGTTTATAATTGCGGAAGGAATTGTTAAAACAAGAATAAACTTTTGAAAAAGTTTGCTGATTTGAATAGAAAAAACTGGGAAAAATATGCCTCACAAAC
>MCBE01000093.1 GCA_001723845.1 Candidatus Altarchaeales archaeon WOR_SM1_SCG
GTTGAAGCCAAAAATTTCAGAGATAAAAGGTTATACGAAGCATACCAGAAATTATTCTGTGAAAGGCGGAATTCAAGCCCTGTTTATGAGAAAGCGGGGCATTGGATTAAATACACTTAATTTTTAACCCAAATTTCCCATCCAAAAATTAAAAGAGGTATACTATGAAAATGTCCATCTCAATTTTTGTTTATTTTCATGTAAAATACCGACCCTTATAAAGTCCTCATAAAATTTATTGAGTTTCTTTTCAGCATTCTCTAATTTGATTTTTAGTTTTTCAACTTCCTCATCATCCGGTTTCATTTTATTAATATCAATCGACTCTATTGCTCCGCCGCAGAAAGCATCCGCCGATAAATCATTCTTTTTATCCTTCAAAAAGTCCTCAATATTCTGCCTTCTCCTCAAAATATCAATCAAAGTTAAAACATCATAATCCTCTGTTTTGGCATTGGTGTAAAATGCTATCTTGCGGTCAATGTTTTTATTCTCAATCAAGATTGTCCTGATTTCACCCCATCCATTCAAATAAGTTTTTGTGTCCGCAACCCTGACAATACTTTTAGCATTAAATTCTAACCTATCTTTTTCAGTATCGGTTAAATCCCTGACTTTTCCATTTTCAAAGGTTTGCTTTCCCGGATTAAAAAACAATTCAGCAGGAACGGCGTCAAGTTCTTTGTTTGTTGTGTTCAAATCCTTACTCCAGCAGAGAAATATTTTATTTTCCCTATCTATCTCCTTAAACAATGGGATTGAATATGCTTTCCGGTCAAATATTATCATTTCAACCTTTCTGTCCGTGCCTCTTAAAACTTCATCGGATTTCTTAATAAGGGGCATGATTATTTCAGGCATGTCCTCTTTAGAGTCCGTGAACTCAAACATCATGGGTCTGTTTTTAATAGCATCCAGGACATAATGAATTTTAAAGCATTTCACGAGTTTGTTTTTTGTGCCGTGCATGAACACCCCGATATTTTTTTCTGAAAAGGACTCTATTGTGTGCGAGTCAATATAAATAATCCTGCCGTCAATAATATCCTTCTCTGCAAGTGATTTAAAGGTATCAATCTTAAACTTTTCAACATTTTTGGTTTTTGAGATTTCATCTAAATAATTGTGCATAAGGGACTTTGCGGGCGTGCTTGAATTTTCCAGCAAAATTGAAAATTCATCCTGCGGAATGTTATCAACATTAAAGAGCCGATTATAACCAAATACCGAACTAAAATAAAGTGTGTTGAATATGTCGTTATGAGAATATTTACCGTTCCGATTCAAATTCAACGGCTCAATCAAATCATAGAATCCGACAATCTCTAAATATGGTTTATGTATAAGTCCGAGAGCAAATCTTGAATTAATGCCCTTCTTACATTCAAATTCAAACGCTTCTCTTGTTGTCATCCTGCTTGGTTTCTTGACACAAAACTCACTTTTAAGTTTGTCCAATTCATATTTATTAATTACTTGTCTTATACTTTCATGGCTTGTTTTGATGTCGTATTTTTCCTTTAACTCTTTGCTTATTTCTCTTGGATTTTTGTTTAAATTCTCAAATTGTGTAATCAATATTTTATTAATAACTTCTTGAGGAAGTTTCTTCTTTTTATCCTTTTCAACCAATGCACCAATTCCTTCTGTTTCAAGTATCTTTTTATGGTTTCTTATTGTATTTCTATGGATTCCAAAAATTTCACTGGCTTCATTAACTTTTAATGTTTTGGATTTAATCAATTCCTGCACCCAATACTTCAACAACACATCATCCTTTTTGTTAATCTTAATAGTAAGTGGGGTTTCAACATTAACCTCATAAAACTCGCCTTTTTCAATTACTGAAGCAGAATTTAAATCTCTCTTTTTTAGTTTTTCATTCACTTGAATTAAATCTGTTTCGTTAAAGTGAACAGGAATGCCAAAGTCATTAAATTGGTTTACAAACCCGAAATTATTCACAACATTTAAAGATTCAATTCCAATATTTAATAAGTGTCCGTCGTATATTTCTGTTGGTATCATTGTCCTTTATGGCGACCGTGTATGTTTGTTTAGCGGCACACATACACGGTTCTGTTTATTTTATGTTTTGATTGTTTCATATAAAATAAAAAGTAATACTATTTTTATCTTATATATTATTATATTAGATTTATTCTTTAAAAAGGAAAATTTACTTATCTTTTCAAACCGTTATGCGTAAAAATGATAACTAAAACTGATATAATTTAGTTTATACTTTTTTCTATGATTTTTAGTGAAAACTCACCTTTTTTGACACTTTTTACAGAAATTTACAGAAAATCTCTGATGGATTCTCCGCAGTTATAATTTAACTAAAAATAGTATAATTTTTATCAAAATCAGAGTTTCTTTTATTAACTTTAAATCCTAAATAATATATAAGTAATACTATTTCACTAAAAACAGAAAAAATCAAGATGAATAAAGCATTTTCAGACATCAACAACAAAAAACCGTTTGATAGGAAGGCAAAGATTGGAATAGCCATACAAAAATCCAAAGGTGGGAAAGTAACCAAAGAACAATACATTGTCAGGATACCTAAAATTATAGTTGATACCATCGGAATCAAAAAAGGGGAATATCTTAATTTTATGTTACATTCGCCATCGGAACTTGAAATCAAATATTTACCTGAAAAGAAAAATGCCAAAACCAAAATTTAATGTTCATGAGAGATGCCTGCTTACTGCATTAGAAAATTCAATAATTCCCTTAACAGCGAGAGCATTAGCAGATATGTTAGGTATCGGCTGGGAGACATCTTCAAGAAATCTAAATAAGTTACACAGTAAAGGGTTTGTTGATAAAACAACAAGCGGGAACAGGACTTATTGGCATTATAAGAAGTAATTATTATTAAGAAATCTATATAACATGACTATCGGCTAAATTAAATTTTGAGCAAATTAAACTTCATCACTCAATTGAAATGAGAATTTTTTCCCATTAATACAATTAATACTCAAACTATTTAAAGCGTTCAGTCCTAATGCCAGTTT
>MCBE01000094.1 GCA_001723845.1 Candidatus Altarchaeales archaeon WOR_SM1_SCG
GTCTACCCTCTTAGCATGTCTTTTTTAAGAGTGAATAGAGAGAAAGAGAGAAGAGTTATATTATATATTGGGGATTATAATATAAAATATAATTTGTAAAATAAGTTATACAAACACAGGATTAAACGATCACATTAAAATTAATGAGTTTACTTTATAAAATACAAAAATGTTCTATTTGTTTACTTTATAATGTAAAGTTCTACCTTTGAAACAAGGGCTGTTTATGCTATGCGTTTAATTCAAATTTCCTTCTCATACTTCTTCCCGACTCTTGCAAAAGAATCCTTGAGACCGAGACCCATTGCAATCGCAAGTCCTATTCCCAGGCACAAAACAATAATCAAGAATGACCATTTTATTATCTCTATATCTTCAAACCCGAACTTCGGAAGTGCAAGCGTGACGCCGAATATAACAATTATTACCTCTGCAACAAGAGCAATGCCTGCTGCAAACGGTGCCTTCTTCTTCTTTTTTAACCTGTCGCCTGCAAAGTCAGCAACTATTAACGAAACAATAATTATAATCAGACCGAGTATTAAACCGGGGATGTAACCCATAAGCCCCTCCATAAAATTCTCGAAAACACCAAGTTCCTCAAACTGTGAAACACCTATCCACACAAACAATAAAAACACATATATTTTTGCGAGAGTTGCAGATATATGAGGAATATCCATACCCCCCAGTGCATCAGCAACCCCATACTTTTTTAATCCCTTTTCTATTCCCATGTTTTCTATTATTTCCCTAACCATTTTATAAAGCACTCCCGCAAGTATCCATCCAACAACCAGAAGTACGATAAAAACTAAAAAGGTGGTTGCATAATTTAAAAGATCAGTCAACGGCTGCACTGTATTATAATAAGATGCGAATACAAATATTACAATAAGCCATTTAACATACTGCCCTAAAAAGCCGGTAATTTCCGACCAGGAACCGGATGTCATAGCACCGTATTTTACAAACAACTCCTGGAGTTTATTGGTGCGCAAAACCCTTCTTGCGATACCTCCGACAATGCTTCCCAGTATATATCCTCCCACGAATAATAATAAAAGCATTAACGCCATAACACTTAAATCAACCATATCATTAAGTAAATTACCAATTGTTCCTTCAATATTTTCAATTATTGATGCCATTTTAGATTTATTAAAAAGTTTAAAGTTTAAATTTATTGATTATATTAAATATAGAGATTCATTCTTTATAAATGAAATGAAATCAACTGAAATCAAAATTTTCAAAATTCCCGGGCATATGTTAGGGAAATTAATTTAAATTTATATTTAATTTATGTATTTCTATAAATAATATATGCACCACAATGAACTGGGAATTATTCACTTATGTTATCTGGGCAGCCAATGTCCTCATAATCATAATACTTTTTATAATTTTTTTAAGAAAACAAAAAATTAAGAAAAAAGTACCGGAAACTGATGTACAGGAACCCGTGGAACCTGAAAAACTTGCGAAAAAGAAAGTAAAGGTGCTTGATAAAGATGAAAGACAGGTTATTTCAAAACTTGCGGTATTCGGAGGGTACAGCGGCATTGCAAAAGAGAAGCTCATGGGGCTAACGGGAATGGAGTCAAACAACCTCTCTCACATCCTGAATAATCTTGAAATCCGGGACATAATAAATCAAGGATTATCTGATTCGGAAAAAGTAGAGTTATGTAAATGGGTGCCGCCCCTGTTAAAAGATGTATCGGGAGACAGGGAACTGAACACAATAGAAACTCATACACTTAATGTCGTGTGCATGTTAAAAGAGGAAGACAACATAACACAAAAAGAACTCGGCAGAAGAGCGAAAGTGCCGCCTTCAACTCTGTCGGAGGTTGTGATTCCTTTGCTTGAAAACCATTCCATGGTTGAGCGCGTAAGCGTGGGCTCAGGTAAACTGGTGCGTTTGATAAAATAACGAAGAATTCTTCCACGAACAATCATTCGGAGCATGAACGAACAAAGATTCGGAATTTTATATTTATTGTTCATTTCAAGTTAGTAATACAATGAAAACAAAAACAAAAGTCGTCTCAAAAGAGAAGACTACAAACGGAAACAACGGAAATGGAATGGAAGTGGATGTGAATGAAATGCCAAGATCAATTCTTGGTTTTTTAATGTTTTTTGATTTAATTTTTGAGAAAATAAGGAATATAAAAAATATTTCTTGTTTCAGCGGGGAGAAAAAAATAGGAATGCAGGTATTTTTAATGCTTTCCGTTTTTGCGGTTTTGATGCAGGGCGTGGGTGCGGATGTGGTGAATACATTTTCTGACGAAAATGGAGATGATTTGGGTAGTAGTGTGGACTTAACCTCTTGCACACATGAAACAGTGTATGTAGAAATTCCAAAGAGTGCATATGTCATAAATGCAAAGCTTGATATTAGTAAAACAGGTGATAACCCGATACATTTACAGATGATATCTGTTGATGAAGTCCAATTAGCAGATGGATGGTACGAGTTTACTGCTGAAACAATTGAACTTAATGCATATTTCAGAGAATATTTAGATGAATGTACTGCTGATGGAACTGGCTATTGTGCGGTACCGTTAACAATACATTCGTATTCGGAACCTACCAGTACGATAATGGCTGAAATCACGGTATTTTATGGTATAGATGGACCTCCAGAACCAACCAGTGAGATACCTGCACCCACAGCATATGCTGATGAAAATACGCCCCCACCAACTTTTGAAGGATTAAATCCTGTGCCGGAACCAAACTATGATAGAATATACCATGATGACTCCCTTATAATCTTTCCAGAGGAAAGCTTATGCGGACCATTCAACCCGCCGGTAAGTGATGTAACTTTCAATGTTACTGATGCTTTTGACTTATCACTTGCAGTTCCGGTGGATCAGTATGTTAAATGGCTTATTGTAATATTTGTATTCGCATCTTATTATAATACAGTGCAGCCGTTTACTAAGTGGCCA
>MCBE01000095.1 GCA_001723845.1 Candidatus Altarchaeales archaeon WOR_SM1_SCG
ACATAATTTACTGGTCTCGCTATTCGAATGCGTAAGAAAGAAGGTCATCGGAAAGCCGTGTAGGGGAAAACCCTACGCACGGTTTGATGAGGGGGCGGTGGGCGGAAGCCCACTGCCCTACTCTACCGCTCTCGTCGCTCCTTCGTCGCTCCTTGCCCGTTGGGAAATTTTGCCTCCAACGCCTGCAAAACTTCGGATATGCTCATCCGTTACACCAAACCCCACAAAAATTAATATTTAATTTTCCCATATCAGAAAATTTTTAATAATTTTAATATTCCTGTTGAATTCAATTTAAAATTAAGATTAAGCATAAATAGAACCCCTGGCAAAGGTCTCATCCCCACTTAGGACAAACTTTCTTGAAATTACACATCCTGCACTCGTTTTCATCTTCAGTTAATTCAAAGTCATCTTCTCGTGCAGTGTTTTCTTCCTTATCATAAAGCAGTTCCTTCATTTCTGTAATGCTTCCCCTGATATGCTCCTTTACTTTTTCAATAACATCATCGTTTATTTCATAGTCATCAACCTTGTCTATCATCACATTGTATTTTTTGCAGATAATATTTTCAGGCGAGACATTCCATTTTTCCTTTGAATACAAAGAATAGCATGCTAACTGGACATCCATTTCCTCAAACCTTATTTTGCCGGTTTTCCAGTCAAATATAATTAAATTTTCATCCGAATACGAATCATACTCGGATGTAAAATAATCGGAAAGTAAATTTTGTGATTTATCTTTTGAATTTTTATTTTTATTTTTGCCGCCCCGCATGGCAAAGTCAATTACAACATAAACATTGCATCCTTCAAAGTCAAATGTCCGCATGGACTCAATCGGCAGCCAGTTTTTCCTTTCAACCGACTTTATGTAATTAAATGTATCCGAATTATAGAAATTTGCAACGCATTTTTCTGCATTGTCAGAGATTTCCTTCCATTCGTCATTCGCAACGAAAATATTGTATTCGTGCTCAAGCAATCCGTAAGTTCTGCCGTGAATTTTCGGGTACTTTGTGTATAAGCCCTTCTCTGAATTTTCAAAATCCTGCCGCATTGCCTGTCTCATCCTGCCGAACAGTTTGTAAAGGTTTGTCTCATGCTCATGCAGTTCCTTTGTAAGAATCGCTTCTATGAATTCATGCACGATACTTCCGAGCCACATGTACCTTGACTGTAAATTTTTAAGGATATAAAGCTGCCTTATCTTTCTTTCTGCATTAAACTCCCACCCTCCCCACGAGCCGTAGTAATGATAATAATATTTCCTCTTGCACGACTTAAAGGTTTCGTCTCTTGACTTTGACCATGAGAAATTGTTTTTGAAGTCAGCCATGATTATTTATTAAATTGAATTTAAGTTAAATTCAATAATTCAATATACTCTCTTTAATTTGATTTAAATTTTCAGCAAATCCTCAAACAGGATTTTCTCTTCATAAAGTGCTTTTCCGAGAACAACACCATAAGCGCCTGCCTCTTTAATATTTTTAATATCTTCCGCACTTGAAATCCCTCCCGAAACAATAACCGGGAGTTCTGTTGCGGAAACAACCTTTTTTATCCCTGAAAGATTCACTCCTTTCATCCTGCCTTCAACATCAACATCAGTGTACAAAAAGCCCCACGCAACCTCTTCAAAATTTTTAACAAATTCAGATGCAAAAAAATCTGAGGACTGCTGCCAGCCGCGAATCACGACTTTTCCTTTTTTTGAATCCACCGCAACAATAAGCCGCTCCTTCCCGAATTTATTTTTTAATTTTTTTAAATTTTTCAAATCATTGAAATAATCCTCATGCGCGAAGGTTCCCGCGATAATTTTATCAATTCCCGCCTCAAGAAGTTTTTTTGCATCCTCGTATTTTCTTATTCCCCCGCCGACCTGAACGGGAATGTCAATTGAATTCCTGATTTCAATAATTTCATTTAAATTATTTCCTGTGCCAAGTGCGGAATCAAGGTCAATAACATGTAAAATTTCAGCACCCCGCCGCACCCACTGCCTTGCAGATTCAACGGGACTCCCGTAAAACTTTTCGGTTCCTAACTTGCCGCCTACAAGCTGGGTGCATTTCCCGTCTTTGATGTCAACCGCAGGAATTATTTTCATTTCCGGGTTATACGAGGATTTATGAGTCATACGAATAAATGCTTGAACGAAGTGAAAGGAAATGCTTGAACGAAGTGAAATCATTTTTTATTTTATCCCATCTTTCCCACGATTAGGTATTAATAATTAAACTTTTTAATATAATAAATTGAAAAATACTTGTTGAGCATATAGTTTCTTGTATTCCTGTTATAATGTGCGATTTTCATTTTTGCCAATTTTAAGAACAGATTTTTTATAATAATACTTTTATATACATCTATTTTTAATATATAACTAAGAACATATAAAATGAAAACATTACAACTATTATCTCATTCAAAGAGAAACGAGAAGGGCAAAATTTATACATATTACAGCATTGCTGAACCATACTGGGATAAAAAAACAAAGAAAAATGAAAAGAGAATAGTATTATACCTGGGTAGTTTACCAGATGAAACAGCCGAACAACTAAGGAGGTTTTTGAAATTAATGAATGCGAAAAAAGACATAATTGTAACTAATGCAGAGGACATTATATTTGGTGAGCATTGGCGTTATCTTGATACAGCATTTTTGAATCACTTGTGGGGGCAATGGGGACTTTCAAAGATATTTCCGTACTCAGAAAATAAGGATGTTCAGACATCAGATATTGCAAAGATATTGAGTATATATCGCTGTTTAGACACTGGAAGTTATCTTTCTGCGGTGGGATGGTTCAAAAAAACTGCATTGAACATTAGAGTTGTTGCTAATTAAGATTAATCCGAATTAAATTATAAAATTCTCTTGTTTTTCTCCTAATCTTCACTATCTTTTATTAACTTGTAATACTAATTGATAAATTAGTATCAACCAAACTTTA
>MCBE01000096.1 GCA_001723845.1 Candidatus Altarchaeales archaeon WOR_SM1_SCG
AAGCGCGGTATATATTCCGTTTGCACAGGCAGTTCCACTGAAATACATTGTTGATAAGGAGCAGTGCCTTTTTTTAAGCAAGGGTAAGTGTTCGCAGAAATGCCTGGAAGTATGCGATGCAAACGCCATTGATTTTAATCAAAAGGACGAGGAGGTGGAAATCGGTGTGGGTTCTGTCATCATTGCATCGGGTTTTGATGAATTTGATGCTGAAAAGAAATACGAATACGGCTACGGCAGGTACGAGAATGTTGTAACGAGCATTGAATTTGAAAGAATGATGTGTGCTTCAGGACCATCGGGAGGAGTTATCAAGAGACCTTCCGACGGGAAAGAACCGAAAAAAATCGGGTTCATTCACTGCGTCGGCTCAAGAGACGAGGAGAGGGAATACTGCTCGTCTGTCTGCTGCATGTACACAACAAAGGAGGCAGTAATTGTAAAGGAACACCAGGATGTTGAATGCAGTATTTTCTACATTGACATGCGCTCTTATGGAAAGGACTTTGACCAGTACATTGAAAGAGCAAAAACCAGTGGCATTAAATATCACAGGGCTATCCCTTCTGTTGAGCAGGATCCGGGAACAAAAAATTTAATATTAAATTATGAATCCGAGGATGGGAAAATAGAAACAGGGGAAGTTGACCTGCTGGTTTTGGCGGTCGGTTTATGTCCTCCAAAAAATTATAAAAAAATTTCCAATAAAATCGGAATTAAATTAAATGATTATAATTTTTGCGAGACATCCGAAACATCACCCATTGAAACAAATAAAGAAGGAATTTATGTCTGCGGTGCTTTTTCAGGTCCAAAGGATATTCCCGAAACCGTGACACAGGCGTCAGGTGCTGCATCAAAGGCAATGGCACTTCTTTGTGATTCAAGGGGTGAATTGGTTACGGGAAAAAAATACCCTCCCGAACTTGAAATAGGCGATGAACCCAGGATTGGAGTATTCGTCTGCCACTGCGGCATAAATATCGGTGCGGTTGTTAATGTCCCAACTGTTGCAGAATATGCAAAAACGCTTCCAGGAGTTGTGTATGCAGCGGAAAATACATATTCCTGCTCACAGGATACGCAGGAGAAGATAAAGGAAGCAGTAAAAAAGCATAATCTAAACAGGGTTGTTGTTGCAGCATGCACTCCCAGAACGCATGAACCGCTTTTCAGGGACACACTACAGGAAGCAGGGTTAAACCCGTATCTTTTTGAGATGGCAAACATAAGAGACCACTGCTCATGGGTGCATTCACACGAACCTGAGAAGGCAACAGAGAAGGCAAGAGATATGGTAAAAATGGCGGCTGCAAAAGTGAAACTTGCGGTGCCTCTGAAAACCACTTATTCAGAAGTCGTTAAATCAGCACTTGTAATGGGCGGCGGAATTTCCGGGATGAATGCCGCACTTGAAATAGCAGAGCAGAGCTACAATGTATCTGTTGTTGAACGCGAACCGGAATTGGGTGGGAATTTAAATAAAATTCATTACACTCTTGAAAATTCCAATGTAGGGGAATATTTAAAAAATTTAATTGAAAAAATAAATAAAAATAAATTAATTAATGTTTATAAAAATACAAAAATCAAGTCAATTGACGGCTGCATCGGCGACTTTACAATAAAAACCGAAAATGGTGATGAGTTCAAAGCAGGAGTTATAATTGTTGCAACTGGAGCTCGCGAGTACAAGCCGGAAGAATTCATGTACGGCAAGGATGAAAGGATTTTAACGCAGATTGAATTCGGAGAAAAATTATATGGAGGGGAGTTCAATAAAAATATAAAAAATATTGTTATGATTCAATGCGTCGGCTCAAGAAATGATGAAAGACCGTACTGCTCAAGAATCTGCTGCACTTCTGCAATCAAGAACGCTCTGAAGGTTAAAGAAAAAAATCCCGATGCACATATTTTTGTGCTTTATAGGGACATAAGAACTTATGGGTTACATGAAAAGTACTACAAGCGCGCAAGAGAAAAAGGAGTTATATTTATTCACTACAAAAAGGAAAGTCAGCCGGAAGTAGAACTTGAAAGCGGGAAAATTAAAGTGACTGTTGAAGACAGGTATCTTGGGGGAAATATTGAATTAAATCCTGATTTATTAGTATTAAGCGCGGCGGTTATCCCGCAGGAAGATGCAAAAAATGTATCCGAATTGCTTAAAGTTCCCCTCACGCAGAGCGGCTTCTTTCTTGAAGCCCATGCAAAGCTTCGCCCCGTGGATTTTGCAACCGACGGCATCTTTTTGTGCGGGATGGCTCATTCTCCAAAACTAATTGACGAGAGCATTTCACAAGCCCTTGGTGCTGCCGCAAGAGCATCCATCCCTCTTACCAAAGGTTTTGTAAAAACAGAGGCGATATCCTCTGAAATTGATGCTGAAAAATGTATCGCCTGCGGGAATTGTATTGTTGTATGTCCTTATGGTGCCTTAAGCATGAACCGTAAAGAGGAAAAACATGTCGCGGAATCAAATCCGCTGCTCTGCAAGGGCTGTGGAACATGTGCGGCGGTATGCCCTGTAAATGCAATAACCATGAAAAACTTTACCGTGAACCAGATAACTGCTATGATAAAAGCGGCACTTGAGGAACTCCCGAAAGACGAGCCGAGAATTATCGGGTTTTTATGCAACTGGTGCTCTTATGCAGGAGCTGACAATGCAGGCGTATCCCGTTTTGAATATCCTCCGAACATGAGGGCGATAAGGGTCATGTGTTCCGGAAGAGTTGAGCCGGAATTTATTTACAATGCACTTCTGCTTGGTGCAGACGGCGTTTTAGTCGGAGGGTGCCATATCAACGACTGCCATTACATCAGCGGGAATGTGCATGCTCAGAGCAGAATCAGGGATAGTAAAGGCGTTCAAACGAATAGAAATGGGTGGAATCCCCATACGGCACTGTCTAA
>MCBE01000097.1 GCA_001723845.1 Candidatus Altarchaeales archaeon WOR_SM1_SCG
TATTTTTCATACACACGCAGCCATAACCTCTTTATAAGAATTAAACTGAATTTAATTTTAAAAATGGCAGGAATTCAGAGTACTTGAAGCGGGGAGGAGGTAAGAAGAATACACCTTTTCGGGAGAAATGCTTGACAAATATATATCAGCCGGTATCATGTCGGAGCATGAAGCAACAACCGGCGAGGAAGCCGCAGAAAAATTAAGAAAAGGCATGGTCCTGATGATAAGAGAGGGTTCTGCCGCAAGGAATCTTGGAATTTTAAAATCAATTCTTGACAAAAATTTAAATCTTGATGCTTGCGTTTTCGCATCCGACGACCGCCACCCCGGCGACTTGATTGAAGAAGGACACATCAACCACATTATAAGAAAGGCAATAGCACTTGGCACAGACCCCATCTGCGCGATAAGAATGGCAACAATAAACCCTACAAGATACTTCAACCTGAAAGATAAGGGAATTATAGCACCCGGGAAGGACGCCGATATTTTAATCCTTGATGACCTGGAAACTTTTGAAATCAATAAAGTGATTATTGCGGGTGAGGTTGTCTTTGAAAACAATAAATTAATTAAAAAATTTAAAAATTATATTTATCCTGGTTTTGTAAAAAATACAATCAATGTAAAACCGCTGTCAGAGAAGGACTTCAACATTAAAGTTGATGTTGGCTTTGAAGTTGACGCAAGGGTGATTGAAGTCATTGAACACGAAATTTTAACAAATTCAATTAAACGGAAATTGAAAGTTAAAAATAATACTGTAATTCCCGATGCCTGCTCAGATATACTGAAAATTGCAGTTGTTGAGAGGCATCACAAAACAGGAAACATCGGCACCGGGTTTGTCTCCGGCTTTGGATTGAAAAGAGGAGCGTTTGCGTCATCGGTTGCACATGACTCGCATAACATCATTGCTGTCGGAACAAACAACAAAGATATTCTTTCCTGCGTAAATAAAATAGTTGCAATGCAGGGCGGGTTTGCAATTGCAGAGGGTTCAAAAATTCACGGTCTTAAATTGAATATTGCAGGTCTTATGTCAGAAAAACCGGTTCGGGAAGTGAATAATAAATTAAATTTTTTGCACGAAAAACTAAAGGAAATGGGAGTTAAAATCCATGCACCTTTCATGAAACTTTCCTTTCTTGCACTGCCGGTAATCCCGGAATTAAGATTGACAGATAAGGGGCTTTTTGATGTTGAAAAATTTAGATTTGCGGATGTTGTGATTCGCCCCGGCCGGAATTTGAATCCGGGTCGCAAGCTCGACAGGCTCACATGATAGGCCGCTACACCACCGGGGCATAAGTTTATATTAGGGGT
Source organism: Candidatus Altarchaeales archaeon WOR_SM1_SCG (assembly GCA_001723845.1). Classification (GTDB taxonomy): domain Archaea; phylum Altiarchaeota; class Altiarchaeia; order IMC4; family WOR-SM1-SCG; genus WOR-SM1-SCG. Next base: position 1,330 of record MCBE01000097.1, read on the forward strand.
TAGTGGTTAGTTGTTAGGGGTTAGTGGTTATGTATCTAATCCCTAACCCCTGATTTCACAATGCAATAATCAATGTGTTTGTATCCATAACACCGTCTAATGTTCGTATTTTATCAATCACAACTCCTGCGACATCCTCGCTGTTAATTTTTACAATTAGGTCATACGAACCGTAAGTTCCGTTTGCACTTTCAATACCGTCCATCATACGAATGGCATTTAACACCTTTCTTGCTTTCCCGCCCATTGTTTTTATCAATATATATGCTTCCATTTTAAATTTATTTTTAATTTTTAATTTCAAAATTGTATATTATAATTTAAAATTAGATTAAATTAAAATTGCCGTTAAAATGCAAAACCTCGGCACAATTTTATTTCAATTTTTTCAGCAGTTCCTCTTTTGAAGGCACATCCCCGATAAATGCTACTTCGTTATTTATCACAATCGCAGGAGTGCTTGCAACCTGGTTCTGGAGTGCTTCAATCATGACTTCCTCGTCATCAATATTTTTAACAACATAATCCTTTCCGTTTACGAGTCCCAGTTCATTTGCAACCTCCTCAACAACACCGTGGGCGGCAGGACACTTCGGGCAGTTCGTCCCGGTATATAATACCAATTTCACCATTTCTTTATAAATATATCTACTTACAAAATTTTTATTTATTAATTATTCATTAATTAGAAAATAAATAATAAATTCTACATTACTTTTTCTTATCAAATCCACATACATAAACCCTTCCAGTATAGTTCTAAATTTTGAACACGAATAGGATTCTTCGGGGGGGAGTAACTACTCCGTTGGGGAAAATAATGCTTCTCTTCCAAAGAATGGATATTCCTTATAGAAGGATGGGTTGTTTGCTTTCGATATACAGCGTAGCCGAATGCAATGTCTCAAAGGGTAAGAGCGAAACCAGTAGCGCACATCCTCTTGTTGTGTGCAGTTGCATAAAAATAATTAGAATGGGTTATCTCTTGCCCATCTCATTACAGCAAGTTCAAGTTGATCTAGTCTAGGTTCAACAGATCTGTACCAATGATTTCGTGCATCTTTTGGCATGCAACTTGCTGCTGCTAAAAGTGCACGTCTTGGCCAGTGCGGTTCATCAAAAAGATCTCTCCACCTTGATTGAAACCAATGTCTTTGAGAAGCCCGCCCCATTGCTAATATTAATTTTCTTCTGCTAAACATATCCGTTGGTTGACTCAGTAAACTAAGAAATTTATCTTCACTATTCCAATCTGTAGAAGTAGTGAATAAATCTAGAGCCCATATCTTATGGTAATCTAGTTCACTTAAAATTGAATCATCCATTAATTTAAAAATTCTATTGCCTGTATGATTTTTATCAGACGTTGATAAATGATTAAGAGTTTTAATATACTTTATGATATCCGGGAATACGGGATATAAAGTATTAATGTATCCTCTCAAAATATCACAGACATCAAACACTCCCCACATTTAACCATTAAAATCAACCCCAATTAAATATCTCCCAACTTCCTAACTTTTTAATTCGTTTCACGGCGAACCCTTACCTGTTTA
>MCBE01000098.1 GCA_001723845.1 Candidatus Altarchaeales archaeon WOR_SM1_SCG
AAAGGCATATTTTTATTAGGCATTATATTTGAAAAATGGTGATTTATCATTGCACAGAAAAAAATATCGAGAAAATATCAAAAATAGCGATAATCTAAACGGTGTTCATAATTGTCGGACAGCCTCTGAGCCATATAGGTAGAGAACCTGCCAAACCCTAATATCTATCACGCCATAATTCTGTGGATCAGTTAACATGAGAATTGCGGAAGCAACAGGGACTTTAACTCCATTCAATTTTGTCGGTGGTTGTGTTAAAAGTTCAATTTTCCTCTTTTCATAGTTGGTAGAAAATACTTTCTTGGATATCTCAATTATCTTGTCTTCCGAATTGGATAAGTACCACTTTTTAGGCCGAGGGCTTTTCCACATTGCCATCTTTAGAAATTCTTTCTTTGTGAAATAACCCCTACTTCGCACATTTTTCAATTCATTTATTAACTCTTGAGTATCTTCATATTCCTCTGTACTCAGATTTTCTTTTATCAATTCCTCAATATTTTTGTATTCTTTTTCCATTTTATTGCCTCAATTTCAGATAACGGATTAGGATAAATGAAGTTACGTAGTAATTTGGACGGAGACCGTAGGTCGAAAGTCATTTATCCGGTGTTATGTGACTCCGTTAGGAGCGAACGAAGTTTACGAAGTGAGAGTTATTTTATTTCCCCTATTAAATTTATTATTCAATTAAACTTAAAATTTTAATAAATAAAAATAAGCAAAAAACACAATAATTTTTTGGAATACAACAAAAAAATGGCTGGAGAAATTATGTAACGATAAATATGTTATGCAAGGAAAGGAAAAGGGGGCAGTGTATTAGTGGCTAAAAACACTATAAAAGAGTTAATTTTATTGAATTTTAAAAAATAAAAGATTTAGTAGAGAAATGAAAGAAGCGAGTAATATAAAATCTGTTGAAAGAACACTTTATCACCCAATAGCAAGCTTACTAAATAAATTGGGGTTTGAAGTTGTTCAAGAAATTAAAATTTCAGAAGAAAAAAGATATATAGATATTTTATGTAAGTATAATAAAGAAAGTTATATTCTTGAAATTAAAATAAGTGATGGAAGCTTATCTGATTTGATAAAAGGTATTGTTCAGGCATATGAATATTCAATAAAATATAATACTCGGAACATAATTGTAATTTCATACCCTGAAGATATTAAGATAGAGACAAATTCGATAGAAGAAATCAATAGAAAAGCTTTAGGAATTGTTTGTAATTGTGTTTTTCTAACTGAAAATTGGTATGATTTAGTAAAAATGTCAGTAGATGACTCTATGAGTCAATTGAAAGCAAGAATTGACAATAAACTACTGGCAGTAAAGAATACAGAAGTTGCAGCCAATATATTACAAAAAAGTATAAAATCCTTATCAAAGTTGATAAACCGCCAGTATAAAGATAAAAAACGTCTTGATGATTTACTTAACAATTTAACCACAGATCAAGGATTATTTTTATCATTAAGTAGTAAAGATAGTAAAGGTAATTCAACGCGCATAAAAAACCAGTTAATTGATCTTTTAGCATACATATTAGTAAATCAAATCTTGTTTTATTTTCTCTACTCGAAAAAAACAAATAAAGTATCGGAAATCAAAACAATCACTACTATCAATAAACTTAATGAATATTTTGATGAAATAAGAGAAATTGATTTTAAACCTATTTTTGACATAGATGTAGTATCAAAAATAGATTATGACTCAAATATTTTAGGTGAAATAAATAATATAATCATAGGATTAACACCTTTGCGTGTTGAAGATATAAACCAAGATTTATATGGTAGATTAATTGGTAATGCTTTACCCAAAGAGACTAGAAAAGTTCTTGCATCTTTTTACACGAAAAATTTGTCGGCGGAACTTTTAGCTAATCTTTCTATAACTAAATGGTCTGATACGGTATGGGATTTAGCATGTGGTTCTGGAACACTTTTGGTTGCTAGTTACAAAATAAAATTAGATCGTTATACAAAAGAAAAGGTAACTGATTCTAAAGATTTAAACAAAATACACAAAATATTTTTAGAAGAACATATTACTGGGACGGATATAATGCCTTTTGCATGCCACCTAACTGGGCTTACTCTTTCTGCTCAAAACCTCAATGCTTCAACAAATTTCATGAGAATTTCAAAAAGAAACTCATTGGAATTATTTAATCTTCCTACAGACGTTAAGGAAGCTTATGGGGATATTTCAAATGAATTACAGAACATACAGAAAGAACAAAAAAGTCTTACTGATTTTTCTGAAACAAAAAAAGTTAAAAAAATAATCCCCCCAAAAGAGTTCAGATTGGAAAAACCAGATATTATCATAATAAATCCTCCCTTTACAAGTATTAACAAATTGCCAAAAGATTTTAAAAAAATTTTTTCTAAACCTGTATTACATAAAATATGTGGTAAAAGGATACATTTATGGGGGTATTTCTTGGCATTAACAGATAAAATATTGAAGAATGGTGGTAGAATAGCTGCGATTATACCCATAAGTTTTTTTAGAGGGAAGGACACAAAAAAAATTAGAGAATATTACCTAAAAAATTATTCCTTTGAATATATTGTTAAACCGTGTTTAAATTCTTCATTTAGTGAAGGTGCTATGTTTACTGATGTGATGATTGTTGCTAAAAAAGCACAATATGAAAAAAATAATAAAGTTAAAATAATTTTTTTGCACAACAAGATAGAAAGTTTAAATTCGGTGAGTATAGATAAATTATCTAGAGACATACGAACAGAACATTCAGAACAAACAGATAATGAGGATTTCAGCATATTAACGATAGAACAAGAGCAACTTGTCAACAACATAGATAAACTAATGTTATTCTTATTTTCAAATAATATGGAAAATCAAATGAAGATAAATACATTTATCCAAAAATTAGAAAAAAGCCAAAAAATAGGTAGATTACAATCTGAATTAATAAAAGATGGTCTCCAATTAAGACCTAAAGGAAAAAGCAGGAAACTAATTATAACAAGAAACATAACACCCAGTAGGATTAAGAACTCACAATATCATTTTAACGAAGATGATGGGGGGGATTTATTGGAATATTTTGATAAACAAGAGGTCCGAAAAACCATCGAAAAAACAAAATTATTAAAAACGTTTAGAACAATAACAGGAGTAAGGAACTATGATATCTCTGACCTTTACGATTACTATATTGCAGAGAGAAATACTCCTAAAGATTTTTCACACTTACATATACCTAATAGGTTTAGATTAAATTCTGATCAAACATTTTCAACCGCCGTATATACTGAAGAAAAAATATTACCGACAAATTCTTTCATAATGTATTTTTCTCCAGAGAAGAATTCTAGAGTGTTGTGTCTTTATTTTAACTCGATTTTTTATTTAGTTCAGTTTATAGGATTAGCTAAACAATCTACTGGAAAATATTTAGAGATTAAACAAGTAGATTTAAAACAAATCATTGTGCCAGATTTAACTAAGATTGATAAGGAATTATTAGAAAAATTACTGGAATATTTTGATAAAAATAGACATGGCAATCTTATGGATATTAAAACCAAACTAAAAAATAAACCACAAGAAATAGATAAATTGTTTGTGAAGGCATTATCTTTAAATATTTCTGATAAAGAACTTACTGAGATTTATAATGTTCTACTTGATGAGATAAAGGAAAGATAGGTAACCAAAAGAAAGAATTGCTAACTACACCGTTTAATTGATAATAGTATGTTTATGCTTAGGCACAACATAAGGCAATAATTTTTGAGACAACTTATTTTAATTGCATTGTGCTTAAAATTACACATAACCCTATTACTTCACTTTCGCAACTACAAAATATTGTTAAAATTCATTAGGGAAATAAAATAATTTCACTTAACGGATTAGGATAAAAGAAGTTCCGCTGAAAGCGGAATTTGGAGAAATCTTTGATTTCTCTTTTATCCGGTGTTATATGAGTGCGATAGCACCGAGCGAAATGAAATGGAGCGAGAGTTTCTTTGGGGGGTTCATAATCCTTTTTATATAAAGCATTGATATTCTTGTTTAATTAAGTCCCAGTTTTGATAATAATTATTGCAATTTCTTTCAATCCCTAAAAAACACCTGTATGCAGTCATTAGGTCGTTGTAGTCGTGAGTTATTATTCCATCCTTGTTGAGATCATAATCGCAATCTACCATGCAATTTCCACATTCCCCCATATCACAGTAATTATCCCCACAATAAGTTGAACTTGAACGGCAAGTTCCATGAACACAGTAATTTCCTGAACATTCTGAATTTTGATCGCAGGATTCATTATCCTGCTTTTTGGATTGACATTGATTGGATAAATTACAGAATTCCTGATTTGAACAACTGCAATCTTTTGGGCAGTTACCGCAGTTTTCTTCCATTTCGCAGATGTTATCTCCGCATATTGCCGGGCAATGAGTATTGCAGGTTATGGGATTTCCATCATCAATTATGTTGTCGCAGATGTTGTCGCCGGTGTTTCCTCTTGATGAGTCAATGCTTATATCTGAATATGTATTTTCGCAGAGGTAATTTGAATTTAATTCATTATTGTTTGAGGAATATCGTAAATGAATTCCATGTTTATTGTCATTCGCTGTGTTATTGGTCAATGTGTTGTTTGAGGAAGAATATAGATAAATTCCATTATGATTATCATCTGCTGTGTTGCGGTTTAGGGTGTTGTTTGAGGAGGAATATAGATAAATTCCATGCTCACTATTGTCATTCGCTGTGTTGTTAGTTAATGCGTTACGGTTTGAGGAGGAATATAGATAAATTCCATAATAAAAGTCAGTAATTCTGCAATTTTTTAGTGTATTATTATTTTTACCATTTAAATAAATCCCATAAGTTGGATTCTGCAATGTTCCAGAACCATCTCCGTCAATCTTATGCCCTTGGCAGTCAAAAACCTTGTCGTTAAATCCGGAAGGATTATTGATACATGTCCCTGTTGTTGATATATTTACCGTCAAGTTCACAACACTACATGCCGGAAGGTTAAGTTTTGCCATACAATCGCTGCAACCGGTGCAGGAGCAGTTTACCGGACAAAAATAAGTACAATTCGTTGCACCATCATCATTCCAATTATTAGTTGTATCACAGGTGTTGTTGTCGCCAGAGTTTGAGTCAGCATCGTTAATGTCATAATAAGTTCCATTTAATTGATTGTTTGAACAAATCATATTTGAAATTAAAATGTTATTGTTTGAATATGAATTAAAGTAGATACCGTCTCTGCCATTGTTTTTTACTTCATTATTTGTAAAATTATTGAAGTCGGAAGAGTATATATAAATTCCATAATTACGGTTATTATCTGCTGTGTTGTTGGTTAATCTGTTGTTTGAGGAAGAAGATAAACGACTTCCACAACCATTATACTTTGCAGTGTTTTTGGTTAAGATGTTGTTTGAGGAAGAACCTAAATAAATTCCATCAAAAGTATTATTCTTCGCTGTGTTGTTGGTTAGGGTGTTGTAGTTTGAGGAAGAATATAACCGAATTCCCTCCCCATTACTATTCGCTGTGTTGTTGGTTAGGGTATTATTTGAGGAAGAAGATAAATAGATTCCCTTATTAAAGTCAGTTATGATGCAATTTTTTATTGTATTATTTGTTTTTCCATATAAATAAATTCCATAATCATAAGATCCATAATCATCGCCGTCAATCGTATGTCCCTGGCAGTCAAATATTTTGTTGTTGAAATTTGTGGGGTTACTGATACATGTTCCAGCGTAGTTTGTAATATTTGTTGTTAGGTTGACTTGGGCACATAAACCGGAATTCAACTCAGATTCACATTCATCGCACGATGAGCACAAACAATCGGGAACCGCACCATTAGAACCGTTACAAAGCCAAGTACAACCAAATACGCCCTCATCATCCCATTGATATGTTTTGTCGCAGGTGTTGTTGTCGCCGATGTTTCCGGTGCCAATCATAGAAATGTCGGTGTTTGTGTTTGAACATGCATCGTTTGTATTTATCTTGTTGTTTGAGGAAGAATATAAATAAATTCCACGATAAGTATTATACTTTGCTGTGTTGTTAGTTAGGGTATTGTTTGAGGAATAATCTAAACGAATTCCATAATAAGTGTTATTATTCGCTATGTTGCTGGTTAAGTTGTTGTTTGAGGAAGAAAATAAAGCAATTCCATAATGATTATTATTAGCGGTGTTGTTGGTTAAGTTGTTGTTTGAAGAAGAAGATAAACGAATTCCATACCCAAAGTCAGTAATCACACAATTTTTTATTGTATTATCTGTTTTCACGGAAAGGTATATTCCATAATCAGTTACATAACCATCCCCGTCAATCGTATGTCCTTGGCAGTCAAAAATCTTGTTATTAAACCCTGTAGGGCTATTGATACATGTCCCAGTTGTTGATATATCTGCTGTCAAGTTCACAACACTACACGCTGGAAGGTTAAGTTTTGCCGTACAATCACTGCAACTGCCGCAGGAGCAATCTACTGGACAAAAATGAGTACACTTCGTTGTACCATCATCATTCCAATTATTAGTTGTTTCGCAGGTATTGTTGTTACCAGAGTTTGAGTCAGCATCGTTAATGTCATAATAATATCCATCTAACTGGTTGTTTGAACAGATTATATTTGAAATTAAAATGTTATTGTTTGAATTTGAATTAAAGTAAATGCCCTCCTTATCATTGTTTTTTATTTCATTACTTGTAAAATTATTGAAGTCAGAAGAAGATAAATAAATTCCGTAATCATTATCCTCCGCTGTGTTGTTAGTTAAGGTGTTGTTTGAAGAAGAGTATAAATAAATTCCATCATAAAAGTCAGTTATGATGCAATTTTTAATTGTATTATTTGTTTTCCCATAAAGGTAGATTCCGTAATCATATCCGGAATCGTCGCCGTCAATCGTATGTCCCTGACAGTCAAAGATTTTGTTGTTGAAATTTGTAGGATTACTAATACATGTCCCTGCATAATTTGCAATATCTGCTGTTAGGTTGACTTGATTACATAAACCGGAATTCAACTCAGATTCACATTCATCACATGACGAACACAAACAATCGGGAACAGCACCATCAGAGCCGTTACAAAACCAGGTACACCCAAATACACCATCATCATCCCATTGGTATGTTTTGTCGCAGGTGTTATTATCGCCCGTGTTTCCAGTACCAGTTACATAAATGTCGGTGTATGAGTTTGAACACACATCGTTTGTATTTATGTTGTTGTTTGAGGAAGAAGATAAATAAACTCCGTAATCATTATGCTTTGCAGAGTTGTTTGTTATGTTGTTGTTTGAGGAAGAAGATAAATAAATTCCACGATAAAAGTCAGTTATGATGCAATTTTTAATTGTATTATTTGTTTTCCCGTAAAGATAGATTCCATAATCATATCCAGAATCATCGCCGTCGATTGTATGTCCGTGGCAGTCAAAGATTTTATTGTTGAAATTTGCAGGATTATAGATACATGTCCCAGTTGTTGATATATTTGCTGTTAAATTGACTTGATTACATAAACCGGAATTCAACTCAGATTCACATTCATCACATGACGAACACAAACAATCGGGAACAGCACCATCAGAGCCGTTACAAAACCAGGTACACCCAAATACACCATCATCATCCCATTGGTATGTTTTGTCGCAGGTGTTATTATCGCCCGTGTTTCCAGTACCAGTTACATAAATGTCGGTGTATGAGTTTGAACACACATCGTTTGTATTTATGTTGTTGTTTGAGGAAGAAGATAAATAAATTCCATAATAATTATTATAATTTGCTGTGTTGTTGGTCATGGTGTTGTTTGAAGAAGAATATAAATAAATTCCATAATAAAAGTCAGTTATGATGCAATTTTTAATTGTATTATTTGTTTTCCCAGAAAGGTATACTCCATAATTACTTCCTGTTCCGTCAATAGTATGTCCCTGGCAGTCAAAGATTTTATTGTTGAAATTTTCCGGATTACTGATACATGTCCCCGCATGGTTTGTAATATCTGTTGTTAGATTGACTTGAGCGCATAAACCGGAATTCAACTCAGATTCACATTCATCACATGACGAGCACAAACAATCAGGAACAGAACCATCAGAGCCGTCACAAAACCATGTACAACCAAATGCTTCCTCATCATCCCATTGGTATGTTTTGTCGCAGGTGTTGTTGTCGCCCATGTTACCGGAACTTCCTGATACATAAATGTCATCGTATGAGTTTGAACACGCATAATTTGTAGTTAAGTTGTTGTTTGAAGAAGAATATAAATAAATCCCATAATCATTATCACTTGCATTGTTGCCGGTTAAGTTGTTGTTTGAAGAATATCGTAAATAAATTCCAAGATAAAAGTCCGTTATGATGCAATTTTTAATTTTATTGTTTGTTTTACTGGAAAGATATATTCCATAATCATATCCGTAATCATCGCCGTCAATCGTATGTCCATTGCAGTCAAAAATCTTGTTGTTAAAGCCGGAGGGGCTGTAGATGCAGTCACCGTATTCATTTGTAATATCTGTCGTTAATTTTACTATGTCACATGAAGGATTATTTAATTTTGATTCGCAAGTATAACATGAATTGCAGGTGCACTCTACCGCACATGAAAAAGTACATCCTGTTGCTCCGGCATCATTCCAATTATGTTTTGAGTTGCATGTGTTGTTGTCTCCCGTGTTTGAATCAGCATCGTAAATATCATAGTAAGTCCCACCACCTTGATTGTTTGAGCAGAATATGTTTGAATTCAGGATATTTCCGGTGCTTGTTGCGAGAGCGTAGAAACCGTGTTTGTTATTGAATTTTACGGTATTGGAAGTGAAATTATTTGAGTCAGCATCATTCAAATAAATTCCATAATAATCATTTGAGTTTGCTGTGTTGTTGGTTAAGGTATTGTTTGAGGAGGAAAATAAATAAATTCCATAATCGTAATTATGATTCGCTGTGTTGGATTTTATAGTATTGTTTGAGGAGAAATATAAACGAATTCCATAATCATTATAATTCGCAGTGTTGCTGGTCAAAGCGTTGTTTGAGGAATTCCGTAAATAAATTCCATAACCCAACCCCAACAACCAATCATCATTATAATTCGCTGTGTTAGAAATTAGATTATTATTTGAAGAATTCCGTAAATAAATTCCGTAATAAAAATTCGTGACCTCGCAATTTTTAATTATATTTCCTGTTTTTTCCTTCAAATAAATTCCATAAGTCGGATTCAAAACATATCCGGAACCATCGCCGTCAATTGTATGTCCTTGACAGTCAAATGTCCTGCTGTTAAAAGCAGGAGGGTTATCAATACAAGTTCCAGGATGATTTGATATATCCGCAGTTAATTTCACGGTTGAGCAAGCAGGATCATTTAATTGTATGTTACATTCTTCGCAGGAACTGCATTCACATCCGGATATATTCCATTTTTTTACATTCTTTATGTAGAATGCCTTTCCGATAGAACTGCTATTTATATTACATTCTCCATATCCGAGTTTAAAAAATCCATTATCGCCCCAGCCCGCCCCCCAACTGTTTTTGATTATCCAGTACTGTCCGGAGTCATTATACCCTACAATACTTATTGCATGGGTTGTGTTACCTGGGGGCGGGTTAGTACATCTGTATATGCCATTACCATCAAAAGAGCCGCCCATATATATACCAATCTCAAGTGGTCCTTCGGTTACTAATTTTTCCTTTAATAACTCGCGATCACTTACACTAATACTAAAAACCGGGCCATAGGTATATAATTTTTGTTTCCAACCACCACACATTTCAGAACATGGGACAGATGCTCCGGAACTGTCACAATTATTGTTATAATAAGTATAACCAAGACAGTCCTCGGTTACTACTCCCACATCCCAATCGCCCTGGCAATTGGAATTTAAATTAGCAAGATGCGCTTCCGAAAGGTCTATATCAATTGTAGAATCATTATGAAGAATATTCCATTTCGCTTCAACTGCCCCTAATTCTGCAAACGCCCAACAAATCCCGCAATTGTCTTGATCTTTAACAGGCGTTGTCCAATCAGATCCGTTGTAATTCCTCCAATCAAAAAAACCCTGTCCCGTGTAATCTGGCGAGATCAGAGATTTTGTTTGTGATTTAGCCTTTTTGGTTTTCACAGAGGGAACTTGTTTGTAAAAACCCATTAATACATTCATATCTTGTTTTCTTCCATCCGGGAATACACAAACTGCTCTGCAAGAAGAATAAGGCGACAGTCCATCGCATATTGTTTCAATTCCATAGCCATTCTTAGCACACCAGCTGTAATTCTGCCCTATACTACCTTCAAAAAATTCCCATGAATTGTACTTTGTGCCGTCAGGCATTACACATAAACCCTGCTGTCCCAGAGGGGTGTTGTTTACTTCTATTGTTCCGCCAACTTCATGGCAATAAACAGATGCAGGATTTGGCGCGGAAAATACATTTCCTACAAAAAGAAATAATATCAACCCCGCAATTAAAATTTTAAATTTTATTTTCATCCTCACTCTTTTTATTAATTTAATTAAATTTTGATAATATTGATGTGTAAAATTACCCCCCCCGAAGAAATTTCATATAACGGATGGAGGATATACGACGTTCGCCGATAGGCGAATGTCCCGAAGGGCAAGGACGAAGTCCGCCGCGTATATCCTTTTGTTATGTGAATGTTGACGAAGGACGCCAAAATTAATTCTGAATATTTTCTTTGGTTTTAAAATTTAAAAAATTAAAAAAGAGAGAGGATATACCTCTCCCTGTCTTTTAATCACTTCTCCCGTTCGCTTTCATCTAATCTTCAAGCATCGCTATAAAGTCATCCATCGCACTGATACTGCATCCAAATTTCTCATGTCCTTTGCCTAAACCAAGTATGCCTATAATCTGGGTGCAGCTGCATCCCTGTGTATCATTTATTGTATAGGATTTTTGCGGTCCTTTGCCTTTTGGTTTTTCTGTTATCCATTCCGTACCATTCCAGATCCATCTATTAGTTCCTAATCTTGCAGATGGTTTATCTGCACCTGTATCTACACAGTAATCAACATCACCGCAAATTGTGTCATTATCAGCATCATTGTATGGATCGTTTGGACAGATGTCACAAGCATCTCCCATTCCATCGCTGTCAACATCTGATTGGTCAGTGTTTGCTGTATTTACACAGTTATCGCACGCATCTCCTACACCGTCGCCGTCAGCATCCGCCTGGTCAGCGTTCGCTGTTGTCGGGCAGTTATCGCACGCATCTCCTACACCGTCGCCGTCAGCATCCGCCTGGTCAGCGTTCGCTGTTGTCGGGCAGTTATCGCACGCATCTCCTACACCGTCGCCGTCTCTGTCTGATTGGTCAGCGTTTGCTGTATTTACACAGTTATCGCAAGCATCGCCCACGCCATCACCATCAGTATCTTCTTGTCCTATATTAGCAACTATCGGACAGTTGTCACATGAGTCACCGACACCATCATTATCTGTGTCTTTTTGGTCTGAATTTGAAACGAGAGGACAGTTGTCACAAGCATCGCCAATGCCATCTCCAAGATAGATAAAGTCTGAGCAACATCTGTAGGACCTCTTAAAATATTCATTTTGGCAATCATAAACAGGATTATCGCACCCAATATAGTCTACTCTTGGCTTATAGCCACTTGGACAACTTCCATCATCAAACCGCCATTCTTCATTTTGACCTTGTTCATTCCAGAATATGTTCAGCCCGTCAACACAGGCAATTATATATTCTTCTTTAAAACATAACCTTTTGCCTTGGCCTACGCAGTAATCATAGGCCTCAAACCAATCACCATCTCCATAGTGCTCGTGGATATCCATACAGAAATTGTTTCCTTGCTCCATTCCCTCTAGGCAACCGGAGTCAACAGAGTCACTATCCTTCTGGTCAGGATTTGGAGTATTTGGGCAGTTATCAACATCACCGCAAATCCCATCACCGTCAGCATCATTTTCCGGGTCGTATGGGCAGATGTCGCATACACCACCCATTCCATCACCGTCAGTATCTGTTTGGTCAGGATTTGGTGCGTTTGGGCAATTATCTTTTTCGTCGCAAATAGTATCATTATCCGTATCATTACAGTATCCTTCAAACCTTTGCCCTGATAAACGAAACGCACCTTTACCATACCATCTCCCTGAGTATATTGACTTGTAAAGTTGCCATTCGCCACCATCAACACGTTTTAATGCGGGACCGTTATTACTGTCAAAACAACCTGAATCAAAACTCCAACCCAGTTGGGTGCTGTGCTGTGCTGCAGAAGCAACTACCCAGTATTGAGTATTAGCACTCAGAACGGGCCGGATTGTTGAGTTGTAGGATAATATTCCGGTAAAATATGGTGGTGGGACCAATAGTTGATAACTCTCAATTATATCTCCCGGTATCCCCGCATCATCAGTCATGAGCAACACGTTCATGATATTTCCCCCACCAATATTATTGAGTGGATTCCCCACAGCTAATTCAATCGCTTGAAGTGTGAAATTGCCAGTATCTGGAACCGTGAATCCCATTGCCCAATCAAAGTCATGGGAGTTTAACCAGACATCAAATGAAGCAGTTGTACAGTATGAGTCGGCAGGTCCGAAATTGTCGTAGATAATATCAGTTTCAGCACTTACGCCCCCACCCAATCCAAAAATCAACACCAAAATTACCAATCCACACATCAAACTCCCCCCCAAATTTTTACTGAATAGTCCAAAACCCTTATCCGCTCTCTCATGGACCTCGGCGGAAAAACTATTTTTGTTTTCCATTTTTTTGTTTAATAATTTTATTTGAATTTTAAAGTTAATAAATGTTTAAATTCTAAAGGCGTCCGTAGTCAATTTCATATAACGGAATCGGGCTATACGACGTTTTGCGACAGCAAAATGTCTCGTAGGGCAAGGATGAAGTCTGCCGCGTATATCCTGTGTTATGTGAATGTTGACGAAGGACGCCAAAATTAATTCTCTAAATATTTTCTTTGAGTTTAAAATTAAAAAACAATAAAAGAGAGAGGATATACCTCTCCCTGTCCTTTTAATCACTGCTTCGCTTGTTGACTTTATTTACCTTTTCCTTTCCCTGGTTTTTCACTTTTGTCTGGCATTCCCACTGTGGAATGTGCTGCTGCTGAAACAATCGCATCTTTTTCTTCTTCGGTTATTAAACCAGCATCAAGTAATGCTTCTGCCTCATTTGAAACGCAACTAACAAACTGTCCGTGATTCTTCCATGTTGCTGATGAGTCGCAAGTAACCTTTCCATCGCAATTTTCATCAACATCATTTCCAGGTATTTCTATAGCACTTGGATTTATGGATGCATCATTGTCATTGCAGTCCCCACATTGCGGTGAGTAACCATCATTGTCATTATCAGGTCCGCATGTTGCAGATAGATCACAGCTGTACGCACTGCATGTAAATATCCCAGTACATTCATTTGGCACGCTCACAGGATAATCACACCAGATAAATAACCCGCAACCATTTCCACCACATACATCTACAGGACATGTTGTTGCTGGACAATCGCTGTCTTGTGTTTCATCATAAACTGAACAAGAACCGCTGGAATCGCATGAGGCACACACCCCACAGTTATTTCCTGCTGAAGAACAATCACCCCACACTCCCTCATTACATGTTTGAGTCCCGGCACAATCACCTGATCCACAATTTTGCACTAATCCTTCATCAACTTCTCCATTGCAATTATTATCTATGTTGTCACAAACCTCTTCTGCATCTGGATTTATGTCATCACAGGCATCTCCTATTTCATTGTTATCGCAGTCTGCTTGGTCAGGATTTGGTGTATTTAGGCAGTTATCAACATCATCAGGAACCCCATCACCGTCTGTATCAGAAACAACAGTTGGAAATTCTACTCTTGCAACCTTTGAAATACGGAGTTCGTCAATATAACCCAAATCTCTTTGACCCCAATCATTTACATATACATAAAAATTTGATCCTGGCCAGAAAGATGGATACAGGTTACTTGGTGTGGAAGCATCAAGTTCGCCATTTACATATAGTTTCATACCATCAGAACCCCATGTACATGCTAAATGAGTCCACTGATTGAGCTGGATTGTCGTATCCCCTGGTGGAAGTGGAATTAGTCCTGATGGTCCGTAAACAGTTGTCCATGTACTGCAATATGGCTTACCCTCTGAGTTTATTCCTAACGATAATACTCGACCTGCAGGTGGCGAGTAAGTTACACTATTCCAGTGAAAAATCAATAAGTTAGTATACTCTCTTGGATATGCCCATAATTCTACTGTACCGTCTTTACCTGCAGGCTCGTAATTCCAAACCGCACCGTACCAGCTAGGTAAAGTATATCTAATCCATGTTCCTTCATTGAAATTAGCTGCTTCGTTAAGTTCTGGTAAACTCCCCACATAATTGAGTGAACCACTAACATATCCTGCTGAGGTCGCATCGTTGAAGTGGTCAAGAAGAACAGTATCACTGTCTGGAGAATATTCCAATGCAGCATTCACACTTCCACTCAATCCCAAAACCAGCACCAAAAGTGCCAATCCACACAATAAACTCCTCCCTAATTTTTCATTCAATAGTCCAAAACCCTTATTCGCTCTCTCATGGACCCTGGCGGAACACATATTTTTGTTTTTCATTTTTTGTTTAATTTTATTTTGATTTAAAGTTAATAAATGTTTAAATTCTAAAAGCGTCCGTAGTCAATTTCATATAACGGACGAGTATATCTGAAGTTTGCCGTAGCGTAGCGGAGGCAAATTTCCCGAAGGGCAAGGGCTGAAAGCCCGCAGCAGATATATGAGGTTATGCGAAGTCGCGGAGCTATCTAAACTATCTAATGATTTCCTTTTTACTGAATTTTAAAACTTTAAATAGTCGGAGCGATTTCGCTTTTTATGTGTATCTGAAGTTTTGCTAAAGCAAAATTTGGGTGAAGGGCAATAGCCCGTAACCAGATACATGGAGTTATGCGAAGTCGCGGAGCATTCAATTCAGAGATGAAAAACATCTCATCCGTCTTTTCCCTCTAAAAATTTGAACCGATATGCTGCGGAGCGATTTCGTATAACTAGGTTATATCGGAACCCAAGTTCCGATATCACCCCTAATTTAGTATTAAACCGGAACACAAGTTCCGATATACTTACAATTAAACGAACCTTTCATTAGTTTTAATCCATTATTTTTAAAGTTAAAGCGAACTTATTGAACGTTAATTAATTTTCTCATTTAAATTTTAAAATCCACTTCTTTAATTCCTATCTCTCCTGTATATAATTCAATTTTCTTCCACAGACCCCAGAATTCATTTTTCTTTTTTTCCAGTGGGAGTCCCTCTATAATTGAATTTATATTTTATTAATTTTATGTTATGTTTTTGAATTTATGTTATTTATAAGAATTCATTCTTTAAATATATATTGTTTTTTTGTTTCTTTAAATCCCGGATTAGTATTAAATTTTGAATTTTTTGTTTGATTTCTGTGAATTTCATTTTTCTTTTTATTAGAATTCGGGATAATTATTTGCAGGTCACATAAAATATTTTGCTTGAGCATATCGTTTTTAAAAATCCTATTTTGCAAAAAATAGGGTTTTTCAACGCTCTCTATAAATATTATAAAATGAAAATTCCAAAAATAGTTTTATTCATTCTATCTTCACAACCTTATCGCAGAATTCCGCAAGGAAAGGAATAATTTCCATTTCCGTTCTTTCGTGCAGTGAGATTAAAATTCCCTTTAAACCGCCCATCCTCATTCTCACCGCTAAAAAATGTTCAAGTTTTTTAACAGTTCCGACGGTATTGTAAAGCAGCAGTGCGGAAACCGATTCCACGAATAAAAATTTTTGCTTGTTTTTTGCCGAATGAATCGCCTCGTCTATTGCAATACCCAGGTCTGTTAAACTCTTCGGCGACGGAATAAATAAACAATTTTTTGTTCGCCTGGGTATCTTTTCCTGCGTGCTCGTAATGAGGTCAATGAAAAACAGATTATCCGTATCTATCCCTTTCTTACTTAACTTTTTGGCAGTTATTTCATACGAGTGGTCTATTGTAATGTATAACCCGGAAAGTTTCTGCTCGTTGCACAATAATTTTAAAATTTCAATATTTGTATCTTCATATTTTTCCTGTGTTGAAACAATTAAAATAACAAACTGTTCCGGGAGATTTCTTAAATATTCCCCTAATTCATTATGGTAGAGTTTATCGTCATATTTCATTTTATTATGTTAATTATAATTAAAATTAAAAAAATTTAAATTAAATTTTATTCACCCATAACCTGGACAATTAACTTTCTTTTTCTCGCCTTTGTATCAAAATCCATAAAGACAATCTGCTGCCAGGTGCCTAAAATTAACTGCGAATTTATGAACGGAACAACAATACCTGGTCCCAGGAATGTTGCCCTTACATGACTTTTCCCGTTATCATCGCCCCATGTCTTGTGATGCTCGTAATTTATACCTGACGGTGCAATTCTTTCAAGTGCTTCGGGTATGTCTTTGAGAAGCCCGGGTTCATATTCAATCGTGCTCACAGAACCCGTTGCCCCGGGAACAAATACCGTTGCGATTCCTTGTGCAAGACCGCTGCTTTTAAGAACGGCAGAAACATGATTGGTTATGTCAATTAAATCGGTATCCTTTTTTGTTTCCACAGAGATTGTTTTTGTTATGACTGGCATTTTGATTTTGGTTTTTTGTTTTATTTTATTTTTAAATGTCTCTTTTGTTAAATATTGAACTTTAATCAAATTTAATATTTTTATATACCCCATGCTAAATGCTATAATTCAAAAAATGAATTTAAAAATTATTCACGAAAATTTCACTGAAATTATTGAACTTGATGAAAATTCACCCGGAACATGCAGGGAGATTTATAATGCCGCACCTTTTCAATCAAACGCTGAAAAGTGGAAGCAGGAAATTTATTTTAAAATTCCGGTGAAGATCAAAAAAGAAAACCAGAGTGCAGCGGTTAAAAAGGGTGATGTTGCATACTTCCCGCCGATGAGGGTCTTGTGTATTTTTTACGGGACCTCGCAGCCGGTTGCGCCTGTAAATGTAATCGGTAAGGTTAAAAATCCGGGAAAATTCTCGGAAGTCAGAAGCGGTGATTTGATGAAGGTTGTAAGAATTTGAATTTAATTTTTAATCTAATTTTCAATTATTGAATTATTCAACAATATTAAAATGCTTGTAATCGTTAACTTTAATTTCCAGTTCATCTTCATAAAATTCCAGTGTCCCGATGACATCCGCAATCCTGCCCTCTTCAATATTTCCCGTATTTAATTTTTCTGCATCGGTGTAATATATAAAAACCTTGATGCTCCCTGTTTTATCCTCAACCGCAAAAAGAATGCTCCCGCTTTCAAATTTCCTTAAATCAACAATCTCTCCTCTGACATGAACATTTTTATACAGGTAATTACTGTCAATTTCACTGATTTCAATAATTTTCGGCTCTAAAACATTTGACGCGTAAGTCAAAAGTATCAAGCCCGCAATTGAAGTTGCAAGTGCAATGTAAAAAAGTTTGTCTCCCATAATATTTATTAAAATTAAATATACATTAGTCAAATTTAAGTTCTTTTGAGTGTTTCACACTCTACTCTAAATTCCAGGTAAAAACGCCTGCAGCTCCTGTTCTTCGGTATTAAATCATTAAACATTCTAAAAATTAAAAATTTAATAGAAATTCAATAAAAATTACTTTACTCATGCAGCAGCCCGCTTTTTATTCTTTCTCCTTATGGTATTGGGCTTTTTGCACTTTCTGCAGATTGTCGCATTAAGCGGGTTAGTAGCGTTGCACTTCATACATATTCCTTTAAATATCCTTGCTTCTGCTTCCGGAAATGATGCCATTGTGTATCTTGTTTTATATTAATTTTTTAAATTATCCTTTTATTATTTAATATTCATTTATTATATCTTTGAATGCAGGTTCAGTTGAATACAATTGATTTTAAATTTTAAATTTATTTGTATTTGAATAAATTACCGTAATTTTAATTTTCAAATCAGCCGACGATACCTGCGGAATAATTCTCCTTTTCTGTTACAGTCACCTTAATTTTTCCTTTAATTTTTTCCTTCAGCCGCGAATGGATGTAGAATGCAATCAGTTCGGTTGTGTTTGATTCGATCGGGAGAAGAACGACATCTTTTTTTGGGAAGCGGTATCTTTTATCCGAAAGAACCAGATCAATGCTTTCTTCTTTTGTCTTGAGTGTAATGTTTTTACTTTTTTTTGGCACGATAATTTTATGGTCCATTTCACTGCAAATTTCACCGAGTACCGTTTCAATATCCCTGAAATCAAGTACCATGAAATTTTCATTTAAATTTCCAAAAACCTTAACCACTACTTTAAAATTATGCCCGTGCAAACCCTCCGTTATTTCAGGTATGAAATGCGCGGCAGAGAAATCATCAACTACCTTTACCGAGTAATTTTTCATTTTGATTGTGATCTTTTGTATTTCAAATAATTAAATTAAAATTCCCGGTGGGCTGAAAAGCCCGCCCATTCTCGTCGGGAATTTCCGACTGCGGCAGAGAAATCATCAACTACCTTTACCGAGTAATTTTTCATTTTGATTGTGATTTTTTGTATTTCAAATAATTAAATTAAAATTCCCGGTGGGTTGAAAAGCCCGCCCATTCTCGTCGGGAATTTCCGACTGCGGCAGAGAAATCATCAACTACCTTTACCGAGTAATTTTTCAAATTTGCATTGTTCATCGTGAGAATAAAAATAAAAATAATTATATTATTATCCTTACTTATTCCTCTTTAACTTCAGTTTCGGCATCTTCGGTGCTTGCGGTACTATCCGATACAATTGCCCGCATTTTTTCAATCATCTGTTCAACGATTTCTTTATCATAAGGGATCCCGAGACCTCTCTGGTACCTTTTTTCACCCTCAAGAGTGTAGTACCCTTTCAATATACTTAAAAATATATTACCGTCCGGTTCCACTTTCTTTTTAGAAATCTCTAAAAACTTGTTATTGCCGTATTCCACATAATCTGCTTCAAGTGTCTTGTATTCCATTTTTCTTGTTTTTCTATTTTCTTAAATTCTTATTTAATATTTCTTATATAAATCTATATAATATATTATAATTAAAAAATAATAAAAATAATAAAAATATAACCTAAAAAATAAAATAATGAAAAATATTGAAATAAAATTTAAATTCAAAAAAAATAAAGGGCAGGCGGCAATGGAATATATGACAATGATCGGCTTGTCGCTTTTGATACTCATGGGACTTTTAGTTGTCGTGCATTTTATGACAACCTCTGCAAGCGACCAGATGAATATGAATACGGCGCATGATGCGGTAAATAAATTGAAGGAGTCGGCGGATTTTGTGTATATTCACGGGCACCCGACGACAATTACCGTTTATGCAAGTATCCCCGGAAATGTTGCGGAAAGCAATCAAAGTACATATCTCGGAAGACCCGGGAATTTACCCGGGAGGACAATAAATATCGGTATGCTTGTCGGGGATGAAGTTAATGACATCTATTCCGTAACAAAGGGAAATGTTATCGGGAATTTGCCAAAAACACAGGGATACTATGTTTTTGTTATAGAATCAACAGGCGATGATGCGAGTTCTCCGATTAATATTTCAATAAAAAGAGATTGAGTAAAAATTTTAATGATTTTGTTAACATCATTTATCCCCTGCAATAGATTTACCCGTCACCATGACATTTCTTAACTCTTCTTTTAGGGACTCCCCCCTCTTCATCCTGAGTTCCCTGTTCTCTTTTTTCAGGCGGTTGATTTCATAATTAAGATTTTGAATTTGCTCTTTTAACTTTTTTTCTTCACCGCCTTTTCCGAAAGCAAGAGATATTACAATTATAAAAAGTATTACGCAAACCGAAAGAACAATAATCCAGTTTTCGCATATAAGTTGGGAAATATCCATATTAAATATTGCTTTTTATTTAAAATAAATGATTATAGTTGATGTCATAACAAATTAGACAAAAACAAATTCTTGAACTTTCTCCATTTTGCAATTTTTGGCAAATCTGCGACATCTGAACTGTAACGCTTATGATCAGCACTCATTTTTTAATTGTAGTCCTAAGCAAAAAATGATCACCGGTTCTGATGTTCAAAGCATTGAACTTCTCGCATACACGATTCATTATCTTTCTGTGTTTCTTGCTGTCAAACCAGTTTAACACAAACACCACAACCTTAGTTTTGGAATCAACCAAAAATTTGAATATGTCTAAAAATATTAGATTTGCTCGGTATAAATAAAATTGAAATTTAATTTAGTATTGTTTCAAAAAACCTTTCAAGTAGATTAAAGTTAATGAAAAATTAATGAAAAATTCAAATAAAAAATTTATGTTCAAAAATAAATAAAAAATGTTTACCGACTATATCAGGATTTCATTGAATAATTTAAGGCAGCGCAAACTCAGGAATTTTCTCACGGTAATAGGAATTGTTATTGGCATCATGGCAGTTGTCGCCCTTATTTCAATCGGTCAGGGGTTACAGGACTCTGTCAGGGAAGAGTTTGAGAAAATCGGCTATGATAAGATTATAATCCAGGGTGGTGTTGTAACTTACGGTCCTCCCGGAAGCGGCGCCGAGAGATTAACACAAAAAGACCTTGATGTTGTGAATGATGTTCGGGGCGTTGACGGTGCTACCGCCGGCTCCTATAAGTTCACCCTGGTTAAATACAAGGACAACGAGGGCGTAACAATGGTCAGTGCCAACCCTGATGAGGATTTCGCAGGCATGTTTGATGAACTGGAAACCTACCAGATTGAATTCGGGAGCCCGCCGGATAAAAACGAGAGGGGTAAGGTCTGCATCGGCTCGCGGCTCGCATCCGGTGAGTTCTGGGGCGAAGAAGGTCCTGAAATGAATTTGAGAAGTAAATTTACGATTGCCGGTGGAAGAGGTAATGAAAAAGAATTCACGGTCAACTGCATAGTCAAGGAAACCGGCTCACCTGACGATGATTCAAGCGTCTATATGTTTATGAGCGACTACCGGGAACTTTTCAACGAGCCGCTTGATGAGTTCAGCGTGATTTATGTTAAGGTAAAGGAGGGCTTTAATGTTGATGCGGTTGCAGATGAAATAGCAGAGGAACTGGAGGATTCCCGCGGCAACGATGATTTCCAGGTAAGCACAATGGAGCAGGTGATAGACACATTTGACCAGGTTTTCGGGATACTGAACATGGTTTTAATAGGGATCGCGGCAATTTCTCTTGTTGTCGGGGGAATCGGAATAATGAACACTGTCTATACATCGGTTCTTGAAAGAACACGGGAAATCGGGGTTATGAAGGCAATAGGAGCAAGAAACAACGATATACTCGTGATTTTTCTTTTTGAAGCAGGGACACTTGGTTTAATCGGCGGTGTGATCGGATGCGCAATCGGGATTCTCCTGGGTAAAATAGTTGAATTTCTTGCCCACCAGGGAGGTTATTCCTTTTTTGAGGCAAATGCAAGCCCTGAATTGATAGCAGGGTCACTTATGTTCTCAATAGTTGTGGGGATGATAGCAGGAGTCCTTCCGTCAAGGCAAGCGTCAAGGTTAAAGCCGGTTGATGCGCTGAGGTACGAGTAAGATAATTTAAAAGTTAATTGAAAAATTGATGGTAAATTAAAATTTTGGATTACATCTTCAGTTTCCTGTTTTTCGCCAGCCGGTTTCTTATAATCCTGCCATCATACATCCCGGAGCCGAGAACATCATCGCCGTATTTGATTATCACATAACCTGCTTCACACCCTATATCTCCTGCGGAAAGGTCATTTCCCTGCATCCAGGTTAAAGCATCTTTACCGCTCTTTAGCATAAAATAATTCTTTTCCGGGTTGATAATCTGCGCACCTTCAATTGTCGGCATGAACTCGTCCCGGAATTTACCTATATTTAAACCGGCAGATACCGCACCGGAAATTTCCGTTAAATTTTCTGTTCCCGTGTAAATGTATATCCAGTTTCCTTCCGAAAACAATCCCCTGAAATTTGGATTTACCCCGAATCTTTTTTCAATTTTCCTGTTGATTTCCTTAACCCTTTTTCTATTAAGTTTTTGCAAAAGCATTTTACCTCTTTGTTATCTTAGCGATGAATGCGCATTCAGTATCATTGTGCCAGGGATAAACCCTTGCGGCACCGGAACCTGCACTTTCGTATCTCGCATTCAAATTAATCCTCCCTGTCCCGGCGTTTTCATACCTGTCAAGAAGAAACCTAACAACATCTTCATTTTCCTCAATTGAGGTTGTGCATGTTGAATACACCATAACCCCCCCTTTTTTTAGGCATTCAAATCCCGAGCAGATAAGTTTCTTTTGCAAAGCAGATATTCTTTTCACATACGACGGCGTCCATACTCTTAATGAATCTGTGTTTTTTCTTGCAGTGCCGACTTCCGAGCAGGGTGCATCTACAAGAACCCTATCAAATTTTTCTTTAAATTTTTTAATCCCGCGAAATCTCTGCCCGTCATTTTTTGTGACAATGCAGTTTGCAATGCCCATCCTTCCAAGGTTTGATATAAGTGATTTTACCCTTCCGGTATTAGAATCATTTGCAATAATTGTCCCCCCCAAATTTATTGCGCCTATCTGTGTTGTTTTTGAACCCGGTGCAGCGCACATATCAAGGACCATATCGCCGTTCTTGATATTTAGTGCTTCAACAGGCATCATGGAAGATGCTTCCTGGACATAATAATACCCGATCGCGTGTTCTATTGTTGCGCCCGTGCCATATTTTATGTCAACCCAAAAACCATCTTTTGCCCACGGTATTTTTTCGTGTCCCCACCCAAGTTTTTCAAACAACCTTTTTGAATCAATTTTTATTGAATTTACTCTTATTGATTTTCTCAATGGTTTTTGCATCCATTCAATAAATTCCTTAAAGTCAAAAAGCATGCTGTGATACTCTTTGAATTCCTTTGAGTATTCTGGTTTTTTTGGTTTCAATTTAATACTTTTTTGTTTTTATGGGGTTTGAATTTTTATATTTATTCTTGATGCGGATTTTCTTGATTTCAGGGTTGATAATTGAAAAATCCTAATTCAACATTCTGGGGTATTTCCGAAAAATATTTTATAAATTCATTGATTGAAATTTTTGTGTCATTGATGTTACATGTTGAAATAACTAAAAATCCAGCGGAAATATTATTAAATTTTTATGGTTTATGTTTGGAATTTTGCGGATGATGGGATCGGGTTATGTGAAGTCAGAAATAACCGATTTTGGCGAAGCGTAATGAAGCCGTATAGCCCGTTTTATATGATGGACTGTGCCACTTTTCTATCATGCACTATCTTCCTGCGTCTTGTGCCGCCTTATCAATCCATGTCCCTAAATTTTCTCTGCCATTATCATTTATCCAATCATAAGTAGCATACTTAGCAGATAAAAGTGTGTTAGTCCCTCCAAAATAAAGGTTGTCAAAAGGATTTTTCCCTTTTGAATCTCTACCATCCACGGGGTCGTTACAATTGTGAATATAAACTCCTAAAAGACCCTTCCCTTCTTTCAAACTCTCATCAATTTCAAATTTTACCCACGGTCTAACCTTCCCATTGTGTTCAACTGTTTGACTTCCAATTAAAACAACAGTAACGGAAGTTTCTTCCATCTGACGACGTATCCAGCGTTCAATTGCATCAGATCCTTGTTTTTTCACATCCTCCCAGCTAGCGGCATCAATGAACCCTGGTGCATCAATTAAATTGCGTTGTATAACATTACTATTTCGAACCTGCGCAGCTCGCCTGCAATCATTATCATAATGAAAGCTAAAAAATACTCTTCTAAACATTTTAACATCTCTTTTTTTATGATTTATATTAAAATTATTAGATATACCTTTAAAAACATTACTTATTCCTATTTTTTGTTTTTTTCTCTTCTTTTCCTCACCCCCCCCTAACCGCCTTCTTCCTCACCTGCTTTGGTCTCTTCGGTTTCCGCTTCCCCTTTGGCTTTCTCCCGACCCGATACCTTTGCCTCACACCATCTTGCGGGTAATCCACTTCCCCCTCTTACCCTTCCCCTAATGGTTTTAACTTCTTAGCCATTTTAACTCTCTCCTTTTGGTAGTAAGTTATGTGATTGCTTCCATATTATCTTACAAAGCAATTTTATACTAATGTACATTCTTGTTTTTCTATCTATATCTAATTTACTGCTTTTTGTGCTGCATTCTCAACCCAATTAGCGAAATTTTTATACCCCTCATCATCTACCCAATCATAAGTAGGATAAATTTCCGATAAACAAACTTTATGTCCATTCCTTTCAGTGTAAATCTTTTCAAATGGATTTGAACCGCAGTGATCTGCTTTACCTTCTTGATCTTTTAAATTGTGGATATACACACCTAAAAGACCATTTCCTTTTTCAACACTCTTCTTTATCTCATACTGAACCCATTTCCCACTAGCAGTCTCTGCTCCTATTAAAACAACAGTAACTGATGTGCCTTCTAACTGTTTATTAATCCAATGTTTTATTGTTTCAGCCCCTTTTTTCTTAACTTCTTCCCAAGCTGCAGTATCCCAAAATCCAGCTGTTTCTCTATCAGGTTTTGTTAACCAATTATTACGAACCTGATTGACTCTCCACGCATCCCTTTCATAGTGAAAGCTGAAAAATATTCTTCTTGCTGTAATACGATCATAATAATCTTTTGGAAAGGTTAGACTCTTTTTCACTGCTTTTTTATATTCTTCCTCTGCATCTTTAAATTTTCTTAAAGACTGAAGTAATTTTCCTCTCTTCAGAAATTCTTCTGTATCATTTTCTACATTTATCTCTTTTTCTTTTCTCTCAATTTTTTTTAATTCAAGTATAACTTTGTGTGCCAAATTAGATC
>MCBE01000099.1 GCA_001723845.1 Candidatus Altarchaeales archaeon WOR_SM1_SCG
TAATTTATACAAAAAGATATGGAAATCACTGAAATAAAGAAAAAAATCCGAAAAAGAAAGGACAAATAGTGGATAACACAGAAGGAAAAACATATGTGTTAAATTCAATAGGAAGTAAGTTTGCATTACAAGAAAGTGTGTTGTGGGTATGGAAAAGATGTGATGGGAACACATCCAAAAAGCAGATTATTAAACAGTTCAAAATGACTTTTAATTTAAGTCAAAAGGAATCATAGGAAACCGTAGAGTCCATACTCAAAAACTTATAAAAAGTCAAACTTATTTCAAAATAAAATGAAAAATATAAATAATTAAATAAAATGACAGAAACCGACTTTGTAAAAAAGGAATATAGAACCCTGGCTGAAAATAAAACAGTAAAGGACAACAAAGAAATAATGGAATTGACAGGATACACAAGCCAGCAACTTGATAAACTACCCCCTGATGCTGTTATGGGCATCGGCTGCGGCAATCCCATGACTGAATGTGATTTGCAATCAGGAATGCGAACGCTGGATTTAGGTTGTGGTCCCGGGACAGATGTTTTGTTAAGTGCAATGAAAGTTGCCCCCAACGGACTTGCTGTGGGGGTGGATTATGTCCCGGAGATGATAGAAAGAGCAAAGCAAAACGCAAAAGATTGCCAAGATATTGAAGATAACACCAACTTTGGAGTGGCTGACTTAAACATTGGAATAGGATTCCCGGACAACCAATTTGATTATGTCACCGCTAATTGTTGCCTCTGCCTGCTGGATCAACCAAAAGTGTTCCGTGAGGTAATGCGTGTCTTGAAACCAGGAGGACATTTTGTTTTCAGCGAGGTAACACTTAAACAGGCACTGCCGAAGGAGGTAGATGATCTTTTAAAGGAGGCATTTGAAAAACACATAGTTCCAAAAGGGAATGATGTAGCAAGCAAGGTTTTCCGTGTGTATATAACAGTTGCAAAGGGGGATGCAATAATAGCGTTAGAAACTCTAAATTTATTGGAAGAAACAGGCTTTCAAACCCGAAGATTGCGGTTTCCAGACACATACCAGGAACAAATGAATATCCAGAAGATGCTAAATCAGCGCCGCAGTTGGTGAGTGAAAAATTAACTCCTGTTGAAATTGCCGAGTTTAAAGAAGACCTTGATGTTGTCTTAAGAGAGCTTGATGTTAATAAATTCGCATCATTTGATACTTTTTCATCGCAGAAGCCAGAATGAATAAAATAATCAATATAAAATTTTAATCCAGTAATATGAATCGCGAAAAGATTGTTAGAAAAGGAAATAAGGTTCTGGTCGAATATACCGGAAAATTGAAGAATGGGAAAATATTTGATAAAACAGAGAAGGGAAAACCGGTTGAATTTGTCGTCGGGAGCGGAAAAATAATGCCCGGTTTTGATAAAGCAGTTAAAGGAATGAAAGTGAATGAAAGAAAAACCGTGACTATAAACTCGGAGGAGGTCTATGGAAAAAGAAGGGAGGACTTAATAGAAGAACTCCCAATGGACTCTCTGATAACAGATGGTGAAGTAAAAAAGGGAAAGCGAATGGTCGTGGAAACACCCTCCCGTGTAATTTCTGTAACAATCCGTGATGTAAAGAAGGATAAGGTGGTTATAGACGCAAACCACCCGCTTGCAGGCAAATATCTCGTGTTTGACCTAAAGGTTGTTGGTCTGGGTTCACATTAGTATTTATAAAAAATTCAGGGCGGTAGTATTTTCCAACGGGGATGAGATATTCAGCGGGTTGATAAGAGATAAGAATTCGCCGATGATTATGGCTTTTTTAAAGGAATTCGGCTGCGAGCCGGTATTTATGGGAACAGTTCCTGATGATTTTGAAAAGGTAAAGAAAAAGATTCTCGCAGGTACGAAATATGATATTGTAGTTACATCCGGCGGCGTTTCTGTCGGAAAGAAAATTTTCAAAAAGGACGAAGCATATAATGTTTCCGTTGTCGCGTCATCACCGAGGTCGCTTATTTCCAACGGTTATATAATCACAAGAAAGGACATTGATAAAGGCACACTGGTTGATGTGAATTTATTTTTTTAGCTTGAGATGCCCCTATTTTAATTTTTCCAAAATTTCTTTTCCTCTTGCTGCATTCACAAACATAAGGACAAACATCAAGAAAATAAAGGGACTTGCAACAGATGTATCTACAATAACTTCGGATATAGCATAGTTATATGAAATTTTTGAATCGTTTTTAGTTTTTATATCCTTAATTTTAATTTAATTATATGAACGTATAAAGACATAGCGAGATGTTATTTATGTATTTTAAAAAGAACCAAAAAGGAAATAAGGGAAGCGAAACTTGTACCGTACCAAAATCTGATTCTTGTATTGCTGGTTTTGTATCTGCGTATATCCTAAAAAAACCACACACATTTTTTGTATGACCTGCTGATTGCAAGTAATGCATTTTAAATTCTTCAAAATTATTTTTTATTTCTCCTGTACACGAGGGGCTTGACTCATGTCATGGGGCAAATCTAAAAATACCGGAGTCGGTGGAGAATTCTTGCACATCTTCTCCATTGTTAATAAAATTAAAATTATTTGCTCGCAATCAGCGTGCAAGATGTGCAAAATTG
>MCBE01000100.1 GCA_001723845.1 Candidatus Altarchaeales archaeon WOR_SM1_SCG
TTCGCCGTCTTGGATTCGTTTTATTTCATTACGAAACTCATCGTGTGACTTGTCTTGATGTTTTAATAATTTAACTACTTTCTCTAAAAGTTCATTGGTTCTATCCTGTTTATCTGCCAGAATACCTATAAAGTCAACAGCAGGTTGAATTTTTTGTTCTCCTTTCTGAATACCCATATTATAAGCATCTATAATTTCTGAAGCAGGTTTTAGTGTGGCTTCCATCTCAAATTTTATTATTATTAAAATTATTTAGATTCAAACAATAAAAATTAAAATTAACTCGCAAATGAAAAGATGAATGATTTGGAAATTTCCAGTTCTGTCTTGTTGAAATGCCCGCGGGATTACAGGATGATTTTTGTAATAAGGTTAATAATTTAACGCACGGCTCAGCGGAGATTAAGATTTTGAGGTGAAATATTATTTTTTATTTTTCAACGCCGCATAACCAACAACATTAATTCTTTAAATTATAATTTTTTATATACCTTTTTTATTTACAAAAATATAATCTAAAATTCAAAAAATTATTCACGATGAAAATTAAATCAAACACGAGAAGCATTTTAATTGCTGTTTTGATATGCTTTGTTCTCGCCCAGGATCCGGCGGCTGAGGATTGGCACATGTTCATGCACGATTTAATGCATAGCGGCGAGACATCGGATGTGATAGAGAACCCGGAGTACCTGGAAATGAAGTGGAAGGTTAATCTTACAAACCAGATAGGTCTTCCCCTGGAATCGTCATCTCCTTCGGTGTCGGGAGATTATGTTTATGTCGGCTCCAATGACGGCATCTACTGCCTTGATAAAAATACCGGAGATGTCAGGTGGAATGTTAAAACCCGGGATCTTATGAACTTTTCCGGCGCTTCGGATCTTCCGATTTTCATGTCAGAGGTGATTGTTTCATCACCCGCGGTGTCCGGAGATTATGTTTATTTCGGTTCCCTGAACGGCTACATATATTGTCTTTATAAAAACAGCGGTGAATTTTTGTGGGGATTTAAAACCGGGGGGGCGGTCAGGTCATCACCTGCCGTGTCCGGAGATTATGTTTATACCGGCTCTGATAACGGTTACATCTACTGCCTTGATAAAAACACAGGGGATTCGGGATGGAAATTTAAAACAAACGGCAGCGTTTACTCATCACCCGCGGTCTTTGAGGATTATGTTTATTTCGGCTCCGCAGACGATTACATTTACTGTTTACATAAAAACACGGGTGAATTGATATGGTCTTACGAGACCGGGGATGCCCTGAAATCATCACCAACAGTTTCAGGGAATTACATTTACATCGGCTCAAACGACGGCTATGTTTACTGCCTTGATAAAAGCACGGGTGAACTTGCATGGAAAATTCATAATAATTTTGGCAATACCACAATATACAACATCTCGCAGACATCCGTATCCGGCGAGTATGTTTATTTCGGCTCAAACGACGATAACATTTACTGCCTTGATAGAAATACGGGTGAGGAGATATGGAAATTCAGGACGGGTGAGGGAGGGGGTGGGGGTTCACTGCTTTCCGTTTCAGGGGATTACATTTATGTCAGTTCCTTTGACAGCCACATCTACTGCCTTGATAAAAATACGGGAAACCTGACATGGGAGTTTAAAACACAGTACCCGGTGATTTCCTCACCGACCGTTTCGGGAAACTATGTTTATGTAAACTCTTTTGACGGTTATGTATATGCGTTTTTTGAATTGAAACTTACAGGCTTTCCATGTTCCGACGATTCGGAATGCAAAAACAAAAACTGCTTTAAAGGCGTATGCAGGGAAGAGGATTACTGTGACTTTGATCCTGACTGCCCGCATGAGCATTACTGCTCAAATAATAAGTGTGAAAATTTAAAATCAATTGGCTTATCCTGCTCCACGGATTTTGAATGCAAAACAGGCAACTGCTTTAAAGGCGTATGCAGGGAGGAAGGATATAAAGAAACGCCCTGGTCTTTGATTTTTGGTTTGGCTGCATTTATTATTGTAATAATTTCAATTTTATTTTATTTCACGAGAATAAAAAAGACACCTGTAATGAAAAAAGAATTTGATTTAAGTGATTTTGACGAAGCAGATAATGTTGAATTTAAATCTTCTTTAAGGTGGGACTATAAAGAAAAAAGGATTAATAAAGACCTGGAATATGCGGTCGCTAAAACACTTGCGGCATTTATGAACTCTGAAGGGGGTATTCTTTTGATTGGTGTTGATGATTCCAGGGAAGTGGTTGGCATTGCAAAGGATTACGGAACTTTAAGAAAAGGAAAAAGGAACAGGGACGGTTTTGAAATCCAGCTGACGGAAGTAATAAATAAATATATTGGTCCCGAATACCGGAAATTTATAAAGGCGGAATTCAAGGAACTCACGAAAAAGGAAATTTGTTACATTAAAACCGGGAAGTCGCCAAAGCAGGTTTTCGTAGAAAAGGACGGGAACATAGAATTTGTAATAAGATCCGGGAACAGGACGCAGGCACTTGATGTAAAACGTGCTACAGAGTATATCGGGATACACTGGAAGAAATAAAAAGTATAATTTGGGTTGGGGAATTGCTCAAAAATTAAAATTTTAATTTTGTTTACTCTTCAACGCCGCATCAAGCCGATCCAAGCTCTTTGAAATATTCTCCATTGATTTTGGGTAACTCCTGCGGACAAGGAATTGTAGGCGAATTTATTTTAAACGATTGATTGCATATGAAAGATTTAATTTTTAAAGTTGTAAAACAAATAATTAAAAATAAGGAAATAAAAAAATGAATATATCTGGCTAT
>MCBE01000101.1 GCA_001723845.1 Candidatus Altarchaeales archaeon WOR_SM1_SCG
TTTTTTGAGTTCCGGGGCTAATTTAAACGCTACCGGGGTTCCGAAGTCAGCGACAGGGGAGGGTTTTATTTCGGCGTCTTCGTCTGTTAATTGTTTTAGCAGGGTTTTGATTTGTTGTTCGGGGTGCATTTTATGAATTAAAATTGAATCCAATTGTTTAAAATCATTTCTTCAACTTTTTTCTTGGCTTCTTTGAGAATTTCGGCATCTCCTGTTTTATAATTCTGCCAGGAATTCATCCCTTCTTATCTTTGCTTGTTTTATAATTGAAATCAATGTTCCTTTTGCCAATTCACGATGATTCGGAACTGTAACAACCAGATTCCTATCATCATTATAAAGATGTATATGGCTTCCCGTCTGACGAACAGGATAAAAACTGAATTTCCCTAAAACCTTGACGACCTTATTAGCAGACAACACAGGGAGTTTTGACATGTTTTTCAATATTAATATCTATAAAAGAGATTGGTGCATTTATTTTCTTTAAAGACATTTCCATCAAAACCTGGTAATGCCCTTCCAGACCTTTTTTAAGATTTGAAATCGCTTCTTCCTTTGTCTTTCCCTGATCTGCTACATTTGTGACAATATCAACTGCCACATACATGTCTTCCTCTTTATGGACCTGAATTATTGTTTTCATATTTTGTTTTTATAAATTTAGTTAATTATTATAAATTAATTATAATTAAATTTAAATTCAATTGTTTAAAATCATTTCTTCAACTTTTTGTTTGGCTTGTTTGAGAATCTCATCGGCTTCATCGGCTAATTTTTTTAGCAGGTTTTTGATTTGTTGTTTCGGGTGCATTTTAGGGATTAAATTGGACTGGAATTAGTTTGAGTTGGGATTTTTAAAGTGCATAAAATATTGTGACGATAATTTCAATGCTTCATGGTTTATGTCTCTAAATAATTTTGGGTCTATTATGCATTTGTCGCATTTTTTATGGAAAATATATACTTCTTGTTTAAAAATGGAGTGGTATTTATTCATTCTTGAACTCTCATGCAATATGAGGAGATGACGTAAAAAATCATGTACATAATGTAAAAAATCACGAGATATGCCATTAAAAACAACCGTGTAACACTTATGTTCAAATGAACCCTTCCGATTCAAAGAAGATTTTAATTCCGGGGGGACAAAATTTGGATCAACATCTTCTTCTATATTATAATATCTTTTTCTATAATAAAGCCAATTTTTAATCAAATGCCCGGGCCCTTCAACTATTTCAAAATCTGAGAATAATTTTAATTCCTGGTAATCTGGATATTTTCCGGCATATAAAATCAATTTTTGTAAATAAGAAAGGTCTTCTTTTATCTTTTCAATATCATAATACTTATTATCATTCTCAACTACAATATATCTGTTCCAGAGGGGTTCAAACTTACGGATATTGGTTTTGATATATTCCCCATAATCATAAAAATCAGGATTGCTCCGCCATCCAAATACAATTTCTAATCTTGAATTTTTTATATCCCACATATATCGTTCAAGAATCTCAAACCACTCTCTCAACATATATCCTATTTCAGGAGTAAGTGCTGACAAAAAGTCATAAGATATTATCCATTCTTTAGGAATTCCTTTATTTATTGTTTCATTAAAACGAAACCCGTTACCTCTTTCATCTTCCCAGAACACCATAGCATTGAGTTCTACTTCTTTTTTATCATCTTTCTTTTTTCTTTCACTTAATGCTTTTAATACATCATCAACTGTGATTTTTCTCTGTGCTCTTTTTGGTGATTTTATTATTTTAAGTTCAGGAGATAACTCCTTTGCTTTTTTTACAAATTCTCTTTTTGTTAGTATCTTGCACTCAACTTTATATGTATCAAAAAGATTTTTAAACTGTTGCTGAATCTTATTGCAAAGAAATAATATACGAGCAAATTTAAGATTCTTTTTCTCAACCAGCAGGTCTCTATATCTTAATGCGTCGTAAAAATATTCTCTATTAAATGTATCAAGTTGAATTTCCACAATTACTGGAATTCCATACGCATCTTCAAACACCAGATCAGGTTTAACTTCCTCAAAAATTGGGGGTTTACTAACAATTCTAAGTTCTTCTTCAAGAAATTCCATTGGATGTATTTTAACAAAGTCTTCAACTAATTTTTTAGTATATTGTCGCCTCATTGTCGGTACATAAAATCTTTAATTTACTGTTTTATTTTTAACATTTTTTTCAACCCCCTTTATAGAAAATATAAAAGATAATGGGAAAATTGATTAATTTTTGTATTTTCATAATTTTTTCAACAAATTCATCTGCCCCTACAATGCTTCTTTTTGCACCTTCAAAAAACACCTTTTATTCTCACTGCCCCATCATAGCCGATCTGGGCGGCATTCCCTCTGCGATAGAGATTTTATTTTAGCGTCTTCAGAGGTTAATTGTTTTAGTAGGGCTTTGATTTGTTGTTTCGGGTGCATCTTGAAAGTATTAAGAATTAAATTAGAATAAGAATTAAATCTATTACTTTTTTGTCCGGTTTTTTTGAAAATTTTAATTTCATTTTATTTATTTAATTTAATCACGAATTTCCATTTCATACATTTCTGTCAAAATGAAAATGTGCATTAATTTATTAAAACCCATCTTTCCCACGATTAGGTATTAATAATTAAACTTTTTAATATAATAAATTGAAAAATACTTGTTGAGCATATAGTTTCTTGTATTCCTGTTATAATGTGCGATTTTCATTTTTGCCAATT
>MCBE01000102.1 GCA_001723845.1 Candidatus Altarchaeales archaeon WOR_SM1_SCG
TTTGTCGGGAGGCAGGATTGCAATTGACTTCAATAAAAAACTTCACGGGAAAAGAATTCTCGGCGACGGGAAGACGGTCTCGGGTTTTTTGGGCGGCGTTTTTGCAGGTGCTGCCGCGGGTGCGTTTATCGGTTTTGTTTTCGTTGAAAATCCTTTTAATATGGATTTTTATACCGGG
This sequence comes from Candidatus Altarchaeales archaeon WOR_SM1_SCG, assembly GCA_001723845.1. Classification (GTDB taxonomy): domain Archaea; phylum Altiarchaeota; class Altiarchaeia; order IMC4; family WOR-SM1-SCG; genus WOR-SM1-SCG. The sequence continues at coordinate 179 of MCBE01000102.1, forward strand.
TTTATAATTGCACTCGGTGCGATGTCAGGCGACCTTACGGGAAGTTTCATAAAGCGCCGCCTCGGTTATGAAAGAGGAGAAAGCGTTTTTCTTCTTGACCAGCTTGACTTTGTCGCAGGTGCCTTAATTTTCGGGTACCTGGTAAATATTCTTCCTTCATTCGGCGGGATAATTTTTATTTTAATTCTAACACCTTTTTTGCACCTGTTCGCAAACAAACTTGCTTACCTCTGGAGGTTAAAGAAGAAGCCGTGGTAAATGTAAATATCTAAAATGTCAGCAGTTATTGAAACAAAAAATTTAACAAAAATTTACGGGGAATTTCATGCAGTGAAGAACTTAAACCTGAAGGTAAGCGAAGGCGAGGTTTTCGGATTTTTAGGACCTAACGGCGCGGGTAAGACAACAACCATTTCAATGCTTACGGGAATTCTTCACCCGACAAAAGGAAGCGTGCATCTGTTCGGGGAGAATTTAAGCGACGATTACTTTAACCTGAAAAGAAGAATCGGCGTTGTCTCGGAGCAGCAGTACATGTACAATAAAATGACCGCCTGCGAATACCTGTCCTTTTTTGCAGACCTTTACCGGGTGAAAAATAAAAAGAGAAAAATTAATGAACTCCTGAAGTTTGTTGAATTATATAAATATAAAGATAAAAAATTAGGTGAGTATTCCAAGGGTATGAGGCAGAAGATAAGCATCTCGCGTTCTTTAGTTCACGACCCCGATATATTGTTTCTTGACGAGCCGGCGTACGGTCTGGATCCTGCGGGCGTAAAAGAGGTGCGCGACATAATCTTTAAGGAGAAGGATAACGGGAAAACAATTTTTATGTCCTCTCACATTCTTTCCGAGGTTGAGAAGATATGCAATTATGCAGGGATTATTGATAAGGGTGTTCTTGTTAAAAAAGGTGCAATGGACCAGTTAAAAAAAGCATCCTCTCCCGGATGTGAACTGGAAATTGAACTGGTTGAAGTTAAGAAAAAAATTATTGAATCATTAAAGAAATTGCCTTTTGTTGTTGATGTTGAAGTCGTTAAAAATAATAAAAATATATTAAGGATTAAAGCACCTGACGAAAAAAACCGGGCTGAAATTTCCGGGTGCATCTTTGAAAACGGCGGGGCAATTACCGGCATGTCAACAAAAAAAGCAACGCTTGAAGACGCTTTTGTTGAAATAACGAGAGGTGAGGTAAAATGAACGACCGGCTTTGGGCAATGTACCTTATAGGAAGACGGGACTTTGCAGAAACAATACGCTCAATCGGGATATACCTGATTATCGCACTCTCGCTTGCAATTTCATTAATTATTCTTTATATTTTCGGAAACGCAGTAGACGACCCGTCGGTTGACAGGTCACAAATAATTAATTTTATTTTCATGTTCGTTGTTGTAGGAATCTCAATCCTGTACCTTGCCGTAAACTCCGTAACATCAATTGCAAAAGAGAAATCGGATAAAACAATTGAGGTATTATTTTACGGTCCGGTTGACGAAATATCGTTTATAGCGGGCAAGTATCTTTCAAGAATCTGTTTATACCTCTTCATTCTGTTTATCACGAATTTGGTTATATTACCCGCCGGCTTACTCATGGGAATTGAAATCCCCGGCGACTTTATAAAAATTACAATTCTTTCGGTATTTTTGATTTCATGTATAATAAGCATCGGGATATTTCTCTCAACCCTGACATCAAGTGTCAGCGGCTCAATCGTCCTTTTAATAGGATTCTTTATAATACTCTTTGTAATTCAACTGCTTGCGGGAATATTGGGACTTATACCGATAGGCATGGACAGCACACTTGACATTCTCAGGGACATTGTCGTCGGACTCTTAAACGCAACAAAATACATCTCCCCGCTGGAATACTTCGGGATAGGAGGAGAAGCAATCGGATCAGGTGATACGGGTAAATATTTTTTAAGTATCCTTTATTCAACGGTTTACTCCCTGGTTTTTGTTTTGCTTTCAACGGGAATTTTAATGAGAAGGGGAATTAAGCAATGAAATTGAAATTAAATTTTGTTTGATGTTTCCGCTAAATAGTTGATTTACGAAACGAATCAAAACGAATAAAACAAAAATTATACTAACCCGCTGACCCGGCAATGTAAATGTTTTATTTCAATACCGCACCCAAAGAAATAAATTAATTTATTATTTTTACAGGGGACAATCCTTATTTTAATGGAAGTTCCTCTGCAACACAGGACAACAAAAGGATTTCCAGATGATTCAAGATTGTTTCAATCCTTATTTTAATGGAAGTTCCTCTGCAACAATAATTCTTCATTCATTTTGGTCTTTCCATATCGGTTTCAATCCTTATTTTAATGGAAGTTCCTCTGCAACTTACTGTAGCAGTTTTATTCAGAACCCCATTAATAGTTTCAATCCTTATTTTAATGGAAGTTCCTCTGCAACCGTTTAGAGATACTTTGCTTGACCCAC
>MCBE01000103.1 GCA_001723845.1 Candidatus Altarchaeales archaeon WOR_SM1_SCG
TAAAAATTTCATCTAAACGACTATCAACATCACCCTCAAAATCCTCATGCTTTATGTTCAGATTTTCTAAAACCGTTTTAAATCTCTTATAACCACTGTCATGTCTTAGTTCCACCCATTCAACACTTAAACTATTTAGTTGTCTTTTATTCGTATCCGATAATTTATCTGCGACAAATACCTTGCTATCACGGGCTATAACCGCATCGGCGCTTTCCGGGTTTCCTTTACCCATCAATTTAACTTCACATTTGTACTCCTCCTCGGAGTGACCTATTAGATAAAAATCAACCTCTCTCTCAAAACCAGTATCAGTTTTTACTTCACTTCTCCCCTTAAGTTTAACTTTGTAATTAGCAGCATCAACGCCAAATAATTTGCAGAGAGTTATCATCAAAGGACCTTCTACTCTTTTTCCGGCAGTACTCCATAAACCGCCCCTCAAAGCAGATCGCTTAACTGCTAAAGTATTTATCACAATTAAACTTTCACTAACATTTAAATCAACACTTACGCCTTTAAATTTAATTGTCAATGTTATATTTAACTCGTCTTCTTCATCCACTAATTTTTGAATAGCATTATACAGTTGTTCATAATGTTCATTTGATGCTTCAATTACGATATCTTTTCTTGCTGAATTGTACATGTTTGAAATTGTCTTTTTGTTTAGTCCTGAGTGTATTGCAATTTCCTCAGAGGATAATCTATCATCTAAAAATTCTTGTTTATACCAGTCAACGGTGATGTCTTTGCTTTTCAGTTTTGCATCAACTATCTTTTTAAAAAAGTCAACTACATATTGCAAAAAATCCGTATTTATTAGTGTCACAATTTCAATTCTGTAATCCTCTCCTTTGATAAGTTTCACAATAATATTTTTTGTGACTTCTTTCGATAATGTGGCGGTCATTTTCTTTTAGTATTTGAAATAAATGTTTTTAAGTCTAAAAATGTGGGTTCCCTGTAATTTTCTGAAAGCATTTTCTGATTAATGTTTTCCTTTATTCTTTCAAAATATTCCGGTTTTGTTTCAGTTAAGAAAAAATACCGGTTTAAACTTAATGCCGACTTGCCAAATGTTCCACTGCCAGCAAATGGATCAAAAACCAGATCACCAATATACGAATAAAATTTAATAACACGATTACATAATTCTAATGGAAAAACTGCACTGTGCGTTCTATCAAAAACAGGATCAATTTTCCAAACATTTGATGTTTCGTAATCCTCATTTACTCTGCTTTTATTTACAACATCCCAGTCATATTGTCTTATATTCCAATCAAGTAGTTTATCTGTCTTTTTTCTATACACCATTACACTTTCAGTGCAGGCATTTGGCTTATATGCAAGTGGCTTTCTATGCTGCAAAAAGCCAGCGTTACGATTCTTCACACTGGATTCCGGTTTAAGCCAGATTATATCATCAATAAACTCCCAACCCATTTTTATAAGTAAAGGGTGGATGTCATACGGGATCGGGTATCTTTTGCTTGAATGTTGCCTGCTTACACGGGGAATAATAATCGGGGAGGTGTTTAAGATAAAAAAACGCCCATCCTTTGTTATTCTATGAACTTCTTTAAAGACATCCTCTAAAAATTTTAAATACTCATCATAACTTTGATAAATAGCATAATCACGAGCGTTATAATAAGGTGGTGAAGTAAAAGTTAAATGTATTGACTCATCCGGAGCATATTTTATAATCTCTCTAACATCACCACGGACTACAACATTTTTCATAAATTCTGGTGATTGAGTATGGTTTGTTTTTTCATCTAAGTTATTGTGATTGTTATTGAATTCTTTATTAATCACAACTCTGACAATTTCGTTTGGATGTTCTGATAATTTTTTTAATTCATTCTTGACAAGATTATCTTTTTTAAATACTAATAGCCCTCTAATTGCCTGTAAAACAACTTCGGGGTCATAATCATCCAATAACCCGATCAGGATTGGGATTGATTCTTTTTTACGCAATCTCCCTATAGCAGAGACAGATTCGCGCCTTACTTTGGCACTTGAGTCGGATTTTAAAAGTTCTTTATACGTGCCTATTAAAGAAGGATTAGATAATTTTGCTAAATTTTTAACTGCCAAGTACCTTACATTGTCGTTATCCTTTTTAAGTAAATATAATAATGGACTCTGGTCAAAGTCCGGAGAAAGTTTTCCCAATTTACGCAACAGGTAGATGATGTCTCCATAATTTTCTGTTCTTACAAAGTTATCCAGTTTTTCAGGATTATGTTTCAGAACGCTTATGTTTTGAGTTTTAAACATTGTAAAATTATTAGTATTTTAGTTATAGAATAATATTTATTACTTTTCAAATTTAAAATGTTTTTGCTTTTTCTTATCATAACAAACTATTCTGGTTTTTGTTAAATATTCTGGTTTTTTCAATGGGTTCGGAATTTCCGATAACTTCCATTAAACAAACTTTTTGTTCTTTTAAACCCTTATTTAGAGTTAAAGCAAACTTATTGAGCATCAATTTTTTCCTCCTTTAAATTTTTAAAATCGCCTCTTTAATTCCTATCCCCTCATCATCTAATCCGATTTTTTCCCACAGACCCCGGAACCAAAATCGTGCCTGGAGTCCATCTCTATAATCAATTTTGTCCGCTCT
>MCBE01000104.1 GCA_001723845.1 Candidatus Altarchaeales archaeon WOR_SM1_SCG
AAATTTGTGATGAGGGAGTCAGGGTTGAGGGATGATGGAAAATTATCAATACGAAAATTTCTAAGTGGGTTATAGCAGAGCGGAAACCCGCTCTTTGTCGTCGGCAATTTCCGACAATTAAAACAAAAATTTGTGATGAGGGAGTCAGGGTTGAGGGATGATGAATTAATTTTAATTTTATAAAAATTCTATGTGGGCTGAAAAGCCCGCAATTTCTCATTGGGAAACTCCGACAATTAAAACAAAAATTTGTGATGAGGGAGTCAGGGTTGAGGGATGATGGAAAATTATCAATACGAAAATTTCTAAGTGGGTTGTAGCAGAGCGGAAACCCGCTCTTTGTCGTCGGCAATTTCCGACAATTAAAACAAAAATTTGTGATGAGGGAGTCAGGGTTGAGGGATGATGAATTAATTTTAATTTTATTGAATTTCTTTTAATCCTAATTATATATGAAACCATTATGACTCATATCTGTTCAATTTTAATATAATATTTAAAATATTCAATAAATATGACTTATATCTAAAAATAAGTTAAATTATATATTTTTATAAAAATAAAGGTTATATCAAACATTTTATATCTTAACAAAGTCCTGTTGAACATTAATTTAAAGAAGTGTTCAGGAGGATTTATAAGTAAAATGACTTCCCTATTAATAATAAATGTACGCGTATGGTCACATTTATCATCGCAAATGTAATCTAAAATTATAAAATAATATCAAAACAAAAAATCCCTAAAATGTCAAAAATTTCAAAAATAACAAAAAATAACAAAAAAATTTTAATAACAATTATTTTTATCTTGCTTGCCGGAATGATTGGAACGGTTTCTGCAGAACTTATATTAGAGACATCCAAAGGTTCAACGCCCCTGCCGGAAATTGGAAATGAGATTATTCTTCATGCGGATCTGGAAAACAAGGGTTCAAGAGAAGTTACAAATATCGTGGTTGTCATGAGAACCGGTGATGAGGAAATTTGCTCAAGGACGATTCTTAAAATGAACGCGGGGAATAAAACAAGAATTTCATGTCCCTGGAAAATCACAAAAAGCACGGAATGCGGGTATGATACTGTTATATCCGTGAATGTAAACGGCGGGGGACAGTCGTTATCAAGCCCGATACGAATGGAGATTATGGGAAGACATTACAATATGGAACTTGACCCCGAGTTGCCGCAAGTTGACGAGGAACTTAAAATTACAATTAAAGACGAAGATGGAAAAGTGGTTGATGGTGCAAAAATTTTATTGTTTGAGGTCTTTAGAATTCCCGGCGGCTATGTAAGAGAAGACCCTGTGGATATAGGTGATGTTTATACAAAAAACGGTCAGGCGCAGATAGTGATAAATGAGCCGGGCAGATATAAAATACTTGCGGAATCTGAAAGGGACTCTTATTGCAAATCGGTTTATAGAGAAAGAGAAGTACTGGACAGTTTTATAATCCAGGGGTTAAAGTCCGCTTACGGGCTTGACGACGATTTTAATATTAAGGTTATGGACAGGCATAATAATCCTGTTGAGGTTGACATACAATTCAGCGGTCCTGTTGACAGGTGGTTTTATACTACTGATATTCCATTTAATTTCAGGCAAAAAGGATTTGAAAAAGGCAGTTATCATATCTGGATTAAAGAAAAATGTGATTATGTTGGTGGTGAAGTATCGATATACCACACGATAAGCGAAAAAATTACAATCGCCGCTGGAAAAACTACATCAACTTCAACATCTTCAACATCTTCAACTTCAACATCATCTTCATCAAAGACAACAACCACGAAACAATCGCTTAAAATTGAACTCATTCCCGATAAGGATAAAATTAACGCAGGAGATGAAATTACAATTTATGTAAAATCAGGGGGTAAAGCAATAGACGATGCGATTGTAAAAATAACCGTTGGAATCAGCGGCGTTAAAGAATTCAAGACAAAAAACGGCGAAGTGAAGTACACAATAGAAAGAGCAGATTTTTATTCAATACATGCCGAAAAAGAAGGTTATTATTCTGCTGATGTATCTTTTGATTTAACAGAGGAAAAAGATAAAATAATCCCTGTTGAAAGTACACAGGAAAAAGAAAATACAGAGCAAAAATCCGAAAAGGAAACAGAATCCGTGGAAACCATGGAGAAAACTTCCGGGACCAATGAAATGAGCAATTACGATAAACAAATCAGTATCAACGAGCCGACAATTAAACGAACGGAAATATCTAATTTTGAGAAAACGAGTTACCTGGAGGGAATGAATTATAAAAATATTTTAATCACCCTGGGGATAATTATCGTGCTTCTTGTAATCACAATTTTATCAATATTTATCTGGAAACTTGTCAGGTGAAAAATAAATCCGGAAAATTAAATTAGTTCTGCTTACAAAAATTATTCATTTAATTAAATCACATAAAGATTCAGCCCGACATCGTTGCTGAACTTTCTTTCAACTTCACCGTCAATAACATCGATCACCGCTTCAAAAGTCGCGCTGACGATTGCAGAATTCAAATGCCCCCCGAATGACTCGTGATATGAGTCGCATAAATTTGCGTGTATGTGCAGGTAAACCTCGCCCTTCATTGTTGAAATATTCCCAAGCAGAGGTGCAATCCCATGCGTAGACAC
>MCBE01000105.1 GCA_001723845.1 Candidatus Altarchaeales archaeon WOR_SM1_SCG
CGCTCCAAGACATAATTGGAGCATAATTCCTCCGATCAATATAACCCACCTGTTTCCGGCATTTTGTTCAGCCATTTTATTCACATCGTTTTATTTAAATTTTTATTTTATTTTTTGTTTATTCCACGAGGGTTGAAATATCTCCTTCGTCTTCACCTTTTTCTCTTGCTCTAAGGACTCTTCTCATGATTTTACCGCTTCTCGTCTTTGGCAGGATATCAACTTGAACCATTTCTCCTATAACTGCAAGCGCACCTAATTCATGTCTGACCTGCTTTTTCAATTCAGTCATTAAGTCAGGTGTAAGTTTCTTGCCTTCCTTTAATATAAGGAATGCTTTAATTGTTTCGTATCTCACAGGGTCTGGTTTTCCAATAACCGCTGCTTCTGCAACCGCATCATGAGATACAAATGCAGATTCAACCTCGCTTGTTCCTATCCTGTGTCCTGCTATCTGCAAAACATCATCTGATCTTCCCTGTATCCAGAAGTACCCGTCCTCGTCTTCTCTTGCGATATCGCCTGCAGTATATACTCCTCCCGGAATAACATTCCAGTAAGTTTCCACATACCTATCAGGGTTCTTGTAAAGGGTTCTGAGCATTGCGGGCCAGGGCGTCTTAATAATTAAATGCCCTCCCTTTCCGACAGGCACGCGATTTCCTTCTTTGTCAACAACTTCCGCTTCTATCCCGGGAAGCGGTTTTGTTGCAGATCCCGGTTTTAATGGAGAAACAGGGATTGGAGAAATCATAAATGTTCCCGTCTCGGTCTGCCACCAGGTATCCATTATTGGCAATTTCTCTTTACCGACATTTTTATAATACCACATCCACGCTTCCGGATTTATCGGTTCTCCAACGGTTCCGAGCAACCTGAGTGTTGACAGATCATACCTGTTTGGGAATTTATCGCCAAATCTCATTAAGTGTCTTATTGCTGTTGGTGCGGTATAAAATTGTGTTACTCCATACTTTTCAATGATTTTCCACCATGTTCCAGGGTCAGGGTAATCGGGAGCTCCTTCATACACAACAGTTGTCGTTCCCAAAACTAATGGGGCATACACGATATAACTGTGTCCGGTAACCCATCCTATGTCTGCTGAACACCACCATAGATCGCCGTCATGGATATCAAATACAGTTTTAAGTGTTGTTGCGGTTCCGACCATGTACCCGCCTGTTGTGTGAAGAACACCTTTTGGCTTTCCCGTGCTTCCTGATGTATATAAAATGTAAAGTGGGTCCTCTGCATCCATCTTCTCTGGTTCGCACTCACTTGGTTCTCCTTCTATTAAGTTATCATACCAGATGTCTTTGCCGCTAAGATCAGACATATTTACTTCATTCCCGCAGTGTTTTACAACGATCATTGTTTCAATAATCGGGCACTGTAAAAATGCTTCGTCAGCAATATTTTTCAAGTTAATTACACTTCCCTTTCTGTATGTTCCGTCGGCAGTTATTAAAATCTTTGCCTCTGCATCATTCAGTCTTTCAGCCAATGCCCCCTCACTGAAACCCGCAAACACGGCACTGTGCATTGCCCCAATCTTTGCACAAGCAAGCAAAGAAACCGGAAGTTCCGGGGACATCGGAAGATATATTCCAACCCGGTCCCCTTTTTTAACACCCAATCTCTTTAATCCGTTTGCAAGTTTGTTCACTTCTTTATACAATTCATAATAGGTAATCTTCTTTTCATCTCCTCTTTCATTCACATACAATATTGCCACTTGATTTCTCTTTGCCGTATTTATCCAGCGGTCAACTGCGTTGTAGGTAATGTTTGTTTTCCCCCCGGTAAACCATTTATAGAACGGCTTTTCGCTTTCATCAAGAACTTTGTTCCATTTCTCAAACCAATGGAAGTTTTCGGCTTTTTCACCCCAGTATGCTTCAAGGTCTTTTCCTTTTTCCCGTTCTGCTTTCCAGTTTTTCACATTCGCTTTTTCAATCACTTCATTACCTGGTTCAAACATCCTTTTTTCCGTAAGGAGGACACTTGTGTCCTTTACAATTTCGTTTGCCATTTTTAGTTTTTTGTTTTTTTATTTTCAATAAATTTTACACATCTCTCTTGTTATGTCCGCCGCCGATAAAATCCCTGCAATCTTTTTATTTTCATCAAATCACCACCATGCCATAAATTTCTTCATTTTTCATAATATCTGCGGCACTTTTAACACTGCTTTTAGAAAGTATTGTCTTAACATTATCAGACATTATATCCTTTGCTTTTAATTTATCCATGTTTTCATTGAATACATTTAAAATATCTGTTTCATATACGATTCCTGCAATTCCGCCGTTTTTTGCAGATACCGCAACGCTCGTTATATGATATTTCGCAAGAAGTTTTGCAACTTCTCTTGCACTCGAATCCGCTGATACTGTCACGGGATTGCGAGTCATAATTGCATCTACTTTTAAATTTTCTATTCTTTTCATCTTATAAATTTTAAATTTACAAAATTTATGCAAAATAAAAAAACAAAAAACTAAAAATGGCAAACGAAATTGTAAAGGACACAAGTGTCCTCCTTACGGAAAAAAGGATGTTTGAACCAGGTAATGCATTCATAAAAAGTC
>MCBE01000106.1 GCA_001723845.1 Candidatus Altarchaeales archaeon WOR_SM1_SCG
AACATATTTTAATATGTCATTCCCAATTATATAAGTGGTGAAGTGGTCCATAATATTACTTCACCACACAAATTTAAATAAAATTTAACGAAAATTAGGGATTTCTGAGGGATACGCCCTTTTTATTTTATTAATCGAACTTAAATATGCTGAGGGAAGACGGACATTTACAGGATTGAATGGAAATTGATTTGAATTAAAGTTATTATTTGGTTGTGAATCATAATAAATAAGATAAATACTAAATTTTAAAATGGCAGATATAAGTATAGAGGATATAATCACTGTGATTATAATTTTAATTGTGGCATTTTATGTCTATAATGAAGTGTTCAATAATCCATGTAATAAAGCACGAGATAAATGCTATGGTGGGTGTGATGAGATAGACATAAATGAATACTATTTACAGGCAGGTATGTGCTATGAAATGTGTGATTATGAATGGGCCATATGTGAAAAAAGACGATGATAAATATTGGTTTAAAAACCGTTTTAATTTTCCTGCTTATGATCATAATTAAAAAATCACCTAAATACCAGAACCATAGAATGAATAAAAATTATCTTATATTATTGGCACTGCCATTTATTTTTGTTATATCCGCAATACTCTCTTACTTTAATCTTGGACTAAAACTTATTCTACTTCCTTTATTATATATTTTTATTTCAGGAAGCTATGTTCTGTATAAAACACAAGGATCAAGAAAATTGAGAGTATTAAAGGTTATCCTTTTTGCCACGATTTATATTTCATTATTTGTAATGCTATTTTGGATAATTGGTTTTGTGAAATTTGATTATATGAAAAATGACTTTGCTTTTACATCCAATATATTTAGCATATTGGGATATTTCAGTAGTTTATTGTCATATTTCAGTAGTGTATTCTATTCTCTGCCATATATAATCCGAGTACTTATTTTGGTAGTAATTTTTTTGATGATAATTAAATATTTTGAGAAGATATTTATGAAAACCTATCGGACAATTAGCATATATGTTTTTAGTCCATATTTTAGAAACAAGATGTTTAAATTTATCATTATGTACTTATTTGTTATATTTTTATTTGGAGTATTATACTACATCACTTATAATATCAATCCCACTTCATTTAGTTCCTCAAGTGAATTGTCATTTTATGACTTCTTTTATTTTAGTGTAGTTACTATTACTACTCTTGGCTATGGAGATATTTCTCCTGAATCAGGACTTACTCAAACACTTGTAATTATAGAAGTTCTTACAAATATATTCTTTCTTTTGGTTTACTTTCAGTATATAATATCAGACCCAAAAATAAAAAAAGAATTTAATCAGATAGAGATACAGGATTGTCCTAAACTATTTCATAAACTATATGCTTATATGGATTCAGATTTAGTAAACCGGATTTGTAATTTTATATTCACTTACTCATTTATTATATTGGTATTTGGAACATCGTTCCATATCTTATGTGTTTTTGATTATGACTCATTTGATCCAATGAATAAAAACGAAGAATTGGATTATCTTGATTTTGTCTATTTTAGTGTTGTTACCATTACCACACTTGGCTATGGTGATATTTCACCAGAATCATTGATTGGTAAGTTTTTAGTGAGCGTTGAGGTTCTTGTGAGCATACTCATACTTTTAGTTTACTTGTCTTATGTAATGTCCAAATATAATAAGTAGGATTAATAAACCAGAAATTCAAAATATTGTCATAATTGCGGGACTGAACAATAACCCCAAAAATCAAAATTTTAATTCTAAATTTATTTCCTTCAAATCTAAATTTTAGCATGAATTGGGAACTTCCCGGATTATTAGCAGGAGCAATAACCGCATCCGGCTTTTTACCTCAAATATACAGGGGCTACAAAACAAAAAGTTTAGAGGATTTGTCTTATTTCATGTTAATTTTCTTTGGTGTGGGGCTTTCTCTCTGGCTGCTTTACGGAGTCCACCTCAATGATGTCCCGATTATTCTTGCAAACACGGCAGGTGTTATGTGTACAATAACTTTGATTTTGATGAAATTTAAGTATAGTTAAAATGTTTTGGTTTTTTCAAGGGGGTTCGGAATTTTATATAACGGAGGGCGGATAAAAGAAGTTCCGCTGAAAGCGGAATTTGGGAAAAAATCTTTGATTTTTTCCTTTTATCTGCTTGTTAGACGATGTTGGCTTTGTGATATTTCACATAACCTATTATTGCGTTATCAATTATCTTAGGGATTGAAGTATTAAAATTATTGTCTTGCTTTATATCATCCCAATTAACACTGTTTGCAATAAAGTTGAATTTTTTTATCACTTCTATGAATATCTTTGGTTCATTATCATTAGGATACTCAAAAAAACGCAATGTGTGTCCACCATCAATTGGAGGTATCAGATCAGGTAGAATATGATGATATAACTTTGAATTACCAACTATCTTTTTACTAGATGCCATAATAGTGAAATCGTATCCTCTCAAAATATCACAGACATCAAACACTCCCCACATTTAACCATTAAAATCAACCCCAATTAAATATCTCCCAACTTCCTAACTTTTTAATTCGTTTCACGGCGAACCCTTACCTGTTTAT
>MCBE01000107.1 GCA_001723845.1 Candidatus Altarchaeales archaeon WOR_SM1_SCG
AATAAGTTGTACCGATAAAATTCTCATGCATGTAACTTTTATCTTTGAAATCTGATATTCTTTTATGAAAATAAAACGTGATCGAGTTTTAGGATATCTTAAACAGTTACAAGAAGAGCATGGTGGGTATTATGGTACTGACATAGCAAATCTTGCTAATGATTTAGGCGTTACTTGGCATGGACTTCAAAAAAGACTATCGTTCTGGAAAAAGAATGACTCTGCATTTAAAAGTTTTGTGTATTTAGGACAACATCGCCCTTCGATCACACTTAATGAGTTTATGGAAATTGAATCTCGCGTATCATCTAATCCACTGGAGATTAAACAACATATTCTATCTGATTTACAAACGGAACGAGAAGTGATCGGCAAAGAATCAATTACTCAACCCACGTTTTACCGTGTTGCAAAACAAGTAACTCTGTCAAAATTTTATCCAAATTCTGCATACTCTTGGTTTGCCTCCAACAAAATAACAATACCTACAGATTATTCTATTAAAGAAGCACGAGAATCTCTATCAACGGTTTTCACATTCTCTAATATGAAGAATCCTTGGGGTCCTGATCTTTTAGCGATATATGAAAAGTTAGCAAAAGCAAAAGAATGGTTTTCAAGATATAATGTTGAAGCAACCGATTACTATCCAAAAATTCTTACACAGGGCAAACACATTAGAAGTCTTCTCACATCCATACCTCCAAATCAACAGAAAGAAGTTCAAGCAAGACTTATTTTTGAGTGTCAAGTCGCTTTTATTGTTGAATGCATCGATCTTCTTATTGACCTGATCATCCACAAAAAAGGACGTATTCAACAAGCAATAAACAATAGCAGACAGAAAGTTGAAAATCGCATCCGTGAAAATGTTATATCATCTCTCCGAAAGAGTTTAAACGATATAATCCTGAAATCATCTTTTGATATGGGAATAATTCGCAATTTCTTGAATCCTCCTGTGAGCGAAGAGACAAAAGCACGGATGGATTTGTTGAGAAAACATTCTAGAGATTACCATCTGATCCTGCAAGTTCTGGATAATTTAACAAACGGCATGATTGAAGGCGTTACTTTTCATAGTGGAAACGCCCATAGACTTTTTCTGTTAGCAAAAAATAAAGATAATTGGCAGTTTTGGAGTGAAAAAGAAAAGCGATCTTTTATAAGAAATCCAGAACTCGTGCAGGCGATCAACAATGGAAATGAAGATGTAGCAAGTCTTATAGCAGTTGGAAGAATTATTGATTATATCAAACAAGGCAAAATCACCTTCAACCGCAGCTATCATTATCATGACCTCAGTGATAAGATAAAAAATATTGAAATCAATGAGGATGATGGTTTTCTTACATCTGAAATTTTAGAGAAATTAGTGTCGGGGAAGTTTGTAATTGACATCCAGAATTGAAGTGATGGATTAGATGTGATTGACAAAATAAAGGATACTGAACCCGATGAGGATGATACACTTCCTGAATGGATTAATTTTTCAAATGTATTGAAGGAAGTGTCACAATATGTGCGAGCAATGAATCCCGGATGGTTTGGAGAGCATGTGCTTCTGTTTAGAAAACAAACAGACGGTCTTTTTTCTATGGAATATACGGAGGAAGAATTTGCTGATAGATTATATGCTGCCATTGGTTTTTTAGGAAGGAACTTCAGATATAGGGATTCACAAGAGTTTTGGAATCTCAAGTATTTCATCCAAAGATATTTAACAGAAGATCAGTTGATACTTAAATTGAAGTTTATCCATCGCTGCATGGCATCCTTGAGAGAGAAGAATACATCAATGTCTGTGATAGACACGATGGGCATAAACAGCAGGAAGAAAAGCATACTATCAACTTATCACGGCAGGTATCACACAATCGGATTCTCAGATATGAGATCAGTAACGCCCAATATGAGCCCGATAAATTCATTTAGATGCCGCTCTACAGATTCAGAAGCGATGAACATAATAAGTGTCATGGATAAGATTCAAACAGTATGCGACGGCAATGTAAAAATATATACTGGCGATGCCCACACAGTAAGTCGTATATCTGCAGGGATGGTGTTTTTGAGTCATGGAGTAGTGGCTGCGGGAAGGATTTGCAACGAACCTAAAGAAAAGCTGGGGGAATGTAAAATCAAAATGCTGAAGGAGAATATCTTCTTATTAAATAAAATTGGTAAATTACTGAGAGATGAACCATCATTGGGAAGGGTGGTGGCTACAAAGAAATATATAAATATCAATGGAATAAATGTTTGTAAACTTGTGGAGGATCTTGGGTATCTTATTCTCCAAAATGTGAGTAATGCCGATATAGATGTTGACAGAATCTGTCTTGCAGTGGAAAGGTCAAATTACCTAAAAAAGAAGGCGAGGATAGTAGAGGGAAGTTATACAAGACCAAAACATGATGTTGAACTTTCACTGCTATCTGGAGAATTAGTGCTTTGCATAGTCGGTCTTTATCACATGATGAATGGGTGGAAAGGACCTATGAGTCCAATAAATTTTTCAGACATTCGGATAGTTGTACCTGCATGATTAAAAAGTTACATGCGTGATAAAAATATCGGTACAACTTAT
>MCBE01000108.1 GCA_001723845.1 Candidatus Altarchaeales archaeon WOR_SM1_SCG
GAAATAAATCCGCATTTTGTAATATATATTATATTTTAAATTTTTTAACTTAAACATAATTAATTACATGAATGAAAAATTATGCAGTTCCTGCGGAGTACAGGTAATGTCCCGGTATACGGAATTTCCATGCCCTGAATGCGGCGAAACAACAATTTTGAGATGCAGGTCATGCAGGATGCTTGGAACGCCTTATGCCTGCGAAAAGTGCGGGTTTACGGGACCTTAATTTTTACAAATTTTTTCTGAATTTTACCTACAAATTAAGATGCTCAAACCAATCCCTCCGTCGCAAAGAGAAAGAAACAGGTACATTGTGTTTGAAATAATAAGCAAATCAAGGTTTGACCGAAATACCGTTGTTAGAAATATTAGAAATTCCGTTTTGAATTTTATAGGTGAATCGGGAACTTCAAGGACTTCTCTGTGGATGATGGACTGGAACGATGAAAAGCAGAGCGGAATAATTAAGGTAAACCACAGGAGCGTTGATTGTGTTCGTGCATCGGCTGCACTTATCAAAGAAATAGATAAATCAGCAGTGATTTTTCATGTTGTGGGGGTTTCCGGAACGCTTAAAGGTGCGAGGGGGAAGGGTTTAGGGTGAACTTGCTTATGCTGCTTTTGCAGCGGATTAAAATTTAAATTTTATTTACTTTAAACATAATAAATAACAACCGGAAGCACAATAAAATTAACTTGAAAAATATAATTTAAATTTCAAAATGAAAACCTGCGGCTTGTATAAAACAAAGATAAGGAAGAAAAAAACGGTTTTACCAGAAGAAATAATAAAAGGTTATAAATTATCAGACGGCGACACAGTTGATTGGCTGGTTGAAAAAGGTAAAGTCACAATCAATTTTCCAGAGCATTCCGTAAAACTCTCGGAACTCGCCGGAAAAATTGATATGGGCAAAACAAACCGTGAAATGATTGATGAAATTGTAAATGATTAAAAAATATGGACCTTGCAGATTCCTGCGTTTTTATCGGAGCGTTTAATCCAAGAGACAGCGAACATAAAAAAAGCGCAGCAATTATTGAAGCAATTGACGGGAAAAAATTCCGGGCGGAAATTACCGATTATATTTTGGATGAGATACTAACATTCGTCAGGAAAAAATCAGGTTACGAGAATTCACTGGCAGTGTTAAAAATTCTGGAATCGCATCCCAACATAAACTGCATAAGAGTTGACGACAAATCATACAATGATGCTTTTGATGTATTCAGAAGATATCCTGCTTTGAGTTTCACCGATGCAACAAGTGTATCTGTGATGAGAAACCATAATATCCGAAATATTTACTCGTTTGACGGCGGGTTTGATGGAATTAAAGGAATTAAGAGAAAGGATTCTGTTTGATGGATTAAAAAATTCTGAATTAAAGTTATTATTTGTTGGTGAATTGTAATAAGTAAAATAAATTATAACACAATTCACATGGCGTTTATTGTTGGAATACCTGAATGGTTGGCGGCGGCAGTAGGAGTATTTGTTATCATTAAAATTATTTTCAAGTATTTAGATTGGTTGTATTATGACAAAGATAAAACTCTAAAAGAAAATGTTTATAGTGTATGGGAGTACCTGTCGCAGCATAGTTATTTTGAGGTAATAAAATTTTCACTTGCGAGATTGTACGGTCGTTTGAGTAATATATTTCAAAAAAAGATACGATTTCTTTATCTTTTTTTGTTATTTTTCTTTCTAAACATAATTTCTATTTTGGCGGGAAATTTTTTATTTGGTTTCAATGTGGGTGAGTTAAACAGTATAATGCTTAACACTTATATGTTTCGTGATCTTCCACTGCACCAACTTCATCAATTTCCACTATCAGAACCAGTAGATATTTTTAATCCAACGAGATATTTAACCTTCTTGACGATCTTTGCATTACAACTGTCATTGCTTGACCTTTGCTCATTTTTGTTTACTGTTGGAATAATCTATATGGCTTCTAGAAGTAAGAGATTTATATTTTTGATAATTGAACTTATAACTGACATTTCAATTTTGGTATTGTTTTCACTCATTGTTATCTTTTCTTTGGCTTTGTGGTGGCTTATACAAGATGCTGCAACAGTTATTTTTGGTTCTTTTTTTGTGATTTTATTTATTATTACGACCATATCTATGATTTATGTATCATTTAGGTATTCAGTTTCTTCTTATTTGGAAGATATTTCTTCTGACTCGTTTAGTCCATTACTCTGTTTTTTGTTTGCTATTATAATCATTTGGGGGATTATATCTTATTTCACCCCAGTAATAGATATGGGATTAGGAATTATATTCCTTATCCCCTTAGTACCTATTATATTATTTTGGGGATTTATATCTTTAGTGGAGTTATTTAAACTTAAAAAATGGATTATATTAGGTTTTATTTTTGTAAAACTTGTACCATTAGCATATCTCATTTCTTTACTTTATGGAGCTACTTATCTAAGTCAAATTTATTTACAAGATATACTATTTGGCAAACTGCCCTACTTGATTTCATCATGTAGTTTATTTTTTAAGTTTATACTCATTTTAGTACTTTCATCTGCAATTCCGACTTTTTTAC
>MCBE01000109.1 GCA_001723845.1 Candidatus Altarchaeales archaeon WOR_SM1_SCG
GTAAAACCCCTCCCGTCTTGCGTTCTTCGCGGCAATTTTGTGAATCCATCATCTTTCAAAATCCGATCAATCGTGTTGATGCTGACTTTGAGGTTTTCTTCGCAGAGTTTATCATATATGTCATATACTGAAAGGTTCTTTTTTCTCCATGAGATTATCTTCCCAGTTACTTTTTCAGGTGTTCGCCGACCTTTTGGCCCATTCTTTTTTTCAGGGAAGAATTGCAGTTTTCCTTGTTTGAAATCTGAAACAATACCTTTGAATGTTGGGATAGCATAACCAAAACGCTTTGCGATTTTCTTCTGCGTGGCTCCTTCTTCCAGATAATATGCCCTGAGGGCATCATACTTTTTTTGATCAGGGGTGTTCGGTTCCAGAAAATATTGTTGTGGGTCCATTTTTGGTGTGTAAGTGAGTTAATAGTATATAGAATTATGATACATACTATAAAAATGGATCGGTGCTAAATTCTGTGGATGTTAGAAAAAACAGATAGATATAGCACCCTCAATAATGTGTTTTCTATGAAACCATGTAACTATAGCTCGGATTTTTGAAAATTTTAGGTGTCATGTAGGTCATACTCTGAAGAGATAACAAAATAATAACATATGTCCGCAGGTTAGTGATTTTGAGATTTTTCAGATGAAAAACTTGCAGAGAAGGTAGGGTTAATTATGATAGATAATGCCTCTGTGAAAATCCCTGTTTAATTATTAAATTAAAATCTAATTATTTGAATAAAATGCGTTTAAAATCATTATTACAATTATTGCACCTGTTTATACTTTCAATGATAATCTCAACCTGCGCGAGTGCGGTTGTGGATGTCGGGATACAGGAAGTTGAGGTAGCCGAGTTATCTCCCGATTACCCCACGGACCGCTCTCCGGAACCAAAAGAACTGTTTGAGGTGAGGGTCACGATTAAAAGTTACGGCGATGAAGAAACAGAAGGAACAATACTTATATATTTAGATGATGAAGAAAAGGACTTATGGGGAACATTTTCCATAAAACCGGGAGAATTATACTCGCACTCGTTTACCATAAGCCATGATGCCTGCGGCATATACAATGTATGGGCAAAAATTGTTATGAACAACAACGCTCCGTATCATGACTGGGAAGTTAATGTGCCGGTTAAAATAGGGAAAAATTTTTTAGTCACAATAACACCTGAAAAAGGAGTTATCAACAAGCCCGTGCAGGTGGATGTTAAAAGTGACCTCGGTCTTGAAGTGGAATATGCAAGAATTGAAATTATTAATATATACGGCAAGCAGTACAAGGGAGGCACCGTGCATAAAAATGAAATTTTTTCTTTTACGCCTGATATCACGGGAAAATTTTTAGTGGTTGTCACAAAAGAGGATGAAGGTTATTGCAATTATACAAAACCGATTGAAGTGCGGCATAATCTCACGATTCGCGGACCATATTCCGGGAGACACCCTGATGACCCGGTAGCAGGAGACGAGATTGTGATAAGAGTTCTTGATGAAGAGAATGAGCCGGTTCACGGTGCTTCCATAAATGTCAGGGGCCCGGAAGAGAGGTACCTGAACACTGACCGGGGAGGAGGGGTACTGTTTTTTGTTGATGAGCCGGGAGAGCATTATATTGAGATAACAAAAACCGTCCCGCCGTACTGGGGGGTAAACAAGACGATGTATGTCCTGGCTAAACCGGTTCTTGTGATTTTTGCATCTCCTGAGAAACCAATCCTTGGTGATGATATTACAGTTAAAATTACAAATGAAAATATAAGCGATGTAAATATAACACTGACCAATCCAAACGGCTTTTCCATGACTCTTACAACCGGCAGGGGCAGTGAAGTTACTTTTGATTCAAAATTACTTGGAAAATATATTATCCGTGCAGATAAAGACGACTACACAAGTTCAACCCTTGAAATTGAGGTCAATAATTTACTGAAAATTTTGACGGGTGACGAAGAAAATCATGTAATGGGAAATAATCTGACAATTACGGTTCTTGACCAGGATGACTATCCCGTACCGAATGCCGTTGTGACCATTAAAGATTCCGAAGGAAAAGAAGAAGTCGGAACAACAGACCACAAGGGGGAAGTGGAATTTATATT
This sequence comes from Candidatus Altarchaeales archaeon WOR_SM1_SCG, assembly GCA_001723845.1. Taxonomy (GTDB): domain Archaea; phylum Altiarchaeota; class Altiarchaeia; order IMC4; family WOR-SM1-SCG; genus WOR-SM1-SCG. Next base: position 2,110 of record MCBE01000109.1, read on the forward strand.
AAATTCAAAAAAATATAAAATTTCCGCGGAGAAAAAGGACTTTATAAAGGCAGAAGCGGAAATAACACCGCTTGTTAAAAAACTGTCCCTGAGTTTAAGCACTAAAAAATTAAGAATTGATGAAGGCAGCATTTATATTTCAGTAAAAGAAGATGATACGGGCGCTCCGGTGCCTGCGAAAATCATGATAGAGGGTGAAAGAACAGGAGTTGAAATAGAGGAGACATCATCCGGGTTAACTTTCACACCGGAATTTTCAGATAATTACAGGATTTTTGCAACAAAGGAAAATTACGGCGGTGCAAAAGATAGTTTTGTCGTGGAATCAGTACCGATAGGAATTGACACAGTTCTTGACAAAAAGGAACTTGTAATTAAAATCACAACATCCGGTAAGCCCCTGCAAGCGGTTGATGTTTCAATAAAAACACCAAAAGGCAAGATAATTGAATCCACCGATATGGAAGGAATTGTCCGCGTAAATCTTGATGAAGAAGGAAAAGGCAGGTATACCGTATTTGCAAGCAAGCCCCCGAATTATGAAAGGTCGGAGGTCGGAGTTGAAATAATCAGGAACCAGGAATACGGGTGGATGTGGTTAATTTTAATTATTATTCTTATTTCGTTAATTGTTGTCTGGCGTTTTTAGGGGTTTTTGTAATCAAAAATTTCAATAATATTTTGAATTTAATTTAAATTATTTCAACAATCACTTCTCCTCAATGCTCTCCTCAACACTCATTCCAAAGTGCCTGCCTTTCTCCTCAACAAAGCTGAGAACCTCGCTTCCGGGTTTTAAATCAACAACAGAAACCGCTTTACCCGATTTATCAACCAATCGTATGGTTTCTGCGTTCTGCAAAAGCGTTGAGAATTTTTTGCCTTCTGCTTCTGCTTCAATAAGCATCAGCGGTCTTTTCTCAATCTTTGACCTGCCCACGATGACTGCTCTTGTTTTTCCTTTAAAGTCAACCGCAAGCACTTCATCTCCTGCCGAAATTTCACTTAAATATTTTGTCTTTCCCTCGGGAACCCTGATGTATGCGTGAACCGCTCCTGCATTTACCCTGAACGGGCGGGTCGCAACATAGGGCGTTTCTATGGTCTCGGAGTGAACTAAAAACATCCCGTTTGACTGGGAACCGATAAGCATGCCCTCCCCGATATTTAACATTGAGCCGGTATCAACACAAACCCGGTCGCCCATTCCAGCCGGCTCAACTTTTGTAATCTTTACGGAAACCAGGTTTAATCTTTCGGTTTTCAAATCTTCAATAAATTCCTTGATTTTTTTAACCTTGTTTGTGTAATCCTTTGCCGCGCCGTCAACTAAAACGCCGTCAGCCCCCACTTCCATTGTCTGGAGTGCAAGTTTTGCATCCTCTATCGTTTCAACCTCAAAAATAATTTTACATTCATTTTGAAGCAGTGCAATCAAATTTTCCAGCGGGATTATCTTCCAGTCCCTTGCATTTACAACAACATAATCAGCGAATTTTCCTGCCTTTCCAATCTCTTCCTCATCCTCTTTGCCGCGAATTTCCCTGTAGAACGCAGAGACCTTACCCTTATCTTTTTTAATTGACTTTAAAATTTCAATGTCTCCGGTAAGAACAATATCCGCATTGCTGTCATCCGCAACGGTCTTTATTTTCCCCAATTCATGAACTTTTTCGGATTCACCTTCATTTACAAAAACAACATCCGCCCCTGTTTCCAGAGCATCCGTCACAATGCTTTTTCTTTTGGTCCAGGGCGTGTCCTGACTTGCATTAACCCATAATTCCTTTATTTTTTTCATTTTTTCATTTTCATTTATTAATGATTTTTATTTTGATTTTAATATTTTTATGTATTAAATTATTCAATAAATTAATAATTACCTTATTTAAATTCTTATATGAATGTAGCGGTTCTTCGCCTGGGTCACAGGTTTGAACGGGATAAAAGAATAAGCACGCATCTTGCTCTTGTCTCAAGGGCGCTTGGAGCGGAGAAAATTGTTTTTGACGCGAAAGATTTGCGAATCAAAAAAAGCGTTGATGCGATTTCCGATTCATGGGGCGGGAAATTTAAAATTAAATTCACTGATTCCTGGAGAAACTGCATCAGGGATTTTAAGGGCGTAAAGGTTCACCTGACAATGTACGGGATTAATATTAATGATATTGACATTGCAAAATTAAAAGCCCGGGAAAATATAATGGTTATTGTCGGCGGGAAGAAGGTTCCTTCAGATGTTTATGAACTTTCGGATTATAATATTGCAGTCGGCAGCCAGCCGCACTCGGAAGTTGCAGCACTTTCCGTTTTTCTTGACAGGTTGTTTGAAGGTGATGAGCTGGAAAAAGATTTTGAAGGCAGGCAGAGGATTGTTCCGCAGGAGAGTGGGAAGAAAGTAGAAAAGGTATAGGTAGGTGCAAAAAATTAATTTTTTATTTTAATTTCTCAACTTTCTTTAAAAAGTCATCATTTAATTTATCGCCAATAAATTCCCCTTTATTCGCATCAATTCTTGAGGCAAGAGAAACCTTTGCTGCAAATGTTCTCGCGATTTTACCTCTTATGCTTCTCGGAGCGCCCCTGATTTCAGGCAGCTGGAAGATTATCCCGTGCTTCGGGGGCTTTTTTCCTGTTTTCAAAAACTTAAAGAATGCGTCTTCCGCACCCAAAATCTGGATTGTTGACGCCGGAAGTATTGACATCCTGTTCAAGCTCCCGGAAAGAGCGATAAGCCGCGCCCCAAGCAGTGCGCCGCAGAGTGCGTTTATGTTCGGGGCAACTTCCTTCATCATTTCTTCAATGTACTCTTCAATTTTCTTTTTATTCTCGTATAATTCAACAACGGGAGACGAGAATGTTTTAATAATTTCAATATCCTCCTTTGTGAACTCCGCGCCGAAGGAACTTTCAGCGGCATCCGAAACAGCATCCACGAACCTGCTTTCAATACCGAATTTAATATTTTTTTTATTTTTGAAATTTTCCCGACTCCCTAGTTTTTGAATGAGTTCGGCATAAAGCCGGTGGTTCTGGATAAGGTGGTCAAGTTCGGGAAAGTTTATTGAATGCCACTCTCTCAATCTTTCAACAAGCCGGTTTGAGACCTCGTCAATGTCATCAATTGCCGCTACCGCCTGCATGATAATCTTGTCTTTTTCAACGACCTGGAGTTTCCTTTTTGTAAGTTCGATGTTTGCAGAAGACATTAACCGGTCCACTTCTTTTTTTGAAATCCCGATGCTTTCTGCAATCAGGTACGGATCGGGAATTGTTTTTCCAGGAACAAAATTTATATTAAATTCATTTCCCCTGAACCGTTCGGGATTATTCGCGGAAATTTCCCTGACGCCCGAATTAAATAATTTATTTATTAATTCAATTTCCTCTTTACAGACAGATGTCTCAACTTTCTCCAGCCGCTCCGCAATTTCACAGGGGTTATCGGGAAACAGGATTTGCTCAATTATTCTTTCGTTCTTCAGTGCGAATGTTCCGAGGATGTTTGTTGTTAGGGTTATCATTCCATTAAATGATTAGTTTTTATCGTAAATAGAATTTTAAAATTTTTGGCACCTAAATTTCGTAAGGATCAATCTTTTTTATCTCTTTTACCGAGTCATACATTTTATCAGTTGATAAAATAACCATATCTTTTCTTCTTGCGTACGCTACAAAATGCGAATCAAAAAATGATAATCCATATTTTGACCTTATCCTTGCACTTTCAATAAAGTCGGCACAAGATATGTCTTTCACGCTAATGTTGTGTTGTTCAAAAGACAGGCATAATTTCTTAAACCACCCCTTTGATTCTTTATCATCTGCCTTTTTATTATTTACCAATAAATTCCCGCTCCTGATCAGTAATTCCAGTTCAAGCAGGGATAAACTTAGAACCTGCACTTCCAGTTCATGTTTTTTTATCCTGTCAAATATTTTCATTGACACTTCGTGATGCCTGCTGCTTGTATCCATGAACGCATAAAGCAAATCGGTTTCAATCAACATTCTTTAAAAGGTGTTTTTTGGATTCTTCTATAAAAAGATTTTCTGCGGTTTTGCGCAGTTCAGGGAAAGTTTTTTGGCTGCTTAAGGAACCTTCTAACCCGGACATTACATCTTTATGTTTTACCGGTCTTTTATATTCCATAGGTCTTATGTCTATGTGATCCTCCGCGTAATTAACTTTTATGAACTTTTCTATGCGCATCATTTTCCTGATTTTCCCGGGGATTATGAATCTGCCCTTGCTGTCAACTTCAACAACTTCGGTCTTGTAGGTCATTTTTTTGTTTAATCAATTATTATATTTGAGAATAAATATAAAAAATCCGTTTTAGATATACATCCAAAAGGCTTTTTTAGTGTAATATCCTATAGTTTATAGTACAACAAAAAAGACCAATGGCTCAAGAATTTATCTTTTTGAAAGAGATACAAATAAAGTAACAAAAGCGACAACTAACATTGCATATGTTGCGTATTCTATATTTTTAGTAGCATCGTTCACCTCTTTAGTAACTTTGTCAAGTTCTTCTGTAAGTTTTAATGATTTTTTAGTAGCATCATTCATTTCTTCAGTGGCATCAAGCATCTCTTTATTAATTTCTTTGGTATCCTTCCAAAGATCATATTGCCACCGAGGCATTACATCAAAGTAATATTTAAAAGTCATGGGTTGCCGATTGTAGCTTCTGTATGTTGACTTTCCTGTCTTTACATCAAACCACCTGTAGAAATCAATTAATTTTTTAGATTTTATTTCCATCTTATAATCTCCATTAGTATCAAATGGGAAGGCAGCAACTTCACCTTTTTTCCCTCCGGTAGAATTAATTGTTTTACTCTCATTAGGTTCTAATAGTATGTCATAGTTTCGTGAATCTATTAAGTTTCCAGAGGGGTTAAAAACCGAAATATTGAAATTATCATTGATAATTCCAATTCCAATATTTGTAAATTCCACTTTGTACCAAAAAGAATCTCCTACAACGTAAGCGTCTTTTATTTCATGTGAAACAATTGTTATATCAACATCAACTTTTTGTTCTTGTGCGAAACAGATATTTGCAAATAATAACAAAAACATTGTTATTAAAAATAACTTTTTAAGTTTCATGATTTGGAGTATTAAAATTTTGATTATTTTTAATGCTTCTGGTTAGATATTGATATTATATGATTATTATGTACTTCCAAATTTCACTCCATCACCTCTCAACACTCAAAAACCAATCAGGATTCTGTTGCGGCATGAAACATCGCGTAATAAGCCCTGCTTATTGAGTCATTGTAAAACTTCCCGTTAAACAAATACTCTGCCGCCTTGATTTTTGTATGCGCCTCTTCAAGATGCTTTTCAATGAGTTCCCGGTTCGAATCCTTCATTCTTGTAAAGTATGATTCCTTCTTTCAGGATATTGTTGATGAAAGGAGAATTTAATTGAAGATTATATTTGAAATCCTGTACTGAAAGGGTTTTCACTGACACATATTTCCCGGTTGATAAAAGTAACCTCGTGACAATTGAAATTAAATTTCTTCTCATTTTTAATCTATCCCCCTTCCCTATTACAAGTATGTCTATATCGCTTTCCTCTCCCGCCTCCCCGCGGGCAGCACTACCGAAAAGCATTATCGTCTGTATCCTGTCTTTATATTTTTCAAGTGCTTCTCTTGTGAATGCGTCTATTATTTTTTTGTGCTGCATTTTTTGAATTTTAAATTAATTACCGGACTTTTGCGTTTTTATACTCCTTATTAAATTTTGAATTTAAAATATCAGACGGCATCAATGCCTATAAAGAGTGCTTTTTGCATTTCACCCGGCGGGAATTTCTTCCTGGAACCTGTTTTGATTTCCCCTGCAAGATGTGTATTAAACTAAATACTGGCAACAGGATTGTGTTTGTTATTTCACCCGTAATTTAAATTTAATTTTTTAAAGATTTAATATAAATAATATAAATAAGTTTATAAACACAATAAACACAATAAACACAAAATGAAACAAAAATTTTTAGTTTACGGAGCGATTTTAACGATTTTAACTTTATTGACATTCGGTTTATGCACAAGCGCACAGTTTCCGTCTTCAACCTCGCTGGTTTTGAATTATGATTTAACACGGGTTGATAAGACATTGAAACCGGGCGATTCGGGTCAACTTATTGTTGTTATACAAAACACAGGAGGTCTCGCTGCAAAAGAAGTTGAGGCAAGCATACTTCGCACACCGGGCGTGACCGCTTCGGAACGGTGGAACCTGGGGACAATAAATCCCGGGGAGATGGTTACTCTACCGACAAAAATAACTGTTGATAAAAGCGTTAAGCCGGGAATTTATCTTATTCCCCTGAAACTTGAATTCAGGTCGCAGAAATACGATTACAACGGGAGATTGGACGAGGATGATGATGACTCGGAGTGGAAGATAATTGTCCAGGTGCAGGGAGATGCTAATTTTAGGGTTGAATCTGTAAAACAGGAATTCTACGCGGATGTGACAGGGGAACTTGTACTGGATTGCGGTGTTGAGCGGGAGGTAAGGGCTGTTTACGCGAGTTTATACCCGACCCCCATGCTTGAGTCAGCAACAGGTGAAGTTGATGTCTCAACCTACAGTGCTTCGGTTGGTTCAACAACCGAGAGGAAGGCGTCTAACTGTGCTTCAATCATCGGCTCTGATAGAATCTTTCTCGGGGACCTTTATGCGGGTGAAAATTTTGTTTTAAATTACACGATAAAACCCGGCGCAGTCGGGATATGCTCCATGTCTGTTCAATTTGAATACGATGATGCTTCAGGTGCTTCTTCACTTGAGACAAAGTCCTTTGGTCTGGACATCAAGCGCTCAAATATTGATGTTAAAGTTCTTGAAGTGAATCACCCTCTTTTAAGCCCGGGAGACACTGCGGAAATTTCCCTGACCCTTAAAAATGTCGGGGGGGCAGAAGCCAGCGATGTTACCGTAATTTTAGGTCTTACAATGGATGATCTGGCAAAACTTCCTGCCGAATTTGTTGCACAGATGGCTCTGGAATACCCGTTTGTTGTTGTAGGGTCTTCTGAAAAATATATTAAAAATTTTGCGGGCGGTGATGAAGGGCTGGTTTCATTTAGCGTAAGAATTAACAACGATGCAAAAACAAAGGCGTATGAAATCCCGCTGAAGATTAAATATTACGACTCCGCGGGAACGGAACATGAAATTTCAAAAATTGTCGGGGTTGAAGTTGTAGGTAAGCCGGAAGTCATAATCAGGGTAAAGGAATCGGAAATTACAAAAAACAAAAACATAGGAAAAATAACCGTTGAAATCCTGAATAAGGGGTCTTCGGATGTGCAGTTTTTTAACATTAAAATCATTCCGACAGAACAGTATTCCGTTATATCGTCAAACGAGGAATATGTAGGAACTCTTGAATCCGACGACTCCGAGAATGTGGATTTTGATATTAAAATCCTAAATTCAAAGGGCAGCGATGTTGTTCCCGTCTCGCTTTCTATTGAATACAAGGACAACTACAACAATGAATATAAAGAAAATTTAAATACCGACCTCAAGATAATTTCCGACGGGGATTTAGGCGGCGGCACGAGTATGATTGTATGGCTGATTATTATCGTTATTTTACTTGCGGTGTTTTATGTAATTTACAAAAAATTTATTAAGCATTGAAATTTCTACCATTATCGGTTCTATTTGTATCCTTTGCAAATATTTAAATTTAAAAAGCGATGATAGAGAAATCCGGACACAGATACGTATACCGACAGATGGAGGAGATGGAACTATAACCGGGCACATTACTCTTTATGACGATACCCCCGTATTTGGGCGGTGGGATTTGGTTAATTACAACCGACGATACATTTTTTCAACGTCTATATTAGCAGGAGTCCTGCAAAGCTTTCTAAAATTTAAGGAAAAATTCATTAACTATTCTTCATAAAGTGGGGGGTAATAAATTTACCTGTAATTCTAATTTTATTAATATTTTAATTTCAATTAAATCAGATTTTACATTAAACTCAAAAATGGAACTTGAAAAAGAAGACGCCTTATCCGAATGGTACCACAAGGTTTTAAAAGAAGCAAAAATCGTTGATTCAAGATACCCTATAAAAGGCACCCTCGTTTACAGGAAATGGGGCGTTTTTGTAATAAGAAGCATACAAAGAGAACTTGAGAAAATGCTTGAAACAGCGGGTCACGAGCCAACTTTTTTCCCGGTTATGATCCCGGAAAATATTTTGGGTAAGGAAACCAAGCACATTGCCGGCTTCGAGGATGAGGTTTTCTGGATTACTCATGCCGGGAAAAACAAACTGGATGTGAAACTTGCTCTTCGCCCGACATCGGAAACGCCGATGTATGAGATGTTTTCTTTGTGGATCCGGTCTTACAACGACCTGCCGTTCAAAATCCACCAGAGTTGTGCAGTGTATCGCTACGAAACAAAACACACCCGCCCATTGATTCGCGGCAGGGAATTTTTATGGAATGAAGGGCATTCCGCTCATACCGATTACGGGGATGCTGAAAAAAATATTTCGGAAATTAAAGAAATTTATAAAAAATTAATTAATGAATTATTATGCCTGCCGTTCATTATTGATAAAAGACCCGAATGGGACAAGTTCCCGGGAGCAGAATACACGCTTGCATTTGATACAATCATGCCTGACGGGAAGGTCCTGCAGATTGCAACCGCTCACCACCTTGGGGAAAATTTCTCAAAGGTTTTTGACATAAAATACGAGGACGAAACCGGAAAGCAAAAATTCGTGCATCAGACCTCCTACGGACCGAGTTTCGGGCGGCTTCTTGCAGCAGCAATTTTAATCCACGGCGATGAAAAGGGTCTTGTTCTCCCGCCGAAAATTGCGCCGGTACAGGTTGTTATTGTCCCGATTGTCTTTAAAGGAAAAACAGATGAAATCTATGATTATGCAAACAAAATCAAAGAAAAGCTTGACGCACTTGGTATAAGAAACATAATAGACAGCCGGGAGCTTCATGCAGGCGAGAAATACTATCACTGGGAGATGAAAGGAGTTCCCGTCAGATTCGAGGCAGGTCCCAGGGACTTGAAAGCAGGAAAGGTTTTTGTCGCACGCAGGGACACAGGGGAGAAATTCGCCCTTGATTACGACGAAATTAATAATAAAATTTTTGAATTATTTAAAAATATTGAGGATAATTTACGCGATACTGCACAGGAAAAATTTGAAAAGAAATTCTTTAAAGCGGAAAATTTTAATGAAATTGACGAATTCACCGGAAAAGGTATAATTGAGTCCGGGTGGTGCGGCGAGAAATCCTGTGCCGATGAGATTGAAAAACACAGCGATATGATTGCTGTTGAGGAAGGAAAAGATGCTGCGTGTCCTGTATGCGGGGGGTTTGGTTATAGGATAAGGGTTGCTAAGACATATTGAATGTGCCTGGGATATTTAATATGCCATATAGAAACATGTTCTTGGGAATATAATGCTTCCACTGCTGCAATCATTGCGTTACACACTGCCTGCACCTTATTGTAATGCTCATGGTCATTTTCATTATCCTGTATCGGCAATTAAGCATAAAACCATTGGGATACCTTTGCTTCAACTGTTATACCATTTTGTTGATTCATGTTTAACTTTATCATAAACTTTTTCTTCTAATGCTATAAATCCGGCGTTTCTCAGCAACCTAAAGTTTTCACTTGTTGCATTTGCTTTTAATTCACAAGTAAAAATAAACTTTTCTTTTTTTTTCTAATGCCGCAAGTTTTGGTAAAAGAGTAAGTATCCGGAACAGGTAATCCGGGTATGAACTGTTGTGTGGAATATGAAAAGAGAGAGCGTGAGCGTTCTCAAAAATTTAAGTTTTTGCTGTTGCGCCATATAATTTTAGCAAATACTAATATTTCATAACGAGTTTAATTGTAATGAAGAGTTGAATTAACGCTTCATCTGGTCATGCTCCAAAAAATTTTAACAATAATTAAGCATTCATACACCCTGATCATAATTAAAAATTGGACTATAAAAATTCAAAAAAAAGATTCTGGGAAGTTGATTTCCTGCGAGGCACCGCAATTGTTATGATGATTATATTTCATTTCCTCTACGACCTGGATTACTTCGGCGTGCTTGAACTCAACCTGTTTTTTGGCTTCTGGAGGTATTTTGCCTATGCAACCGCATCAATCTTTATTTTACTTGTCGGCGTCTCGCTGACCCTGAGTTATTCAAAAACAGTGAAGGAGAAAACAGGCAAAGAACTTTTCACAAAATACCTTTTTCGCGGGATCAAAATATTTTCATGGGGAATTGTGATTACATTAATTACCTTTATGTTCCTGCCCGACGGGGTGATTTTATTCGGGGTGCTTCACTTAATCGGAATTTGTGTAATTTTAGCATACCCTTTCATAAAATATACCTGCAGGAATCTTGTAATCGGAATTTTATTTATATTAACCGGCTTATACATTGAGGGCTTAAGTTTCAATTCAATGTGGCTTTTGTTTCTCGGCTTAAGACCCGAATCTTTTCATACCTATGACTACTTCCCGCTTCTGCCGTGGTTTGGCGTTGTCCTTGTCGGGATTTTTGCAGGGAACATCCTGTATTCCGGATATAAAAGAAAATTCGGTATCCCTGAAATTTCAAATTTTATTTTTATAAAAATTCTTTGTTTTTCCGGGAGACACTCGCTTTTGATTTATTTAATCCACCAGCCGATACTTGTCGCATTGCTTTATTTATCCGGTGCTGTAAGTTACGGTTTTAATATAGATTACCTCTTTAGAAGTTATCCGGAAGTTTTTGAATTTTAAAATACCAGACCCTTTAAATACAAGCCCAGCACTGCTACAAGTATTATTAGCAGAACCTTCCACTGCATATCTAATCTTTTATCCATGCTTTTGTCCAGTGAATCTATCTTTTCTTCAATCGTATTCAATCTTCCAATAATACCCACCTGTTCTTTTTGAGTTTCGGAAACATCCTCTTTAATCTTTTCAATATTCGTGACATCCAGTATTGTTTCTAATCTATCAATTCTCTTCCTCTCCTTCTCAAATTCATCAAGTGTGATGTATGCGTTTGCCATTTACGAGTTATACGAGTAAATATTTGAACAAAGTGAAATTATTTACGAGTTATACGAGTAAATATTTGAACAAAGTGAAATTATTTACGAGTTATACGAGTAAATATTGAAATGATAATTTCATTATATTAACTAAATATTAGATAGAGTTCTTTAAAAGTTATTTGAAACTTTTTTGAAACTTTTGGAGTTTTTTACATGGAACAAAGAACAAACCGTCAAAAACCCGCAAGACCCGGACATTTTCATCCCGAAGCCATGCAATGAGATTTTGCGACTTTAGTCGGACAATCCTTTTTTTATCAAATTCCCCCCGCATTTTGGACATATAACTTTCTCACTTTTCATCCTTTAACGAATTGAATTAATAATCATTAAATTTTAATTAAATTTTACAATGCCGCTTTACAAAAAAATTTCAGAAAAACACGAGGTTTACGAGATAAACATACTTGAAGCACCTGATGAGGAACTTATGCAAATCAGTAAGGAACGCTCCCTTGCACTGAATCTTGGGGAAATGCAAAAAATCAGGGAGTATTACCGGAAATTGAATAGAAACCCGAGAGACATTGAACTTGAAGCCCTTGCACAGTCATGGAGCGAGCACTGCTGCTACAAGTCATCAAAGCCGATACTAAAAGAGACGGTCTTTAATATTGAAGCACCGCAAAACATCTGTGTTATTTCAGAGGATGCGGGAGTTGTTGAATTTAATAAAGATTATGCTTATGTTGTTGCTCTTGAATCACACAACCACCCTTCAGCACTTGACCCTTACGGGGGGGCAGCAACGGGAATCGGCGGAATCCTTAGGGATGTTGTCTGCATGGGCGCACAGCCGGTGGCACTTGTTGACCCGCTATACTTCGGACCTCTTGATATTGAACCGGAAAAGATTCCGGAAGGGACAAAGCACCCTACTTTCCTGTTCCGTGGCGTTGTGAAAGGAATCGGTGATTACGGCAACAGGGTCGGGATCCCGACGGTTTCGGGGCAGGTGTGCTTTGATGAGTCATACACCGGAAACTGCCTGGTTAATGTAGGATGTGTCGGGATTGTAAAAAAGGAAAAGATTATCAGGAGCAGGGCAGAAAACCCCGGAGATGTTTTAGTTTATGCCGGCGGAAGAACTGGAAGGGACGGGATACACGGGGTGACATTTGCATCTCTTGAACTGGACGCCGAAAGCGAGAATAGAGATATTCCCGCCGTGCAATTAGGTGATCCGATTACAAAGGAGCCGCTGATTCACGCGTGCCTTGAAATTGTTGATAAGAAACTTGCATCGGGACTTAAGGACTTCGGCGGCGGCGGGCTTTCCTGCGTCGTTTCCGAAATGGTGCATGCAGGCGGATGCGGGGCAAAAATTAATCTTGAAAAAATTCCATTGAAGGTTGATACAATGGCTCCCTGGGAGACATGGGTTTCGGAATCGCAGGAAAGAATGCTTGTTTCATGCAGCAAGGATAATTTAAAAAAAATTCTTGATATTTTTAGATTATGGGATGTTAATGCCTCCGTTATAGGAGAAGTGACAGAACAGGATAAAGTTGAAATCGTTTTTAATGATGAGTTGATTTATGAAATGGACCTGGATTTCCAGATAAAAGGTGTCGTGTATCAAAGACCGTTTATCGTGCGCAAGAGAAAGTTAGAGAAAGAATCTTATGAAGAGCCGGAGGATGATTGTTATGAAGAAATTTTATTGAAAATTTTAAGTTCCGAAAATGTTTCAAGCAAGGAATGGGCAATCAGGCAGTATGACCACGAAGTAAGAGCAGGAACAATTTTAAAACCGTTACAGGGAATTCTCGGGGCGGCAGGTCCCGGGGATGCCTGCGTCATTGCGCCGGTTGCAGACAGCTTCCGGGGACTTGCAATTACCTGCGACTGCAATCCCGGATACACAAAATACGACCCTTACCTTGGAAGTGCATCCGCGGTTGAAGAGGCGGTAAGAAATCTTGTTTCAGTTAACGCTGTACCCCACTCGTTTGCTGACTGCCTGAACTTCGGAAACCCGGAAAAAGAAGAGATTTTAGGTGATTTCTATGAATCATGCAGGGGTCTTTATGATGCTGCAAAAAAACTTGGGATACCGTTTGTTTCGGGAAATGTCAGTTTCTACAATGAATCGCCGACAGGGGCTGTTGTTGCAACGCCGACAATTCTTGGTGTCGGAATTGTAAAGGATATTAGAAAAGCCGTAACCATGGATTTAAAAGAGCCGGGAAATAATTTGTATTTAATCGGGAAAACCGGAAGAGAACTGGGTGGTTCGGTTTATGCAAAATTATTTAATGAAACAGGTGAACATGTACCTGGAGTTGATATTGAAACACTGAAAAGAAAAATGGATTTTATGCATGAAGCAATGGATAAACAATTAATTCGCTCATGCCACGATTTGTCATCCGGGGGGCTGCTTTGTGCAATTTCGGAAATGGTTATTGCAGGTGATTTGGGCGCAGAAATTCACTTAAGAAATGCTGAACTGAGAACGGACTTTAAATTATTTTCGGAATCAAACGGTCGCTGGCTTGTTGAAATTAAACCCGGGATGTCATTTGAATTTGAAAAGATGGCGGAATACGCGGGAATTGATTTCATGAAAATCGGTAAAGTTTCGGTTGATAAATTTTTAGAAGTTTACGACGGGAAGAGAAAATTAATTGATGTTAAAATTGAAAAATTAAGACACGCATTCACTGAGGCAATACCTGATATAATGGAGGGTGAAAAGGAGATTGACATCGGTCTTGATTATGTGGTTTAAATTTTTATTTTAATAAACAAACAAAAAAATGATTTCAAAGATAGTTGCATTGTTTCTTTCGGCATTCGGAACAGTTTGTTTTCTTGTCGGAATGCTTGGTTTATCTTCAATGATAAATTACTCAAAAAATAACCCCCACGGAGACCCTCCGCTTGCAGGTCTTGTGTTTTTAGTCCCTCTTGTAATCGGAATTTTATTTATTATTTCAGGGTGCGTGATTTTTAAACAGGGAACTCCCGGAAAGAAAAAGCCCGCGGGAATAGCCATAATCACAATACTTTTCGCAGTTACCGGTTTTTTTGCTTTTTCAACTGGAATTCTGACATTAATCTTTGCATCCCGGCTGGACGGCTTTATCTTTTTAATCCCAGGGATTGTATTTCTTGCTGTTGCGTACGGGATATGGAATTCAAAAAAGTGGGCAAGGTTTGCAGGAGTGATACTTGCATTACCGGGCATGCTTGAATTCCCGGCGGGAACATTAATCAGTATAATTATTTTGTATTTCCTGCTGGCGGAAAAGAAAACAGGGGAATCGTTTAAGACACCATCTGGTTTTTGAGGCACAGGCGTTTCAGTTAAACCTCTTCATGATTGAACCATCATTTATTTGCCGGATTTGTTCTTGCAAAACCATATATCTCATAGTACAATTAAAATTTATTGCCGCTCCTCCTTATCACCCTTGAACCGCAGATTTCGCAAACTCCGGTAAATTCGGCAGGGTATTTCTTACCGCATCCTTCGCAGGCATTAACCCACCTGATTTTTTGTTTTATTCCCTCCTGTACCATGGATTCATAATTTAAATTTAATTTTCCTGCGACATTCTGGATTCCGTAATCATCTGTTACAACAGTCAGGTTTTTTTCAAGTGCTGCTGCAAGGATTTCAATGTCCGTATCAGACAGGGTTTTTATGTCGCCGGTTTTTGCTGCCGCATCCTTCACTTCCCGGGTTGAATCTTCTTTCGGCTCTGCAATTTTTATCAGCCCTTTTCTGATTGCCGAATTTATAATTAATTTTATATTTTCGTCAAGGATTTCACAAAGGACTCTGGGTGTGACAAAGTAAATGCCTTCGGAAAAATTCAAGTCCGAGCGGATGATTGCTGAGGTGTCAAGGAGTTTCATCTTGCGTTGATTTAGGTTTAATTTTTAGAATCAATAATCCCTGATTATATTGTTATTTTATCTATATTTGCAAATAAATGATTTATTTTAAAAGGCGTGAATCCCTTTTCTCTATTATGTTTAGAAAAATAATGTAAATTTTCCTTAATTTTTTTCAACTTATCATAATCCGAATATTTTTCTTGGACATATGCATTTATTTCTGAAATTATCTCCAGATTATCACCGTCAACAATAAAACCAACCATAAACGAACAATTATTTTCAGCGCAATATTTTCCAGAAATGAATCTATCCATCCCTTCATCCACGTATTTTTTTATTAGTACATGATATTTATCTTTATCTAATCTTTTGCATTCGACCGTAATGAAACTCTCTTCATCCCAATCCTTTTTTCTAATTTTAATATCAATTCTGGATGATGTTTTAGGGCTTACTTCTCCGTATACTATTTCTTGCATATCCTCGTATGGCGATTCTGGATGAAAAAGAAATGGATAATGATTTTTGTTTCTTAACTTAATTGCAAAATATACTAACTGTGCGGTGCACTTTAATTCATCTTTCTTATTAATATTCACCTTCTTATCACTCATCAGATCAAAATATGCGTTTTCTAATAAACTAAAAATATATTTTTGAAGAGAATCCTCAAAAAGGTTTTTATGTTCAAATCTGCATGGTTCATAACTTTGCTCTAACTCATTCATTTCTACATCCTGTTATAATCTCGGTTATTAATCGATTAGATTCCATAATTGCTTGTTTAAATGACCAAAATCTTTTTTCATTAAACTTAATAAAGATTATTTTATCATTCAAATAAAGTCTTAAATCTTTTTTCAATGAAATTGATTTTGAATATCTTTTACTGATTGTATTGCTGATTTCTCTTAGTTTTGACTCCATTAAAGCCATATTTTCAATAATTTTTATTTCTCGGGGTTTATCGTCTATAGAAAAAATAATTATCTCCAAAGGACCCTCTGAAAAATAAATCTCCGCATTCATGAATTTTTTATCTAAACTAATTATCTCATTAATACGACCTAATATTGTCATTACATATCCGCGCAGCATAGGATTATCCGTTTTTTCGTAGGATATTGAATCCATACCATTTTCGAAAATAGATAAACTGAATTTTAGAGTATCCTTTATTATCCCTCTTTCTACTCCTGTAATGTCATATATAGAGTAAAGAAGTTCATTCAATAGTTGAATCTCTTTTTCACAATTTTTGTTGTTTTGTAGGTTCTCCTGTATTTTATCATGAATTAAACTTATTTTAAGAAGTTCTTTGTTGTCGGGGATTAAAATTGGAATTTCCAGCATTTCTTTAAAAAGCATATAATCTCTTTCCACACACCATGTAGCTGCAGTTAAAAATAGATAATATTTTATTAGCTCAGAATTTATAACAACTGTTATGTATTTTAAAAAATTCTGGTTTTCCCCATGAATACCCATAATTGCACTAGAAAAAGCGAGGTCATGATCCACAAAAACCGCATTTAGTTTATTTTTCCTGATCAAAACATGAGGTTTTAAATAAATGTTAAATGTATCTCTTGGTCTTTCAAATGTTGATTGTGTAATTTCTTTGTTATATTTTGAGTCATAATAAAACTTTTCAATTTTTTCAGGATCCACCAATTCCATTCCTTTTAATCTTGGCTCTGTTTTTTTTCTTTTTTCGAGTTTCCCAAATTGAATGCCAAAACTTGAACTAAATTCTTTTTTATATATGTTCAGCTGTTTATCAATATCTATTCTATATGTCTCCATCAGGTCGTTTATATACCAAATTTTCCTACCTTTTTTTTTGGAAATTCTTGCATTACTGGACAGAGAAATTTGCCCATACATAAAAGCATTTCTCAGTTTCTCATCAACTTCGCCCACTCTCAGGTACTTTTTATACTCTATCTTCAGGCTAAACAAATATTCTTTTCCCCCCAGTATTTTTCCCAATTTAGGAAACTTATCAATTTTTTCAATAATTTCAACATCTATGGCACCCCCCCACATAGCGATTTTCCAAATATTATCTTTAGAAATCCATTTCATAGGAAGATTTACCATATCTATCGAGTTTATGATTATATATGATGAATTTTCATTCTCAAATGAAGTCTTAGGATTTATATATAAAACATTTTTAGTTTCAGCATCGAAAGAATATATAGTGATTATTGATGGTCCGATAGCATTCCTAAAAAGACCATGTCTAAGGGATGAAAGATTTAGTATTGTACTAACATTATGTTCTTTAAAGAATTTTTTCCTAAATTCTTTACTATTCTCGCCTTTGTTAAAAAGAATACTTTTAGCAGGAAGAATCAAACAAGTATTTGAATCTTTTTTTGCTAATTTATTTATTTTCCATATAAACGCTTGTGCAATCTGGTTATCACTGATGGGATAATCATTTTGGTTACAAAATTTAACTGGTAGAGCATCTTTCTTTAGGCTCCCCCATGGAGGATTTCCAATAAAATAATCAAACTTTAAGTTTTCGTATATGTTGAGTTTACCTCCCTCATTTTTAAAAATGTAGTCACGTTGGGGTTCACTATTGATTTCTAAGATTACTTTATTTTCTTTCTCATTGATTTTAAAGGTGAGCAAGTTTTCCCCGTCCGTAACAGTTATGATTTTATCATCCTCGCTTTTCTTGATGTCTGCATTTTTTAGCCAATCTATTTTTAGGTTATTCTGCAAATATTTTATGAGTTCAACACTATCGTTTCCATGAACCTCACCCCAGCTAAACAGATATAAGTTTTCTATTTTTGATTTTTCATCAAAAAAATCTGAATTATGAATGTTTTTATTGTGTATATTTGGAAACTTCACATTTCTCTTCCAAACATCTTTGGGTTCTATGAAGTCAAGCATTTTAAGATACAAACTGAAAATTGCTACTCTTACCGCATCTTTACTAATATCCACACCATATATATGTTTCAACAATAGGTTCCCCAAGGTTTTCCAATCAGGTAACTTTTCATTTTTATAACACCATTCCTCAACAAGTCTTTTATATGATTCAACCAAAAAGATTCCTGAACCACATGAGGGATCTATGATTTTTTTATTAAGAAGCTGTTTATCTTTATAGAATTCATCCAGGGATAGTGTAACTAAATGGTATGGAGTATAATGATCCCCGTTATTATCTTTTTTAGAATCATTTCTTAAAAATTCTTCATATATGCTACTAATTAATTCAATTGGAATAATACCAAAATAGTAAGGGAACAATGATGTTTGAATACTAGTATCCTTTTCACTAAACTGAGCACCCTCCAAAAAATGTCTGATTAAATCAAGATGATTTAATTCTACATTCGCTAATTCATCATCTTTTACAGAAAACACATCACCGTTGAAATCTTCATAAATCTGGTTAAATAATAAATAGGTATCCTCTTTAGATTTCAATATTTCAGCAAAATTTCTATAATCTTCAAATTTTTTAAAGTAATCCTCGGTTAATATCTCCCGGTCTTGCATATAAGCGATGAAGATTGACCGTATTATTAATTTATTAACAATGGGAAACGATAAATGTAATTTTGTTAATTTATTTCTTACTACCTTAAGATTATCCAATAGACAAATATCTATTTTTTTTGCATTCTCAAATTTTAGATTTTCGCTTTTCCAAAAATCACCAGTATCAATATTATTTTTTGAGAATTCACTTAAGTTTTCTTTAATTGATTTTATATTTTTATCGGCGTGTATATATACATCCAATGTCTTTATCAATGTGCTAAGGTCAAACTCGTCTTTACCCTCAGGTGTCGGAACAAAGGTATTATAAACACGAATTTCTCTTGGTAGAATTAACATTAAAAAAGGGGATTTTCCTTCATTCCAGATTTTTCGATGCAAGTCCATTACAATATCCTCATCATATTTTTCAATCTCTTTGAAATAAATAACTGCGATTTTTGTTTTTAAGGAATCAATAGAATAAACTGCGTCAATCCCCAATTTAGATAAAGAATCTTCAACAAATTTTCTCATACCTGCGAACCTCAGACCTTCGCCCTCTCTTAATTCAAGGATTTCACAAAGATTTTTTATATTCATGTTTATTACAATATTAGAATTAATATTTAAGTATTAATAATCTAACCTTTATTCAGTTCTATTTGTGAGTTAATACATTTCTCAAGAATCTCCAGCAGTTCCTTATCCTCCTCTAATAATTCATCTATCAGTTTCTCTGATTCTTCTCTTGGAACTTTTATCTCCTTTATACTTCCGTCCTCATATATTTCGCATCGGGTAATAAATTTTGATTTCATTTTAATTATTTTAATTTTTCATAAATAAATTGTTTAAGAGCGTTGAATTTTATATCATTATTCGCTATTTTCAAAAAATGTAATAAATGCCTTCGGAAAAATTCAAGTCCGAGCGGATGATTGCTGAGGTGTCGAGGAGTTTCATCTGGTAAATTTATTTAAGATTGGATTATAGTTTCATAACAAATTAGACGAAAATAAATTATAAAATTAAATCCGGGTGAATATCAATTAATTTTAAATTTTAATGATTATTTTTTAAGTGATGCACCATAAATGCCGCGAATGCCGAAAATCTTACCACCATCCCTTCTTTTTATCCTTCCCCTTAATTTTTGCAATCACACTTTCTGAATTATCCTTATATTCCCGTATCATCTTTAATACATCCCGGTTTTCCATTATGTTATTATCCGCCATGTATCTCAAAACACTTTCCCTTCTTTTCAGTTCGGCATCAAGTTCAACTTTAGTGATACCTGCATTGCTTGCGAGAGTGTCCTTTAAACTTATGGGATACTGGGTTCTTGCAAGTTTATTTGCCTCTGTGTCCCATTCATAAATAATTCCCAGTTCAACATTACCCTGTATTATATGCCCGACTTCCGCTACCTGTGTTATATGCCTCCTGACGCCCCCTTCTTTTGTGCGTATCCTGTTTTGTACAATAATCAAATCAAGAAGCGGTATCATAACCATCGGGGCGTTCATGGGGCTTTGAGTCATCCTTGTAACCATTTCTCTTGCCGTGTTTGCATGAAGCGTTCCCATTGAACCGTAAAGACCGATGTCCATTGCCACAAGCAGCGAAGAAGCTTCGGGACCTCTTACTTCCCCCACAATCATTCTATCGGGACGCATCCTTAATGCGTTTCGCACCAGCATATCCATTGTAAGAATTGTTTCTCCTTTCTGGAGTATTGAAGGAACAGCTTCTAAGGGCGACCAGCCCTCTAAAAATTTAAAATTTAATTCAATTGTATCTTCAACCGTTACAACTATCTCGTTTTGCGGAATGAATGTTGCAATCGCGTTTAAAGTCGTTGTTTTCCCGCTTCCGGGACCTCCTGCAATAATCATATTAGTCGGTCTTATGCCGAGACCCTCAACGCAGACCCATAAGAACGCTGCAAACTCTTCGCCCATTGTCCCGAGTTTTATCAGTTCGGTAATACTAAACGGGTTCTGCCTGAACTTCCTGATTGTAATGTACGGACCTTTTGGTGCGGCGGGAGGTATTGCCACATTCACCCTGCTCCCGTCGGGAAGCCGGGAATCAAGCAGCGGGGATTCTTCATCAATCCTTCTGCCCGCATTTTTTGCTATTTTCGCAAGCATACTTTCCATTGACCTCACATTTTCAAACGAGATATTTGAGGCGCACATCCCGTGTTTCCTGTGTACGACAAATACAGGAACAGAAATCCCGTGAACCAGGATATCTTCAATTTTGTCATCGTCAAGAATAACTGCAAGAATTCCGTAACCGTAGAGGTCGCCCATTGCAAACGACAGAATAATATCAATATTATCCAATTTTTCATTTTTTGACTCCAGCTCTTCAGTAATCTTTTTCTTTAAATAATATCTTAAAAATTTATTTCTTTCCTCATAAGTTACAAATTTTTCCGATTCGCGAATAATTTCCGATGGTATAAAAGTTTGTGAATTATCTAAAATTTTTCTTTCAGCATCTGAAAATTCAGGTATATCCACCCTGTAAATCGGGAGGGATTTTTCCTCGTCCTTTATTATACTTACCCTGCCGTAAGAATCTATTGTTTCAGCCATTTTTAGTTTTTTGTAAATAAACCCATCTTTCCCACGATTAGGTATTAATAATTAAACTTTTTAATATAATAAATTGAAAAATACTTGTTGAGCATATAGTTTCTTGTATTCCTGTTATAATGTGCGATTTTCATTTTTGCCAATTTTAAGAACAGATTTTTTATAATAATACTTTTATATACATCTATTTTTAATATATAACTAAGAACATATAAAATGAAAACATTACAACTATTATCTCATTCAAAGAGAAACGAGAAGGGCAAAATTTATACATATTACAGCATTGCTGAACCATACTGGGATAAAAAAACAAAGAAAAATGAAAAGAGAATAGTATTATACCTGGGTAGTTTACCAGATGAAACAGCCGAACAACTAAGGAGGTTTTTGAAATTAATGAATGCGAAAAAAGACATAATTGTAACTAATGCAGAGGACATTATATTTGGTGAGCATTGGCGTTATCTTGATACAGCATTTTTGAATCACTTGTGGGGGCAATGGGGACTTTCAAAGATATTTCCGTACTCAGAAAATAAGGATGTTCAGACATCAGATATTGCAAAGATATTGAGTATATATCGCTGTTTAGACACTGGAAGTTATCTTTCTGCGGTGGGATGGTTCAAAAAAACTGCATTGAACATTATACTGAACATAGATGAATCCCGGATAAACAAGTCAAGAATATTTAGGGAACTTGATGAAATTGAAAATGTAAAGCAAGATATAGAGAACCATTTATACAAAACTTTGAAAGAACAAGATAAGGATGGCCTGAGAATTGTGTTTTATGACCTTACTGATTCGTATTTTGAGGGGAGAAAATGTGAATTAGCAAAACCGGGAATAACTAAAAGTAATGGATTTAGAAAAAAGAAAATTGTCCTTTCGCTTCTTGTAAATTCAAAGGGTTACCCATTTGCATGGGATATACTTGGGGACTACACAGCGGATGTTAAAACAATAAAGAGATTATCAGTTAAGTGGAAGATGCAATTTAATTTTGCCGATCATGAGGTTGTATTGGTCTTTGACAGAGGAATGGTTTCTGATAAAAATCTTAAACATTTGGAGGATCAAAAACAGCCATATGTCACAGCATTGGATAAAAATCAAATCCAAAATATAAAAGGCGCAAACATTGAACGCTTTGAGGTGCTTGATGAAGGGAATATGAATGAGCAGATGGCAAAAATGGGCTTCAAAAAACACGATGATAGGACATACTATGAGGATATGGGGGTGATTAGTGGAAGACGATACATTTTGATATTCAACTCAGAAATGTTTGCGGATGAAAGAAAATCACGGAAAGAATTGATGCAAAGGGTAGCGGATTATATGGAAGAAGAAAATAAGGTGTTGGCTAAAGCAGAAAAAAGTAGGAATGAAAAGGTGTTGAGAAATAAAATTGATAAAAAACTCAAAAAGATGAAAGCAGGGAAATTCATAGATTATGCTCTT
>MCBE01000110.1 GCA_001723845.1 Candidatus Altarchaeales archaeon WOR_SM1_SCG
GGATGCGATTGTTTTGTTCATTGTCCAGTTGAATGCCGGGACGAAACTTGTAGAATCGTGGGTAAAACTCCCGTTCGTCAAATACCCGCTCACAGTATTTCCATGTGCAGACCTAAGCTTCAGTAAAGTCATATCACTATCGGTTACATTTATTACTCCCGTCCCCGTTCTTTTAAACTCCGTGGTAATATTGTGTGTCCCGTAGCTGACATTGAACTTAACAGGTTGTGTCCCGGTCACGCCTTCATCGCCAATGGTGTCAAGTGATATTATTTCTTCTTCTAATATTACATTATCGTCAACTTTAATCCTGATCCAGACTTCGTTTGGTACACCATCATCAGTTTCTTTTTTAACATTCACGGAAGTCAGCAAAACCAACTCCCTGCGAGGGGCAGAGGTATTGAAATATTGAAGCACGCCACCCACATAAGTATCGCTGGCAAATGAGAAGTCCGGAACATTAAATTTAACCGCAAGCAGGGAAGTTGGCACAGGCACCCATATTTCACAGCTGATGTTGATCTGATCGGGTGATGTGTCTTCAGCGGATGTGACATTGAATACCGCCCAGAAACTCCCGTTAGTGGTGTTAAGGCATGTGAATTTAACGGTAGAATTCTGGTCGTGCGTCATGTTAGCGACAGTCCAGTTGCTTGATATAATCGTACAATTCCCAGTAGAGCAGTTGACGGTAACATTCGTGTTGTTTCCAAGGGATGTTAAATCAGCATACCCCGTCAGGTTCCCGCCGTTAATCGGTCCCGAACCAATATTAAGGTTTGACTGGTTCCACGAGATAGTTACACCCGAAATATTCAGGCAGCAGTCCCTTGTGTAATAATCGGAATAGGTATTGCTGCCGTCAAGGTCTATTGCCATTGCCCTGAAATTAACGCAGTCCTGCCCCGAAAAATTTGATGTGTCCCATGAAAGTGTTGAATCCTCGGTGTGGTTTCCAATAACCGTCCACTGCTTACCGTCTATTGTCACCCAAACACTTGTGTAGTTGATCTCATCTATTGTTGTTTCATTATACCAGTCCATATAAACCGCCCTTATCCTGAAGTCCTGTTTTGAGGAATTCTGCCATGCTGAAAGTATTCCTGCGTCGGTTGTCGTGAGAGTAAAGTTATGATGGGTTGTATTCAGCCCGTCTCCGGTGTATGTCTCATTCAAGCCGAATGTTCCGATAGTAACAAAGTCGGTGCCGTTCCACATATCAAGCTCAATGTCAGGGTCGGTTGTTGACTGCTGAACGGATGCCGAGGGGTTATATGAAGAAACCTCAACCTTAACTGAAATGTTATCTATGCTGTAGTAATCGCTGTTCACATCAGTGTAATTTGTGTAGGATGTGTTTGTTTCGTTTGATGCTCCGCCTGAAGCCGGAGTAAAAGATGCTGCCACCCTTACCAAACGATTGACAGTTCCCGTAAAAGTAGAATCTAATGATGCTTCTCCGCTTGCACCCCGAAGTTCTGCAACAGCGAATTGTGAAGAAGCATCCGTAAAGTCCCACAATTCAACTTGACCTTGTCCGTGCGCCCAAGAACCAGTATTTCCCTCTTCTGCTGCTGAAAATACCCATGCATCATTAGAAGGACTTAATGTATTTGTAATTGTAGCGCCAACTGTTTGATAAGTTCCGTCTGTGGCTTCAGGAGGACCTTGATTCACACCAATATATTCTGCAGCAAAGGCATGGGCGTCTAATGTGCTGACTGGGCTGATTGTAATGGATATTGTATTGGCACCGTCAGACGGAAGGTCATCTTCGAGTATATACCAGATTTCTGCTCTGTTGGCATACCCCGCGGCGACTGTGCTGTCTTCAACAGCTTGGGTCATTGCCTGACCGCCATAAGTTATAGCTGTTATGTCATTAATACCGTTGTTTTCTGCACCAACATAAACAACAACAATCCTATCAGAACCAGAAACAAGGGTATGTAAAAATGATAATGGCGAGGCTGAACTTGAACCACTTGTATCAGTTCCTACTTTTGTGATGGTGCTGCCTCCACCTCCACTTCCCGCCATGCTTACATCACTCGTATTCTGAACGGTTGTCACATTCTGAAGTGCCGCCTCAATAACATAAGTAATATTATCCCCATTAGCGTCTGTTGAGCCGGAGGCGTTTATCTCAACCGTGCCTGATGTGGTTATGTTGCAGTCAGAGGAGCCGTCAAATGTTATGTTTGTCGGGGTTGTCGGGGGGGATTGTATAAATTCACAGCTTACATTAATCTGATCCGGTGTTGTGTCCTCATCTGAAGTAACATTGAACACCGCCCAGAAACTCCCTGCTGTGCTGTCATTGCAGGTGAACTGGACAGGCGACTGCTGCCCGTCTGACATGGAGGTTACTGTCCAGTTGTGCGTTATCGTGCCGGTGTTCCCTGCATTACAGTCCCCTGAATCACAAGTAACATTAACATCTGTGTTCGCGCCTGTTGAATTAATATCAGCAGAACCGGTTAAATTGCCAGCACCCTGGTATCCCGAACTTAAGTTGAGGGTTGACTGGTTCCATGCTACCGCGCTTACAGATGGTCGAATTGCTATCGTATTTCCAGCCCAAGCCGAGCTGGCGCTTAATGTATGTTGTCCCGGGTTTTCTGATGCTGCATTAAGTTCCCTCCGTGCGGATGCCACTTCTGCTGAAGCAGTGCCGCCGCCGCTGGATTGAGTAAATACGCTATTGCCGTAGTTTGCAGGATAACTACTAACTGTTGCTGTTGAAGAATAACCTAAATAAGCAATCCATAGAGTATCGGCAGGTCCCCATGCCGGTGTTACAGCAGGCAGGTCTGGAAATTGAGTTGTAGCCTGAGCTCCCGCCCCAACAGCAACACCGTTGGTGATTGAGCCGTACCAGCTTGCTGCGCTTATCCTGTAAACCTGCGCCGCTGCTTCTTCGTTAGCAGAAGTTTGAAAATTAACCGTTGTTCCGCCTTCAGTGCCGTCAGAAATTTTTGCATAAATTGAAGCACGTACACGGCTATTAATTTCAACTGTTGTAGAAAGAAATGTCCAACCCCCGGGTGTTGCTACAGTTGCGCTGCCATCATTAGTAAATAAAACAAGCAGTAAATCCCCGCTGGTTACTGTTGCAGGCATATTAACATTGTGAACTGTTGTGCCTGGAGTGAATGGAGTGGCTGTAATTGAGAGGACTTGCGAGAATGGATCAATAATATGGTCAAACTCAAGATAAGCCGATGAATCATTATCATAATTTTTAATCCTTAAATCAAAGGTATCGTGGCTTCCAATCATTCCGGTTAAATAAATTTTATAATATTTTGTTCCGGTGATTATCGGGAATTCCGTTATTTTCTCCGTGCTGTTGAAGTAATAGACCTCAACAGTTGTGTTCAAACCCCGGATATTTCTCGGGTAAATTGTGATATCATTTTTAGAGGTTAGATTCTTCTCAAAAGTAACTCTAACATATTCTCCTTCATAGATCGGTTCTGACCATATACCATCCAATGCTTTAACCTCTTCAAAGATGTCTGACACCGGCGTTCTGTTTGCGTTCAGGTGCAGGGCTTTTGTTGCAAGAATAAAGGCATCGTTATTTGCATACTCAACATCCTCGCCGAACCTGAACTTTAGATGGTGTTTTCCTGCCGAAAGAACCTTACCTGTCTCCGTTCCCGTTTCACTGCACTCGTAATCCCTGATTAAAATTGAATTATTAATTAATTCGTAATTTAAGGTTTCATCCCCGCACCTGACTTCAAGGAACATTAAATCTTTATTAAATTCGGTTCCGTTAACGGCGGTAATCCACAGGTCAGCGGTTCCGGTTGTGTTGAACATGACCGTCCATGTTCCTCCGACCGCCGGGTATTCCTGCGGGTTTTTGATTGTGAGGTCTGCTTCTGCCGCGGGAGTGCCTGATGTTACATAAAGGGCGCACGCTAACGCTGCGAAAAGCAAAAACAATCCGGTTACTATTACCGTCTTATTGTGGGTTGGTTTTTGGGTCATGCTTAAGTTTTTGATTTTTCAAACATATTTTCACAATCTTTTTGACGCATTTTTTGACGCATTTTTGACGCATCTTGCGTCAAAAGTGAATATTTTAATTTTCTTTTTCCGGTGTCCGTGCTTTTTAAAACACCCTTTTTAACTAAATTCACCAGGTCTCTTGAAGCCGTGTATCTTGATACTTTATTAAGTTCCCTGTACTCCTTATTACCCATACCACCCTGTTTTAAAACATAGTTTACGCCCGCTATTTGTCTCTCGTTCAATCCGAGCTTTTTAAGATTTTCAAGTAAAGGAGGTAATCTAAAAACTATGACAAAATCTCCCGCTATAATTTTAAACTCCGGTTCCGGTAAACCATATCTGTTGCATTCCCTTATAATATCATTTGTTCCTGTTCCAACCTCCTCTATGTATTTAATCCAGAATAGTCCCCTGGCTAATAAAGGATTGCGGGGGAATGATTTGTGCGGCTTTCTTAAATCATCAAGAGTTAAAGGAGAAATTAAAGTCCCGGGGTTCCATATTTCAATCCGGTCATCAAAAACCCTGACCTGAACCTTAGAAGGATTCTCATAATCCCTGTGAACAACGGCGTTTGTAATTGCTTCCCTTATTGCCCATGGAGGGTATTGATACTTTTCAGTTCTTTGAACACCTTTTTCAGCAGGGAAAACTGATTTTTGTATATTTCTCAAAACAAATTTTTCTGCCTCATTAATTTGCTCAATAATATTTCCTTCAATAACCTGGAAATCAATGAAAGGTTTGACTGGTTCATCTCCTTTAAATCTGATACATTTAATTTCTGACTGGATAAAGAAATCCTGCGGCAGTTTTCCAAACAAAAGAGCAGCTGCGTTAGTCAGTTTTCCATCCTGTGTTAAGTTCAATTTCATCAATGCTTCCTCAACGGATGTATTTTCCAGGATATTAAGCCCCCTTTGTATTCTCGCTTCTCTTAAAAACCACCTCACAGTTTTCTCATCAATATCATCCGGACCTGCTTCTTCAGAGATTTCGGAACCCCATGATCTGCTCTTCTTTTCTATGATAATCCTCTCAATCTCATCGGGAGGAATTATCACATTTTCGGTTCCGATTCTCTTGTATGCGACCCCGTCCAGGTAATAGAGCCTGTTTATTCCCCCTTCTATCCCGACTTTAATGATATTCTTTTTGCATGCTCCAAGAACCGTGATTTCCGGGCTTACTTCCGGCTTTATCTTCTGCCTTATTTTCTGTGATATTGACCTTAATGTGGAGTCAGAGACATCCTGCCCGATTACTTTCCCTTCATGGATTCCAAAATACAGCCCCCCGCCCCTGTGGTTCAAAAACCCACATACTGCCTTCAGACCCTTCTCTAACTGAGCCGTTGATTTCTTGAATTCTACCTTCTCGGATTCACCGTATTTTAGTAATTCATTTATTTCATTCATTCTTTTTTGAGGACATAATAAATATTAGGATTATGAGTTTGTAAGCCGAACCTGAACTTTAGATGATGCTTTCCTGAAGTAAGAACCTTACCTGTCCCCGTTCCCGTTTCACCGCACTCGTAATTCCCGACGAAAATTGAATTATTAATTAATTCGTAATTTAAGGTTTCATTCCCGCACCTGACTGCGACGAACATTAAATCTTTATTAAATTCGGTTCCGTTAACGGCGGTAATCCACAGGTCAGCGGTTCCGGTTGTGTTGAACATGACCGTCCAGGATCCGCCGACCGCGGGGTAGGACTGGGGGTTAATTATCGTGATATTCGCATCCCCGCCGGGCGGGCTTTCTGACGCAATCGGAAGAGCGCACGCTAACGCTATGAAAAGCACGATTAGTCCGGTTCCGGACAACGCCTTAATTCGGGTTGTTTTTTGTGTCATGATTTTTTTGGTTTGGATTTTGATTTTTTGGATTTTTGATTTTCTCTGTTTTTTATCAGGTAATTTATCAAGTAATTTGATTTGAGGTTTCAGATTTTTGAAACCGCTGCAACTTCTGCAACCGCTAAAGTTAAAGCGACCATTATCGGCATGCTTTGCCGTTCCCTGCTTATTTTAATGTTTTGCGTCATTTTTATCGTTTATGTCCTGTTATGTCCTGTTATGTCCCCTTTATTAGTTGCTTATTTATCCTTTATTGTTTTGCGTCATTTTTGCGTCATGTTGACGCGAAAGTACAGCCGTTAATCGTCCGTTAATCGTCCGTTAATCGTCCGTTATGTCCGTAAAGTGTAATATGTGCCTCTTCCCTTTCCTGTCAAATAAATGATTCCCTTGTTGACCATATCCAAAAGGTCCTCGTAGGCAACGGTTTTTTCAACATTACAAATTTGACAGTAGGTTCTCCTATTTATTTTGCCTTGTTTTTTCAGGTATTCTATTGCTTTTCTTTGCCTTTCATTCAAATTAAATCTATCAATGTAGGTATCAGCATACTTATTTCTCCATATCGTTACCACAAAACACCCCATCTTTTCTTCAAATTTTGGCTCAGGCAAGCCATTGTCTCTGCACAGCATTATTACATCAGTAGTTCCGCCTCCCGCGTCTTCTACATAACCTGCCCTGTAAAGCTGCCTGAATATCAATGAATTTTTTGGTATTGATGGGTGCGGCTTTTTTAAGTCATCTATTTTTAATTGCCCTGGCAAAGAGCCGGGATTCCATATCTCAACCCGGTCAGGAAATATTCTCACCTGAACTTTGGAAGGGGACTCGTAGTCCCTGTGAACAACTGCATTGACAATACATTCCCGTACAGCATCTTCCGGGATTTCATACGGGTTCTTTGCCGATGCTTTTCCGGGTTCAAGCCATAAAGGTCTGTGAATATTCTCCAATACAAATACTAGTGATTTATCAACCTGGTCAAATAAAGTTCCTTCATAAGAGCAGTAACTTGTATAGGGCTTCACAAATTCCGTTGTTGGGAGTACAATGCATTTAACTCCGGATTGAATAAATTCCGGTTCCTTGCTGAAAAGCAGGACTGCAGCATTTGTTAATCGCCCGTCTTTTGATAATTTTATTCTCATTAATATGTCATCAGCTGGTGTGTCTTCCGGGATATTCATCCTTTTTTGTCTTATTCCTTCTTTCAGGAACCACCTCACTTTCTCCTCGTCCATATCTTTAAAATCAGCGTCCGGAGAGATTTGCTTATCCCATTGATTCTTCCGCCTTTCCATGATAATTCTTTCAAGTTCTTCAGGAGGGATCACAGAATTCTCGGTTCCGACTCTTTTGTAGGCAATCCCGTTTAAATAGCAGGGTTTATTCAGCCCCTCTTTTACCTTTACTTCAATAACCTTTTCTTTGCCCGTTCCAAGAACCGTGATTTCCGGGCTTATCTCAGGCTTTATCTTCTGCCTTATTTTCTGTGATATTGACCTCAAAGTGGAGTCCGAAACCTCCTGCCCGACTACCTTCCCTCCGTGGATTCCGAAATAAACGCTGCCTCCCTTGTGGTTCAAAAACCCACATACTGCCTTCAGACCCTTCTCTAACTGAGCCGTTGATTTCTTGAATTCTACCTTCTCGGATTCGCTATATTTTAGTAATTCATTTATTTCATTCATTCTTTTTTGAGGACATAATAAATATTAGGATTATGAGTTTGTAAGCCGAATTTGAACTCCAGATGGTGCTTTCCTGAAGTAAGAACCTTACCTGTCCCCGTTCCCGTTTCACTGCACTCGTAATTCCCGACGAAAATTGAATTATTAATTAATTCGTAATTTAAGATTTCATTCCCGCACCTGACTGCGACGAACTCTAAATCTTTATTAAATTCGGTTCCGTTAACGGCGGTAATCCGGAGGTCTGCGGTTCCGGTTGTGTTGAACATTACCGTCCAGTTGCCGCCGACCGCGGGGTAGGACTGGGGGTTAATTATCGTGATATTCGCATCCCCGCCGGGCGGGCTTTCTGACGCAATCGGAAGAGCGCACGCTAACGCTATGAAAAGCACGATTAGTCCGGTTCCGGACAACGCCTTAATGCGGGTTGTTTTTTGTGTCATGATTTTTTTGGTTTGGATTTTGATTTTTTTTGATTTTATTTATTGATTTATGGTATCATTTGCAGTATCATTAAACTTGTGATGCCCTGTTTTTGCGGAACTGATTTTGTTATCGTCCGATTTATCGTCCGATTTATCGTCCGATTTTGATACATAATATGTTCCGGGACCCGATGATTTGCTTACAATAATCTTTTTATTTACAAGATTTACAATATCTCTATGAGCCGTATCTTTTGCAACACCGGATAATTTTCTATATTCCTTATTTGTAATCTTTCCTTTAATTTGAAGATATTCAATCGCTTTCTTCTGCCTTTCATTTAATTCAATCCCGGCAGTATCAATAACCCTTTCTACATTTGGATTCCTGAACCTTATCACAAACCATCCTAGTCTCTCTTCAAATTCCGGCGGCGGGAGTTCCCATTTTTCTAAATCTTCCCGGATTCTCAAAAAACCGGTTCCACGTTTATCCATGATGTCCAGATTATTGAAAACGCCTGCAATAATCTTGTTTCTGGTTTCAGGCGTGTAGTCATCGTTTTTGATGTTATCAACCGTAAGGGGTCTCAATAATTCGCCGGGGCTTAAAATCTCAATAAATGAGTTGTACATCCGGATTAAAATTGTTTCCTGCTTATGCCAATCCCTGTGAACCAGTGCATTAATCGTAGCTTCTCTTAAGGCATTAATCGGGTACTCCGTCCGGACTTCTGTTTTAAATCCGACAACCCTTGCTGGTGTTCGCATGTTTTTCAGGAAGAATTTCTCCGCCTGCTTTATAATTTTAAATAATGTTCCCCTTAAATCTTTTCTGTCAAGCCATTCAACTCTCGTATCTCCGATATACCGATCTGCTTTTACTTCGCTGTGGTGCAAATCACGGTAAGGGTCTGCCCCAAACAACAGGATGCCTGCAAGCGTAGGCGTTAATCCGCCGTTATCTTTGACAATGAAATGTTCTTTTTCCATTAGCTCAATTAAGTAGTCATTAGTTAATTGTTTTGTTAATTTACTCTTTTTCAGGTATTTTTCCACTGCTTTTAAATCCAGATCATCAAGGGTTGCATTCTCAACCGGATAAATGTCCTGTGATTTTGAAGAGCCTTCCCGGTATAACCTTGCGATTTCCTCTTTGTTTGCAGGCATGCTGGATGAGCCGATCCTGACTCTCGGATTGTGTTCCCCGCGGACAAAGTACGGCGTGTCCTTACCTTTCGGGCAGTGAATTACTATGAAATCTTTGTTCTTGTATTTCACGAATTCGATTTCAGGCTCTTCATCCAACCTGCACCAGTGCCTGATTATTTGCGTAAACTTGTTCTCCGTTTTCTGTGCATCGGATAAGCCAACCGGTTTTCTTGTCTCATCCGCAACACCGATGATGATTTTACCGCCCCTGCCGTTGTATAGGGATGTCACTAACTGAGCGACTTTATTTGATTCCGGTAGTTCCAGCTTAAAGTCTATGTCTTTGTTTTCTTTTTCTTCAAGCAATTTTTCAAACTCTTTTTCTTTCATGGGTTTTTCTTTTTGAAATTTTTATTTTGAGATGAGATAAAAGTATATTTTTCGGCGTACTCAACAGCATCGCTAAATCTGAACTCCAGATGATGCTTTCCTGCCGAAAGAACCTTACCTGTCCCCGTTCCCGTTTCACTGCACTCGTAATTCCCGACGAAAATTGAATTATTAATTAATTCGTAATTTAAGGTTTCATTCCCGCACCTGACCCCAAGGAACATTAAATCTTTATTAAATTCGGTTCCGTTAACGGCGGTAATCCACAGGTCTGCGGTTCCGGTTGTGTTGAACATGACAGTCCAGGATCCGCCGACCGCGGGGTAGGACTGGGGGTTAATTATCGTGATATTCGCATCCCCGCCGGGCGGGCTTTCTGACGCAATCGGAAGATCGCACGCTAACGCTATGAAAAGCACGATTAGTCCGGTTCCGGACAACGCCTTAATGCGGGTTGTTTTTGGAGTCATGATTTTTTTTTGATTTTTGATTTTTTTTTTGATTTTTGATTTTTTTGTTTGTATATATTTTTCCGACATCAATTTTTCGGTTACTTTTCGGTTACTTTTCGGTTACTTTTCGGTTACTTTTTATTATTCATTTTATTTCATGGTGTATTTTGTTGCCCTTCCGACACCAATCTTTTTAAATATATCTCTTATGAAAAGTTCTTTTATATCAATATGAGCAGTCCTTGCGGACACTTCATTTAATTTCATATACTCTCTTTTGGTTATATTGCCCCTTTTCCGGGCATATTCTATCGCCCTTCTCTGCCGATCATTCAAATCTAAATCAAAAGATTCAAAATCCTTCGGGGAGAATATAGTCACTATTACACTTGCCCCCGTGTCTTCTATCTTTGGAAATGCGGGGTGTAATGGATGTGATTCTATTTCATCCATAATCCTGTCCCAGCCCTCGCCCACTTCTTCAACATATCTTATTTTATTCAAAACTTTCATTAATACGGGATTTCTGTGAGAAGTTTCTTTTAGAATATTTTCGGGCGTGATTCCCGCAGGAAGGGGTCCGGGAGATTGATATTCTATCCTGTCTTCAAAAATTTTGATGATCACCCGGGCGCCTGATGTAGTATAATCTCTGTGTGCAACGGCATTCACCAGAAGTTCCCTCAGAACAAATGGGGGGTATTGGCTTATATCCTCCCTTGCTAGCTGACCTTCTTTTAAATAAGAATATGTATTGATATTTTTATTTATAAATTCATTGGTCTCATCTATTATATCCAAAAGGCATCCCTGAAAATCCCTTATATCCTTGTGTTTGGTCCCGACTTTTTTAGACAGATATACCGCTATTGTAACTCGTGTATTCGGGAAAAATTTTTGCGGGTCATTACCAAATAAGAGAACTCCCGCGTTTGTTGGCTTATTTTTATCGCCCGCTGATCTCAAACAATTCAAAGATTTTAGTAAATCTTCAGATGAAGTGTGGATTTTTCTTTTGATTATGAACTCGTATCTTTCCTTGAACCACTCTGCTTTTTCCCAATCAATATCCCCTAAATTTGCATCTTCACAAATTTCAAAGTCCCAGTTCTTTTTTCTTTTATTCAAGATAATTCTTTCTAATTCTTCAGGTGGAATCACTATATTTTCAGCCCCGACTCTCTTGTAAGCAATCCCGTTTAAATAGTAGAGTTTATTTAATCCCTCTTTTACCCGGACTTGTATAACCTTCTCCTTGCCCGTTCCAAGAACCGTGATTTCCGGACTTACTTCCGGCTTTATGTTCTGCCTGATTTTCTGTGATATTGACCTCAAAGTTGAGTCCGAAACCTCCTGCCCGACTACCTTCCCTTCATGGATCCCGAAATAAACGCTGCCTCCGCTGTGGTTCAAAAACCCACATACTGCCTTCAGACCCTTCTCTAACTGAGCCGTTGATTTCTTGAATTCTGCCTTCTCGGATTCACCGTATTTTAGTAATTCATTTATTTCATTCATTCTTTTTTGAGGACATAATAAATATTAGGATTATGAGTTTGTAAGCCGAACCTGAACTCCAGATGGTGCTTTCCTGCCGAAAGAACCTTACCTGTCCCCGTTCCCGTTTCACTGCATTCGTAATTCCCGACGAAAATTGAATTATTAATTAATTCGTAATTTAAGGTTTCATTCCCGCACCTGACCCCAAGGAACATTAAATCTTTATTAAATTCGGTTCCGTTAACGGCGGTAATCCACAGGTCAGCGGTTCCGGTTGTGTTGAACATTACCGTCCAGTTGCCGCCGACCGCGGGGTAGGACTGGGGGTTAATTATCGTGATATTCGCATCCCCGCCGGGCGGGCTATCCGATGCAATCGGAAGAGCGCACGCTAACGCTATGAAAAGCACGATTAGTCCGGTTCCGGACAACGCCTTATTTTGTTTTGGTTTTTGGTTCATTGTTTTTGGTTTCTTGCCATTTTTTCTTGCCATTTTTGGCGAGATAGCGTATAATATGTTTTCCTGCCAATACTCTTTTTTTGGATTAAGGCATAATCTATTAATCTCGTTAATTCCCGGTTTGCAGTTCTTGCAGGAACGTTCAGTAGTTTCTCGCATTCAGTACGGGTTATTGCGCCCGTATTCTGCAAGTACATAAGAACTTTCAACTGCTTCTCCGATAGTTTAACCTGCTCCATTACTTTCTTCTCAGATTCAAACTTCTCTTTCGTTGAGAATATCTTAACCTCTGTTGTGTAATCATCTGTTGTGATTTTTGGCTGTAATGGTTTGAGAGGATGCTGTTTATGCTCTTTAATTATCTTATCCCAACCCTCGCCAACTCCTTCAATATATCTAACCCTTGACAGCACGTCTGCTATGATTTCGTTTCTGGAATGCTGCTTACTGACAATGTTATCAGGGGTTATTCCCGGAAGTAATCCGCCGGGATTGTAATATTCTATTCTATCGTCAAACATCTTTATTATTACTTTTGACCCCGTCACCATATAGTCCCTATGAGCAGCAGCATTAACCACCAGCTCTCTGATCGAAAACCACGGGTATTCCGGGATGTCTTGTCTTTCAACCTGATATGGGAGCAGGCGCCCCATCATCGTAATATGCCCTTTTATATATCTGTCGCATTCGTCTATTTGCCTGAATAGATTACCCTTAAATTCTTTATAATCCATCCTTTCGATTCCGATTTCCTTGCCCCCGTATCTCGCAAGAGCGATATAAGCATTTCGGAAAAAATCCTGTGGAGTTTTGCCAAATAAAATAATCCCCGCATTAGTCGGCATATCCTCTTTTATGCACCCTAACGCCCCTAATAGATTGATATGGCTGCCAACAACCTCTTTCTCTGCATATTTTTCATACCTTAGTACAAAAAATTCTCTTACGAAATTCATATCAATGTCGTTCAAACTCGCTTCCTCACAAATTTCAGAATCAAAATGCACTCCTTTTTTCTCTAATATGATTCTCTCCAGTTCATCGGGCGGGATTACCACGTTTTCGGTTCCAACCCGTTTATATGCAATTCCATCCAGATAGTAAAGTTTGTTCTTTCCTTCTTTTACCTCAACCTCAATAAACTTCATTCCTCCGGTATCCAAAACTTTAATTTCCGGGCTCATCTCAGGTTTTATCTTCTGCCTTATTTTCTGTGATATTGACCTCAAAGTGGAGTCCGAAACCTCCTGCCCGACTACCTTCCCTCCGTGGATTCCGAAATAAACGCTGCCTCCCCTGTGGTTCAAAAACCCACATACTGCCTTCAGACCCTTCTCTAACTGAGCCGTTGATTTCTTGAATTCTACCTTCTCGGATTCGCTATATTTTAGTAATTCATTTATTTCATTCATTCTTTTTTATTTTGTAACAATTTTAACAAAATTTTAAATTTTTTGTTATTTTTGTTATTTTTGTGTTTTGCTGCCCATCAAAACCCCCGCAGCCCGGCTTTCCGGGTACGGGATAATTTTTTTTAAAATTTTTGACACGCCCTCCTGTCCCATCATGCAGTTGAAAAGCGTACGGGGAGCTATAACGGCTATGAATGGCTGACTGCCGCATCCGAGGTATAGACGCAGGCAGGTTGAATATGACAGCCATTTTTGCCTCTCAACTGCAAATTTTGGTGGAGGGTATGCCAATTTTTTTATGAAAACCGCCTCTTTTTCCCAGATCCATCAAGGGAAAATATAACGGCAATTTAGATGCTTACACGGGGAAGTGTTTTGCAAGATTACCCTGATGGAATTTTTGGTAAGAGACGAATTTTTTGTTTTTTTGTTTTTTATGAGACACTCTGCCTCTTTGTCCCAAATCCATCAAAGGGAAATATAACGGCAAGTTGCTTGAAAACGGGTGAGTGATTTCAAGATTTACCCTGATGGAATTTTTGGTAAGAGACAGAATCGTCATCTTTTTTAAATTTAACCCTGCCTCCCTGTCCCAAATCCGCCAGGGGAAATATAACGGCTAAGTTGGTTTAAAATCACGGGGAGTGATTTACATTATCCTGATGGATTTTTTGGTAGGGGGAGGGTTTTTGTTTTTTTGTTTGTTTTGTTTTTTGTTTTTTTTGTTTATTGTTTATTTTATTATTTTTATTTGATTGTGATTTTTTTTTATTTTCATGCAGCAATTGTATCGTTTCTCGGAATGTTTATCCAGTAACCTTTCCCGGGCTTAATTTCCGAAAGGTCGCCGAACCAATCGCCGTAGGCGTAAGAGCGGTAATTCCACCGCCCTTCCCATGTTGCAAGATCAATGTATGTTAGTGTCAGGTTTTGAACAGGGAATGCACTTGTTGAAGGCCAGCCGATAAGATTCCAGCCGCGATATAATGTAATGTTAAATTCGTTTATTGTTTTCCCGCTGATTGTTAAGTTATCCGCTTCTTTCATATTCAGCCAGTAGCCCTTCTTCGGCTCAATTTCCGAAAGGTCGCCGAACCAGTCACCGTAGGCATAGGAGCGGTACTGCCACCGGTTATTCCATGCGGCAACATCAATGTATTTTCCTTGAATTGGCTCAAGGATTGAAAGGATTGAAGTGTCGTCCGGCTGGATTGGAATTGAAATCAGGTTCCATCCCTTTTCAAGTTTCAAGGTGTAGTTAAGTTCTGTTGAGTTAATGCAGTCAATACATCCCGAAATTGCAATAACCGTTGACGAACTAATGTTAAACTCGCAGTCAGGGCAGAGTTCGGGATGCTCCGGGTCAAGGTAGGAGAGGGTTACATTGTTTCTTGCCGTGCTTCCGACACCCGGGATTACCTGCGCCCTGTACTTGATTGACACCTGCTGTCCCGGCGTTAAGAAGAGCCATTTTGAAAGATTCCAGAACAGTATCTCGCCCATGCCGTCGCCTGTCTGCTCACCTGTCACATTAAACAGGTCGCCGGAGTTACCGTCAAGAAGTTCGCCGTGAAAATGACTGCAGTTCCCGCCGTACTGCGCGGTGTAGTTTCCTGCTGCTTTATCAGTATAATCTCCGCAGACCGTCGGCTCAATTTTTAAGTCGCCGACATAAGCATAGCCGGGCACATATTTGATATAGGGGGGCATTGTGTCTGCAAGCGTTAAGGGTGCGATATTTGCACCCGCGGGATTGTTCCAGATTACAACCATGTAGTCAATGTATTCAAAGAATGTGGGTGAATTTGTTGAAGCATACTTGTAAAGTTCCGCATCCGCGATATATCCTCTCATTTCAAAAGATGTGCTGTTCGGTCCTACCTGGCTGCCGTTGCCTGTAACTCCCGAAACATTCACGGTGTTGTTGAATGTCGTGTTCTGGACATTACACTTGACATGAACCCTGAATGTAAGTATTCTCGTGGTCTTGGGAGGTATCACGACCAGTGCTTCAGTATTGGTATCTGTAAAGTTGGTATTTGTCCAGTTCCAGGTAAGGTTTAACTGCCCCGTATCATTTGAGCCGCACTCGAATTCCCTGATTCCCGTCCAGTTGGGGTCGCTTATTTTCCTGCCGTCAAGTTTTGCAGTCCCGTCTGTGTAATTAAAGCCCCTTGGTAAAAATTCCGTGATCGTGATATTGTAAACGGTTGCATAAGTCGGGTTTTCAATGATTATCGTAATTAATGGCTCTGAACCCGGCTCAACATCATGCTGGCTTACATCCTTGACTATTTCAAGAGCGGGCTTATAGACCGTAATTGATATACAGTACTCGTCCGTGTATCCTGTATTTGTGTTATCGTAGCCCGTAATATTTGCACAATTTTCATTGATTCCTCCCGATGCGTTGTCGGTAACAATTGCCGTGTATTTTATTGTTTTCTTTTCACCTGCGTTTAAGGTAATGTTTCCGAAAATTATGATGTTATTTGTTGAACTTCCGGCTGAACTTTGTTCCGATTCATTCATCCCTGTGATGCTTTGCGTTACTTCTAAAAACTCCCATCCGGGACTCATTGTATCATTGACGGTTACATTGTAAAGAGTTGATTCGCCGTCGTTTTCAAATATTAAAGTAAATTCTACGATGCTTCCCGGCTCTGCTGTTGTGATGCTTGAGAGTTTTTCTATGCCGACCCCGGGTTTTAAGACGGCAACACATTTCCCGGCGTATTTTTTAATAATTGAATTATTCATCATATCGGTTGCATTGTATGACGCAATATCACAGCCGCGAATATCGGCACCCGAAGAAACCGAAGTATTGAAATATAAAATTAATTCTTCTCCCGGTGAAAGTGTGATTACGGCATCGGGGGTAAATTCAACCGAACCCATTGTAGAATTAACGGTAAAATTATAATCAACTGTACTTCCGCCGGTACGGGTTAATACACCGGTCCCGTTTGAAGTGACAGTATGCCCGTCCTGCACATCATCGGTAATCCCGTGAATTTTCGCATCCGCCTTTGCAGAATTCGGATTTGTAATTCGTATCTCATAATTCACGATATCGCCGGGGCTTGCAGTAGATATGTCTGAAAATTTCTCTATGTCAAGATAAGGATGGTTGATAATAACGCATTCCCTGTCAAAGTCGGATGATGCGTTTTCGTTATCGTAGTAGTGACCCAATGCCCACGCCTCGTCGCATCCTGATTCAGAATTTGCTCCTGCCGTCATATTGAATTTAATTGTAATTCCTCCGTAGGATGCAAGATTCCCGTTTATGATTGTGTTTTCATTGCTTATGGTTGATAAATCAAAGTAAAGTGCAATTTCATCTATTCCCATGCGGTTTACCGTTGCATTCGTGATGTTAATTGTCCCGAGAGGTATGAGCCATTCCTTAAAGCCGTTGCTTCTCAATTCATAGACGCCTGCTTCCCAGTTTTCCGGATAGAAACCGGTCTGGTTGAATTCATAAACCGAAACATTATATGCAAGTGCTTCGGAAGGATTGAAAACAGAGATTTCATAGCCCAGGATGTCACCGGGCTGTGCTTCCGAAATGTTAACATGCTTTCTTACCTGTACCGCGGGGTGATAAACGGTAATACTCCAGGCATCCGTTGCATTAACAAGAGAGCATCCCGCAAAATCCCTTGCCGCTGCCGTAACAAGGTTTACGCCCGGAGGTGTTGTTGTGTTTGCGGTTGCTTGTGCAGTGCATTTAATTGTTATGCTGCTGTTCTTTTCAAGCGATGACAGGTTCCATGTTACCGTGTTTGTTACGCTGTCGTTATCTCCTTCCGGAGAACTGCTGATGTATGTAAAGCCCTGCTGGAATATGTCCGTGACAATAACATTGTACGCGTCTGCCTGACCCGGATTACTGATAATAATTGCATAATTAATCAGATCACCGACTTCTGCTTTTGTAACATTTGCATATTTCGTCACTTCAATGAACGGGTGAACTATTAATACCTCAACGGAGTCGGGAATTGAAACGATATTTTCCAGCCCGTTAGAAGCGCTTGCATAAACCTCGTCTATTCCCATGTTTATTTCGCAGTTTCCTGTCTGTGTTGTTAAATTAAAATCAAGAATTACGGAACTTCCGGGAGTTAAATTTGTATTTAAATTTGTTGAATTCCAGAATAATGTATTTCCGCTTTCCTCCGGGTCGTTAATTCCCGAGCCGTTAAATACCGATGAGCCGCTTACATAACTCATTCCCGTTAATGTGTCGGTAACGGTGATGTTGTACGCTGTTCCCGTTCCGGTGTTTTCAATTGAGACATGATATGTCATTGTTTCTCCCGGCTCCATTGAACCGGAATCAGCCCACTTGTGAACTTCCAGTTTTGGTATGCCGACGGCAAAACTTGCAAAATCCGTATCCGTAATTTCCGGCTCGCACGGTCCATTCCCGGAAGCAACGACCTTATTGATGTTCGTGCCTTCAAATGCGTCTTCGGTGATGTTTGCCCTTATGTAAAATATTTTGTATGAATTGCCGCTGATGTTTCCTGCCGAGAAATTTACTGACTGCCCTGCGTATGGCGTTCCTGTCGTGCTTGTCGTTACCTCATTCCCGGAAGCATTCGTGCAGTTTATGAATTCCAGCCCTATTGAAAGGGTATCGTTCACCGTGACATCGTATATCGTTGTATTGCCCCTGCTGCTCACATTAATAATAAATTCAATTATGTCTCCCGGCTCGTACCTTAATGCGCCTGCGATATTCTTTGAAACATCAAGTATTACATCAGATACTATGTCTGTTGAAGCATAAGATGATGCGTTCAAAATTGTCCCGTTTGAATCGTAAGCGTAAGCATCAATATAATTGTAATATTCACCGAAACATTCAAGTCCGGGGACAGAAACATCATACCTGAACCTACATACCGCTCCTGCAGATAGGTTCCCGGTTACTATGAAATGACTCCCGTTGTGCGTAACATTACATGTAGAATTTGTTAAATTTATTATATTATTTTCATATTCCCACCCGCCGGGCAGGGTATCGTTTAAAGTGATATTGTAAAGTGTCCCGTCTCCCGAATTACCCAGGATAATTTCATAAGTTACATTATTCCCCGGGTAAGATAATGAATCAATTGACATTTTATCAACCGTTAATATTCCCCTCCATATCGGGCAGACCTCCCATATATCCTGTAGATACGGCTTTTGTGTCCCGTCGCCGTCATGGTAATTAACTGTAACGATATTTATGCCGCATTTCGCATCGGATGTTACGGAAGTGTTGTAAATTAATGTTACGCTCTTTGTCGGAGGAATATAAGGTATCGTGTAATTCCAGTAAATTGTTGAGCCGGCAGGCGGGTTTGTTTCATTCAGGGTTTCGTTTATTGTAATATTCATTACCGTTCCGTTCCAGAATGTCAGCGTGCCGTTACTTATTAACCTGAAGCCGTGCTGGAGGTCATCCGAAATTGTGATATCATAAGCGGTTGCAAGGCTCGGGTTATGGATAGTTATGGTATATTCAACAATATCTCCCGGCTCTGCATCCGTTGCATTCCCTGTTTTTGTTAAAGTCAACTCAGGGTGATGAACTTCCACCTGCGCGTAATCACATATATGTCCGCCTCCTTCAGGGATTAATCCCCACGGCGGCTCTGCGGGGTTATCAGTCCCGTTTGTGCATGCCCAGTTTGTATTTATCAAGGGTGTTGCGTTTGACATCACATGAACCGTGAATTTTATTGTAATATTTTCTCCCGGCTCAAGCACATTGGTAAAATTAGTAGGCACAAGAAACTTACTATATCCGGAATGCCACATCTCGCTGTACCAGTCAATGTTCCAGGTTATGTTCTGCCCGACGCTTACAGTTCTCCCGACGGAAACATTGCCCTCCCCGATAAGTATGTCATTACCTGAGTAATTGACAATATATGATTTATTCGCATACCTGAACCAGGGGGGAAGCGTATCGTTAAGAGTTACATTGTACGCATGCGCATGCGATGGATTTTCAATAATTATAGTAAAATTAAATTCATCTCCCGGCTCTGCGGTTATCAATTCCTGCCAGTCCCCGACATATTTTTCTATTGTTAAATTCGGATGCACGACAGGAATCTCGGGAGTGGTGTAACTCAGACATGAAGTTTCACCAACCAATGCATCTGCACAGACATTTGCGGTATTATTTTCAACAAAACTTGCATTGGAATGAACATAGAGCGTGAAGTTAATCTGCCAGTATTCTCCCGGCTCCAGAGTTCCATCTGTTATGTTCCAGTAATATATCCTTCCGATTGAATAATTCGTCACCGAACCATTTGAAGTTGTATAATTTGTCCAGGCAATAAGCGTCGTATTTATCGGCATTTCATCCCATACCGTAAGATTGTAAAATGTTACATTGCCAGTATTGGTTACAAGTATGCTGTAATCCGCGTAATCTCCCGGTTCAAGAGGACCCCCGGGATAGCCGCTGCCGTTTTCATAGTTTCTCGTCATGTTGGTAATAGTTTTTGTTATGTTCATCCCGGGAAGCGAGGGATAGAATTGAATCACAAAAACGGGAGTTGCAAAAGGAAATATTTCCTCGGAAAAATAAACGCCGTGCATGAATCCGTAATTCAAGTCCTCAATTGTCCAGTTTG
This sequence comes from Candidatus Altarchaeales archaeon WOR_SM1_SCG, assembly GCA_001723845.1. GTDB lineage: Archaea > Altiarchaeota > Altiarchaeia > IMC4 > WOR-SM1-SCG > WOR-SM1-SCG. The sequence goes on from MCBE01000110.1 coordinate 20,036, forward strand.
ATGCCGTGCCGTTGAACATGTCTATTGCCTGCACCTCAATTTCAAGAAGCCAGTTCGTCATATTCCCGACTTCAAGTAATGTCCACATCAATCTCTGCTTTCCGAGATAATCCACCGGGTCGTGTGTCTGTATATAAAGATTTGTCCAGTTCCAGTTCTTTTCCCCGATACCCCATACACCGTTGGGGTAATTGGGGTCGGTGCTGTTTCTTATGGTAATATTTGCATATCCTGTGTAGTTCAGAAACTGCGGGAGGTCATCGCCGACATCCATATAATCCCATGTAAAATTCTGGATTGATGAAAAATTAATGAATATTTTGCCGGTTTCCCCCACCGTAAAAACTATGGTGCTTCCGTTCTCGCTTGCAAGATTGCCCTCTGAATCAGCCATGTCTTTTTCTATCCCGGAACTTTCAACGCTTGCAAACCCGAAGCAGACCTGACCGGTAGAGTTGTGATTGGTAAGAATCTCCCATGTCGTTTCATTATATGTTATCGCCTGGTATGTTATGTTTACGCAGTTTGTCAGGTTCCCGAGCCGGCTGTCGTTTGCATGCAGGGTGAACTTGATTTCATTATCACTAAGCCGGCTAATATTCCTGAGATATGAATTGGTGATATAAGAAATATTAATTACGGTAAATTCCGATTTATTATCTGCCGATGGACAGGTAACGCCTGAAACATTAAGAGTCACATTATCATAACCCGTAACCGGAAGACCTGTTGTCCGGTTATATCTCGTGTAAGTCGCGTTTTTATTGCACAAATAAGTTATATTCAAACCCCCGGTATAAGTATAATAATCCAGCAGGGTAACATTAACCATATAGATAAGCGGGTTTAAATCCCCGAATGTTAATCTTACTTCCATATCGGATTCATTGAGTACTACTCTCGGACCGACCGATTTTTCAATCCATACATTTGGCGTCGTTATAGCGACTTCTTCATGGATTGTAGAATTTCTAACATCTGTAGCATAAGGAGAGCAATAATTATAATCAACATCTAAAGCAGGTCTTACAAAACCATCCGGGTTTATATATCTCAGGTGTGTCTCGTAGGTAAATCCAAGCGTTTCGCCGATATATGTTGCTTCCGCACCCCCGGTTCCCCCGAGAGTACCTAAATAAAAGTATATGTGGGTTTCCGGCCAGGGCAGTGTGGATCCGGGAACTTCAACCTCCCTGATGCAAACTATTGGATCAGGCGTGCTTGCATTGAATGCTTCATGAATATCTTCCGGCTCGCAGGAGTCGTTAACATCAAAAACAATGGTAACATTATCCGTGATTTCCTGTTTCCCGTAATCATTATGCAGGAACCATATTCTTAAGGTATTGATGTAAAATTTGAGTTCCTGCGGGATGGTATGATCAACAAAAACATAGTCTGCAGCCTTAGCGCCGACATTCGTAACATTTCCAGTGATATTTGTATTGTCGCCGACAAGCAGGGCGGTATCGCTGACCTCCAGGTTGGTGATGAGATACGGGCTTACTGATTCTATTGGGGAATTTGAGCACGGGGAGGATGCGATTCTATAGGGCTTCACCGGCTTATCGGATGTGAACCTCAGCCCGGTATCCCGCCCCCAGCTGCCATCTAATGACCCGTTTGCATACACGCCGTCCGTACCGCTCATGTGTATCATCCCGCGGGAGTTCAGTATAAATGAATGGAGGCATGATACCCCACCCGATTGTGTATTTACCCATCTTAACTGTATCCTGCCGTCCAAAAAGAACCCGAAGGTGTAGCCGACTGTGTTGTTGTTCGCCCATAATGTCAGGGTGTTTCCCCCGGTAATTAAAGCGGTCATGTTCATGCCGGTTATGTTTATTGTCGCATTATAGGTGTTAGCACTGTCTCCCGAGTACATACTCTGGCAGTTTGTCAGGGTGTATATACCTGTACCTGGGTTTTGAACGGAACTTGCCGTGGTGCAGCTGACTGTCATATTGCTCGCTACCGACTGGTTGTTGTATAGTATTATGGTTGTGTTCACCGCCTGGAAACCCAGCGGGTAGTTCAATGTGCCTCCCACATAATTATAAGCATACTCGGTAGTATCACCGCGGTTGAAACAAACGGTTGAGGAATGATTGAATGTCATAACGGTTGGTGGGTAGCAGTCAACCTGGTACCATGTCCAGGATGCCCCGCCGACCTCGCCGCCGTGAGCTGCAACATCATTGAAGTTATAGTGCATGAAAAACGGGAACTCAAAACTCTTATCACCGTAACCGACGGGAGGGGTGCGGGAATAGAGATGGTTCTTGTGGAACTCACTAGGGCTTGCACTGGGGCTGTCAAAACTGTGAACATTTGACATCCCGCCTGCAACAGCACTTATATCCTCCGTGCAGTTCAGCCGGCAGTGAGGAGGAGGAGTGGCACTTGGATTGTAGCCGGAACTTTCAAGATAACCTGATGTGTGGGGCAGGATAGTCAATGTGTCTTCAATAATGCTTCCCGGCAGCAGAACTGTAAAGGTGTGAGTCGGATCATCTACCCGTGACGACTGGTTGCACGAGAAAGTGCAATCAGCACTGTTATCCGACGGGTTAAAAACATTCACCCCCACATAATAAGTTGCAGTACTGGCACTTGCGTATCCCACCCCGAAGACATAATGCTTGCCCAGAAGCAGTCCCGTGTCATAAGCGCCAAGCCAGTTCATTGTGTCAATGTGGTGCAGGTGCTGGATAATGTGTACTTCGCCGCACGATGCTGTTATAATAGCCGTGGTTGAATTAAGACCCGGGGAAGAATTCCCCGTCGGGGCGACATTCACATGACGGCATACAACATCTTCAAGAACGCCGTTTCCTGTGATATTGAAGATTATGTTACCTGCGGGAAGACCGCTGAACTGTGACTCCTCGCCGGTGGAAGCGTTGATCGGCATAATCGTAACAGTCACCGTACCGTTGTGCGAGGTGCAGATATCAACAGCCTGGGGGCTGTAAGAAAGGTCCCAGGGACCCGCATTGTAATCCGGCCAGTGGATGATGAATTCATCTGAAAGGAACCTACCCTCTGTAGCGGGCGGGGACCTCAGCGCGCCGAATGCACCTACATAAAGGTATCCTGTATCGTTTGCATATATATGTACAAAATAATGTTCTGACTGCTGCCTGCTTATGTCTCTTGCCTCCCCCTTATCCACCACCTCGGAGTATAACAGAACCTCAGAGCCGTTGTCCGTAATCCTGTAGAATGAAATATTAGTATTATTATTAAATGGTATGAAAGATATAAAACCCATGTGGTTGGTAACACCCGTAACATCCGCTGTCCAGCCGTTCAGCGGGTACACCACGAACTCCGAGCCGATTAAACCGGTGTATCCTTCAGCATACTGTGCTGCCAGCACGACAAGCGCTATTAACGCGTAAAGGCGTATGTTTCTCATACCTGTTTTTTTATATTTTTATAAATTTATAATTTTTTTATAATTTTTGTTGTATTTTTATTTTTTATATTAATTAAATCATATATAATTTTCACAATATCTCATAATATTGGGGTCCTCGCCATACTCCTTTATCATGCAATCACACATTTCGGTGATGTGTGCTGTGTTGTTTGAAACCCCCTTGATCTTGTAATAACATGATGCCCTGTTCCTCCCGGTCAGGTTCCTGCATATCTCAAATGAAGCGCTTGCATTAATTTCCTTAATCGCCTTGGCGGCGTCTATCTGGCACATATGCGAAAATATATATGAATACCTTTCGGCAGCAAGTGCGCCCTCGTTACATATATCAAGTGCTTTCCTGTAGTCATATCGAGCAACCTCTTTTGCAACGCCCGGGTAACACGCAAGGCACCCGCCATCTGTATCATTTACGCATTCCCTGCACATGAGTGCCGCACCTTCGGAATCATTCCCTGCCATAAATACCGCAGCAGGCGTGTAACAGGAACTATCTTTGATTTTACGGCAAACGGCAAGCGTTTCATTAACGCCCCTGCGCGCAATAGCATACGCTATGCTTTCATAGCATAACCAGCTGGGTGAGGTAAGGTTACACAGGAAAATAGCGGCATCACTATCCGATTTAACAACAACTGACGCCAGTGAAGTATAGCAGTTAAACCATCCTGAAACCATTTTATTGCACAACCCGACGCTTTCATTCAGGCTACTTATGTTTTCACCGGTCAGGGTAATCGCTATCTTCTGGAAACAAATACTCCGGTCTGTTTCATTCAGATTACTGCAAACTTCAATTGATTTATTTAAATTCCCCTGGTAAAAGTAACATTTTGCTCTTTCATCCCATGTTAAATTTTTGCATGAATCGGTTACCTGCTCATCTGAATTTTCACCCGGTGTTTGTAGTTCTACCGGCTCATGCTGCTCCTGCTCCTGCTGAGGATTGTAATAATTAATTAAAATTAGTCCTGCTGCGGACACCGCTAAAAGCATTACTGCGGTTATCATTTTTGATTTTTTATTCATTTGTGAACTTTGATCCCGGGTTTGATTTATTAATAATAACTTTGATTAATTTTTCAATTAATTGGTTGTGATTTTCCTGCTGCTTTTCCATTCTCGCAAGGATTTTTCCCGTGTTTTTGTTTGTCTTTTCTATGCCTTCAACCGCTTTTCCTATCATTTCCGCGATTATCCCGTATTTGACATCCATGGAGTCAAACTGCCGGGACATATCCTGATGGAAAGAGTGGGTTTCTGTTGTTAAGTTATCCATCTTCCCCCCCAACTCACCTCCCAGGTTATCTATCCTGCCGCCAAGTATTTTATTCCCGGATTCTGTTTTGTCGGCGAGATTATCTATTTTGCCGCTTATATTTGTGTTCATTTCCTCTATCTTGCCGCCAAGTATTTTATTCCCGGATTCTGTTTTGTCGGCGAGATTATCTATTTTGCCGCTTATATTTGTGTTCATTTCCTCTATTTTGCCGCCAACATTGTCTATTTTGCCGCTTATATCCGTGTTCATCTCCCTCATGTATCTTGCAGCAGTTGCCATCCTCTCAAATGTTGCCTTTGTTATATCGTCCTCCCAGATGATGTCAAATGTTTTGAATTCGCCTGTCGCTTCCGAGTATTTTAATTCTATGTCTTCCACACTTATCGGGTACTGCTTTATTCTTATCCTCTCTATGAATTTATTTATTGTTTTTTTGTCCCCTTCACAAATTACTCTTACGGTCCCATCATCAAGGTTTTTTGCATTTCCAGTAAGATTTAAATTGAATGCCTGCTCGTCTATGTGGTCCCGGTATCCGGCTTGCTGCACTCTTCCTTTTAATATTATTGTTGCTCGTGTTTTCATGTTAATAATTACGAATTTGATTTTTTAATTTCAAAAAAATTTTAACATGCCCCCCGGTCCCATACGCAGCTAAAAGGTAATCGGGGAGATACAACGGCTGCAAACGGCTAATGCCTCCCGCATCCGAGGAAGATGCGGGGGGAATTTAATATGATTAACCGCTGAACCGTTAAACCTTTCAACTGCAAATTTTGGTAAAGGGCATACTAAATTTTAAATTTTATGTTTTTGCAAATTTTTTTTAATTTCAATTCCGTCAAAAGAGATATAACGGCAAATCTTTTTTCAGGGAGTGAATTGAAACATAAAATAAACTGCATTATTTTTAAATACTCCTTATTTTTCAATCACCTCCCTGTTATTTTTATGATTGATTAAATTGATTTGCAAAACAGTTAATTGATGAACAAAAGGCGGTTTAAAAGGACAGAAGAAATAAAACAAATAAAACAGGCAGGAACCGGAAAAAGAGTATGAAACACGGGAAATAAACTTAAAGAATTTTACAGAACCTTTTACATTTAACAATAAATCTGATAATAAACATTTACAGCTTACTGCTTTTGTACTCCCCGTTTTTTTAAGTTTACTCAACTTGCCGTTATATTTGCCGTTATTTTAAATTTTGACTAAATTTGGGACATATTATATAGTCTTTTATATATTAGATTGGAACTCTTTATAAATTGATTGAAAATTTTGCATGGAACAGGTGGAACACTTTGAAAAATTTCAATATTATTTCAGGAATTTTTTATAAAAATAAAAATAATAAAAAAGAGAGAAGATATACTTCTCCCTGTCTTTTGATTATTGTTTTAGTTGTTTTTGCACTTTTTACTAAACTCGAATGGCTTTACAAGTTGTGTCACCAGAGCTTTAGCAGTATTCACAAGAGGGTTTACTCTCCCCCTTCTGATTCTTCACCTCCTTCACCTTCACAGAACTTCAGTGCCGGTGACTCAAGAACTGCATGTGCTGGAACACACACTTTCGTTGGTTTATGACCAGTTAACTTGGGCCTGCCCTTATCACTAGTATCATATTCGGTTGGAATCACTATTGCACAGACCCTTTTATGACCCCATGCATCATCCCTCTCCAGATCAACATTCTTAACACTGCAAAGCAGCACTTCAGAATAGTCAAAATCATTACTACCATCATGATTGGCAGTATTGCCATTGTACTCATGGTCTTTAAGTACCTCATCAATACTAACAGTGACCATATCTTCAAACTTTGCATCATAATCTGCCCCAACCAATGCAGACACTGTAAGTAAAGCCACGGTTACCAGTGCAATACCTATCGCAATATATATATTTTTCATTTTTTGTTTTTTGTCTTTTTAATTTTTCGGATATTTACCTCCGGATGAGACAGGGCTACCATAAGGTGTCCCTGTATACCGCCTCCCCAGCCGGCGGTTCTGCGTCACCGGGGTTTCTGCACATCCCTGCCCCTTTATTGAACAGGGTAGCACATTGCCCCTCAAACAGAGTATTTTAATTTTTATGGTTTTATTATTGAAAATTTATAAATTTTAAATTTTATGTTATAATTATTGTATCTGTCTTTATGAATTGATTAAATTATTGGAATTATAAAAATAATAAAAAGAGAGAAGATATACTTCTCCCTGTCTTTTGGTTATTGTTTTAGTTGTTTTTTACCCGTAGTAAAATTTGATATATCCTGTTATTACTCTTGATCACCACAATATACCGTGTGGTCATCTAAATCGGCTACCTTTATGGTTCCATAGTTCCCGAATGCTACCGCTGTATTTTCTAACAGGGGGCAATCACAAGGAGTGATTGTATGGAGCGCACTGAAGGAATGTGTCCCGCCCTTTGCCAGATTACCAATCGGGTGGTTTAATCCTAATATAGGATCAATTACAAACACATTACTTAAATCTACATTGCCGCAGTTGCTGACTGTAAATTCGTAAGTGATTGTACTACCGACCGATACTGCTGTAGTAGGACCGCCCTTGGTTATATTAATACAAGGATTAGGGCATAAAATGCAAACAAGTTCATCATCTTCGTCAGATACAATAGTGCCTTGTCCAATTCCTGTTACGGTGGCAACATTTATCGTGCATATCTCTATTTCATAAGTTCCGGTACATATCATGCTTTCTCCGGGAGCAAGTTCAGTAACTCCTTCACAATCTATTGATTCAATTTTGTCATCCGTCAGTGTAATATCTGTCAAATGAACATTTCCCGTGTTTGTTATAGTATAAATGTAATCTACGGAAGTTCCTGAGAATACAAATTCCTCGCTTGCGGTCTTCACAAGATCAATTTCGGGCTCATAAACAGGCACCACGGGACCGGTGTATATCTTATACGGGGAGTTATGCACATCATGGATTTCTACTTCTCCCAAGCCGTTTCCTTCAAGTACTGAAGCATTAATCTTCCATTCGTAAATCATCATAAATTCCCATGGATATGGATCGCTCGCAGTGGGTTCTATTACCACATATTCTCCTGTTTCAAGATATAAATCATAATCTATATCAGGGGACTTCATATCATCCTTATTAGTCGTCACCGGATAACCGGAATTATTTATGTTCCATTCCGTGGATGTTGCGGAATCAAGTATCATCGCCGGGTCGCCAAGCATTACATCCGCCTCGCATTTGTCCTGGTAATCACTGTATGGCTTGTAATGCCCGCAGGAAGCGTACATTGGTGTAAGTTTATCGTTCATTGCTATTAAATCTATCCTGAAATCAAGCACCTCGTTTCCAAGACCGTCATGAATCCTGGCTTTTAAATGGTCGCTTCCTAATAAATCGCCAAATTTGTGCTCGTTTCCTTCCGCTTTAAAGTCGCCGTTCTTTGTCTGCCATGTCAGGAGTTTGGTTCCCTTTGGTGCATAAGAATTATCATTGACTACATCAGGGTTATATACAAATGCAAAATAGCAGACACCGTTCTCGCAAGTTTTGTATAATGTTCCAATCCATTCATCGGGTCCTACATCCTGGGTAAAGTAATGCAGTGCTCCGCCGCCGTATTCCGATGCATCAAGAACGCCGGGTGTATCTCCGATTAAACCGTCAACCGTTGGTGTGGCTGATGTCAGTGCTGCCGCACCTAAAAAGACAAAAAAACAAAGAGCCATTGATATTATTTTATTCTTTTTCATCTTTGGTTTTTTTATATCATTTTAATTTTTCGGATATTTACCTCTAAAGGAGACAGGGCTGCCATCAGGTGTCCCTGTAAACCGCCTCCCCAGCGGGCGGTTCTGCGTCATTGGGTTCTTTGCACATCCCTGCCCTTTTATTGAACAGGGTAGCACAGTGCCCCTCAAGCAGAATATTTTAATTTTTATTTTATTGTTGATTGGTAAATTTTAATAAATCATCAATTTTTGATAAGATTATTAAAATTTTGTGACCCGTATATTATATATTAGGTTGAAACTCTTTATAAATGACTGGATTTTCCTGCTTTATAAAAGCGGAACACCGGACATTGTTTTGTACTTTAATGCCTTAAAGGACATTTTTTTGTCCATTATTTTAATTTTGTTTCATATTTTATAATACAGGTAAAATGGAAACAAAAAACAGAAGGTGTATGATTACATTTCCTGCGGAAGGATACAAAAAACCCCTGGTTATGTATGCGGTTAAATTGGGAGCGGATAAAGTAATCCTGTTAAACCCTGAGAAATCCTGTATGAGTTTATTAAGCAGTTTCGGGATAAATGTTGAAGTTAAAGCAATTCCGAAAAATAAAGTAAGCGAAGTTATAATTTCAACTCTGAAAATAATCTCCGGGGCAAAAAAAGATTATGATGAGGTGCGCATGCTTTTATTACCTTCAAACCCGGAGGTTGTAATAGGCATGTATGTCGCCTGCTGCATTGAAAAAGTTAAAGCGGACACAATATCCGATACTGAAAATGAATATTTCAATCTTCCCTTTTTCCCTTTTGCGGAAATTAATGAAGGTGAAAAATTTATATTAACAAAAATAATAGAAACAGGTAAAATCAGTAAAAGAAATTTGCTGGAAAAGATAAAAAAAGAAGGCAGTTATGATTTACTGTATTCAAGAAAATCAAATGCAATATTCGGTGAAGAACCCGTGCTGAAACAGCTGCAGAGAATGCTTGAAAGATTGGAAAAATTGGAACTTGTGAGCAGGGAAAGAGAGGGAAGGCGTTTTGTCTGGAAACCGACAAGTTTAAGTAAATTTATGTTTGATTGAAATTTTATGAAAATTTTTTATTGATATAAAAACTTATGATAATGCCGATCAGTATGATAACTGCTGCGGCAATTAACGGCATCGTTTCTTCACTGAAATAATCTTTAAACAAATTGCCGCTGTCGTTTGTGTTGTTTGCATCGTTGTTACCTGTGGAATTGTCGTCATTGAATGCGCATTTATGGGTAATGCACTTCAAACCCTGCCCGCATCCGGAATCATTGGCACAGTATCCTTTAGCAGGTAAACATTCATGCGTCTCGTTTGTGCATTCCTCCCACGAATTCTTGCATAAAAGGTCGTACCCGCAGTATCCTTCTCTTGTCCTGCATAAATGGTCCCATAAATCGCAGTACTGCCAATTCGGGCATTCCGCATCGTCAACGCAGCTCCAGCCGTGTACAACGGATGCGGATGGGCAGGCAGACACTTCGGCGTTTCCGTTAATTAAAATTAAAATTAAAAAAATTGAAATTTTTATTTTGTGCGGCAGCATGATTCTTCAAATAATATTTTAGTTAATTTTTGTATATATTTTGTACCTGTAATTTGTACCTGTAATTTATTATATATAATCCGTATTTAATCGGTTTTAATTGGTTTATGCTTTTTGCAGGTTTACTTCTTTAAAAGGAAAAATAAAAGAAAAGCACTTATAAAAGCAATCACCGCACCGAACAAAAAAGTAGCAGTCCCGGGATCGCCAACAGTCCATAAATAACCGGCAATCACATTTGCAGGAAATGCGAGAACGCCTGCAACCGAATGAAAGACGCCAAGAGCAGTTCCCCGCTTTTCCCCGCCGACAAGGTCAACCGTGAATGCTCTTTGCATCGCGTGTGTTGTCGCCCAGAAAATACCGTACAGCGCGAAAAGCAGCATGAAACCGATAAGGGAGGAAACAAAGATGAATCCGATGCATATAACTCCGAATAACGCGTAGCCGGAACTTATAATTAGCCGCCTTGAGACCTTATCGGACAACGCACCGATTGGTGTTGCGAAAATTGCAAAAATAACAGGGAACATTAAATATGCAAGAGCAAGTTCAGGGGATCCGAATATGTTTGAGGACATGGTTAACGCATCCGCGGTTTTCATTATCATGAACCACACGGCAAAATTTCCAAGTGAGAATATGCCTGCAATTATAACAAATAATTTAAATTCCCGGTTGATGAAGTCAAATTTTATTTTCCTGGCAACTTTGAGGGGCTTTTCTTTCTCATCAAGAAAAATATAAAGAATTATTACGCCTGTTGCTACAAGCACCGATGAAATAATAAATATTAAATTATAAGTGTCCTGTGTTATATCAGCCGGTGATGGTATCCCGAAAAGAAAATAAATTGCAATCAATGTCCCGATTATTGCACCGATTGTATGAAGCGTCCTGTGGATTCCATACGCTTTTCCCCGCACTTTCTTGCTGACAGATGTTGTGAGAATAACATCACGGGGCGAGTCCTTCATCCCTTCGCCTATGTCATTTACAACCCTCAGGACTAAAACCACGGGCCAGGTTCCTGCGAAAAGCAAAAGAAGCCGTGAAATTGGAAGGAGTGCGTAACCGAATGTAGTATAAAATTTTGTCTTTTTTGTTTTATCCGAAAGATACCCTGTTACCGCGTTAGCAACACTTCCAACACTTGCGGAAAGCCCGACAATAATACCTATTATTATTTCCCCCGCCCCGATAACAAAGGCAAGATAAAGAGGGAGTATCAGGGTCAGAAGAGTTTTGCTTGCGTCATTCAACAAACTGGTGAAACCCAGCACCCAGACATTTTTAGTGATTTTGTTTTCGTCTTTATTGTTGTTCATTTTTATAATCCGTGTCTTTTAGCAACCCGTTCTTTAAGTTCACTGCCCCATTCCAATGTCATTTCATCGGTTATTTTACTGTTCCTTAATAATTGATTGATTATTCCCGGATGTTTAAATCCTATTGAAAGTTCATCAGGAACATCAAACATGCGATTTCAGCCATTTTTTTAATTTTTTATTAATTAGATTTCTAATGTTTTAAAATCCTCAAGATAAGTCCTCTTCGGATGCGCACCAAACCCCCTGCTTTTGGGCCGACAGCGAGAGTTAATTTGCACTTTTTACCGCGCGAATGATAGAGGGAATTAATATTGAATTTATTGCCTCCCGGCTCATAAATATCTTCCATGAAACATTAACGCCCCGCATTTTCCGGATTACCGCTATATCTTTAAGTTCCTTTGAAAAAACAGGCAGGAACCGGATTGCAAGCGTCACTGCGAAAACATACCTGTACGAAATTTTTTATTCGAATCATTATATTTTTAAAATTTTAGAATAATTATAATATTTTGTTAAATCAAATTAAAACTAAAACCAAACAATTTACTAAGCAATTTACTAAGCAATTTACTAAGCAATTTCCTCCGGGATATCCTTTGATTCCGTCCTTTTTCTTCTAAGTATATATGTGCAGGCAAGACCCAGTACGAAGGCAAATATGGTGCCTAAAATGTACCCGTTTGTGATGTCGCCTGTAACATACCCGATAAGACACCCCGTAGCATAGCCAAGTACGGCACCAAATATTGTACCCCACACAATAACACCGAGAACTCTAACTACAACATAACCAAGGACGGTTCCGATGATGCCCCCGATGATGCCCCCGATGATGCCTCCAATAAAAAAACCGATTACATAACTCGCGAATGAGGGACCGGCACTGGAACCAATGGTAGCGCCCATGGCAAACCCGATAATAGCCGCGGTTCCGATAAAAGCCTCCCCGATAATAGTTTCATAATTTTTTTTCATCTGTGAAAACACCTCCGTTTTGAATTATAATTAAATTTATTTTCATTTCAGGTTATTAAACCGGTGCATCTCCAGTTTATTTCAGCGGTTTTCGTTTCAATATCAACAACGCAAGCCGGACTGCATCCCTCTTTTTCTGTGAACGGCTCAATGTCAATCCACCATGTTCCCGTATTGTTGTTGCATTGATAGTTTGCGGTAATAATTGCTTCTTTTGCACACTCGCCCGCATCCGCTATCGCAAGCGCCTCTGATAAATTCATGGTTTTTCCTGAAGGTGTTGTGCAAATTTCTTCTTTAATTTCGTTTTCAGGTGGAATTCCTGTGCATCTCCAGTTTATTTCAGCAAGTTTAGTATCCTCGCTTACAACGCACGCCGGATTGCAGTAATCTTTTTTGAATTCTTCTTTCATGTTAAGGTCAATCCACCATGTTTTTGTATCTGCGTTATAGAAACTGTTGTTTGTTAATTCTCCTTTCTCTGCGCATTCACTGCTGCCATTGTTTGCTATCTCTATAGCGTCTTCAAGAGACATTCTTTCCGCACATTCACCCGTTATCCAGTAGTCCGCCTTATCAGCACACGCTCCGCAAGCATTCCCGTAGGTTTTTGAAGTCCCGTCCGGCTTAAAGCCGCAGACAGGAGCATATTCCATTGTGCAGATTTCAGCCTGTTTTTCTTCTTCTGTGCAGGTATGTTTTGTTGCATTCTCCTGCTCAGCAGGTTCTATCGGCTCTTTTAATTCTTCAGTAAAAGTTTTTCCAACCGAAGTTTTGCACTGCCGGGGGTAACTTTCCATAACAGGATTCCCTGCATTCACGCAAGCATCAAAACTGTCAACTACAAGACAGCATATATTCGGGGATATGAATCCTCCAACCGCGCCGATGTTTGTCTCGTTTTCACTGCATGTTTCCCCATCCACCGTGTTTACGGTTCTCCCGCCTTTAGAAAGGCACTCTGCTGGTGTGAGATTGTCCCCTTCCATGCTTGTTCTCCCAATGTTTTTATTCATACATTTTCCTTTCACGCACAAACAGTCCTCCGGGTTGTATGCTGCTTCCAGCATGAAAATTTCAGTGCATACCGCAGGTTTTGTGTATTCTCCTTCATATTTTTTGTTTATGCACTCTGTCGGATGGCAATCGGAAGGCAGGGGAATACAATCCGAATCCGATGTGCATTCATTTTTGCTGTCATCTGCTGAAGGGGTTTCTTTTTCATCAGGTATGCAGTAGCCCAGGGCATCTGCAATTCCCTCAGGCATCTTACAGACATAACCTTCAGGACATCCGAAACCGGCGATTCCTGCGCACTCGCAAAGGGCTTCACACTGCATTGTGCATGCAACACCATCTCTCCCCTGATTGTCAAGCTGGCATTTATTTGAGCAGTTATTCCAGTTGCCGCCTGCATTACTGCAAACTTCCCCTGTCAACTCCTCGCTTTTCACATTCCAGTTATCAAGGGTGACTGTTAACTGTTCCCGGTTATCGTTTCTCTGCAAATGAACAACAAAACACCCCGGGCATCTTGCGACATCAACACTTATTACAGTCACATAGAAACTCAGCGGCTCAACGACGATTTTCGCTGCTTTTTTCTGGTTTTCGTCAAGTTCCCATTCACGGATACAAGCCCCGACATCATCGCTCCAGATGTAGCCGGCAGAGCCGATGCACCCGTGTTCATCCTTATCCCCACCCACTATATCTCCTCCATCAGGTTCTTCCTTATCGCCGCCGATGCACCCGCCGAGCATTATTAAAATTACAATTACCCCAAGAACGCATAATTTAATTAAAATTCCTATTTTTTTGTTTTTTGTTTCGTTTTCCATTTTATTGCTATTTATATATTGTATTTTATAGAATATATAATTTTTTATTTTATTTTATTTTTTATTTATAATTTTGATTTCTATTTAACTTCAATTTCTGCACCCTTGACTTCGCCCTTAACCTCCGGTTTGTAGTACGAGTATGCCTTGCTGTCAGGAATCTGCGCTTTCACCGGGAATTTTGCAATCATCTTGAATTCAAACGAAAGTTCCTCGCCTCTCTGAAGGTCGTTTACATAGATTATCACTTTTCTTCCTGCAATCTCGTATCTTGTTATTCTTTTATCATCAAGAAGGTCGTCAAGTGTTCCCGTAACAGGGGCAAAGCCCGTTGGAACACCGACGTCAATAAGCATCATTCCCGTTGAATCTGAAAGCCCGGTGTATTCTGTTCTGACTTTAACTGAAATCATGTCATTAACTTCAATACCTTCTGTTTCATATTCAACTTGAAGTTCAAGGTCTGTTTTCAAAGGCATATCGGGAAGCACGACATTGAATTTTTTAACGACCTGGTAATTTATGTCGCCTTCTCCTTCAAATTTTAATTCAATTTTTTCAACTCCAATGGGTGCTTCAATTACCTGGAAGACATCAAAGTTTCCTGAATTAATAATAAATTTCTTAATTTCCTTACCATCAGCAAGCACGGAAATTTCAGCATCAACTTCCCTCCCCTGCATAACAGCAGCAGTAATAAGCGCCCTAAAAGCCATAACAGTATCCTGCGTACTTGAAAACCCGCCCTGCGAGTTTCTCTGCGCTGAAATCCATTTTACGGCATCGCTTGCACGAGCATCCTTTACCTCCATTAATGCAAGAGAGGCATAAGCTGTTATTTCAACATTCTGGCTGCTTACAGGAACAGGCATGTACTTGTACCTTGGTGCCGGGGGCTTTACGGTGCTTTCCCAGTAAATCCCGTTTTCATCCTCTTTTGCAAGATTCATAAGCATTTTGAGTGCATCATCTGCTTTATCGCTTTTCAGCTTATAGAGCGCGAGAGTTGAGATTGCAAGAGCATAAGAGTCATCCTTGTTTTCATCGAGGTTATCTTCAAGGTATTCTCCTGCCGCATTTAAGACACCAGTATCTGTGTTCCCGTATTCCGCAAGCGCAAGAACAGTAAATGCAGTTAATGTGTATTTTCCTGAAACGCCGCCCATCATGTCGGTATGGCAGACAAAGCCGATTGTGTCCCATGAGCCGTCATCGTTCTGGTGATCAGATATCCACTGCGCTGCCTCATCAAGGACATTCTCGTCAATTTCTTTAACTTCACGGGCTTCGCTAAAAGACATAAGGACGTAGTCCGTAAGCCATAAGCTTCCCGATTCATCTCTCTCTCCGAATGCAGAGAAACTCCCGTCTTTGTGCTGGAATGTAAGTTCACGCTGGTAGCCTGTGTTTATGAAAATTTCCGTCTTTGCCTGTATTTCCGGGTTTATCTGCTCGGTTGCCTTTAGATATTTTAAGATTAAGACATCGGGTACGAACATCATCATGTTCTGCTCCCCACATCCGTAAGGCATACCAAGAAGGTTTTCGACGCCGTTCATCTGCTGACCAACGATGCTCGGCGCAATGCTTACAAGCACCTTGTCTGAATCGGGAACTATAAAATCAGGCATTTTAACATCAACCGACACATCGCTGTTGTCTTTACTGAGTATCCCGTTTTCAACAATCTCCCTTTGTGTCCCTTCCGGCTCCACGATAATTGTTTTTTTAATTGCATCAGCCCTTTGTGTTGTTCTTGCGATTATATCAAATTCCTTGGTCCCGACTTTCTCAGGCGCCACTTTAAATTCCACCGAACTCACGCCGTTTCCTGCAACTGTAATTTCCTTGTTTGCATCATCCAGCAACTTGAACCAGTCACCTTTTTTCAAATCAATGAAGACTTTTTGTGAATCATTTAAATAATTATAAATTATTATTTTTATTGGAAATTCTTCCCCACGAGTTACGGAATAAGGAATGTCCGAGTCAACAAAGAAATCCTGGAATACGACAAGCTCTGCATCGCTCATTCCGATACCTTCCTCTGATGAGGAAACTGCGTGCATTTTCCATGTCGTGATGCTGTCAGGAACGTTTAGCTTGACTTCTGCAACTCCTTTTGAGTTTGTGACAAGCATCGGGTCCCAGTACCATGTTTCGGGGAAAAACTGGCGGACCCTGGAAGGTTCCTGCAATTCTTCGCCGCCATCGTCACCTGTCAAATCCGATTTCATTGCAGCCTGTGGAGCGGGTGGCATTGCATTATCTTCAAGAGCCATTTCCATTACTTCACCTCTAGGGAATCCACCTCCGCCGCCTTTACCCCACATATCCTCCTGCTTCTGCCCTTCGGGAACAGTTAAATTCTTTGAACTGATTACCTGTATGTTGCTTTCATCAAGAATATCCTTTGAACCCTTGGTTTCATAAGGCATGCCTCTCCAGTCAACAGCCGGCGGATGTATTTCAACCTGCGGATCCATGAATCTTTTCTCCAGTTCGTCAAAAACCTGGTGGAGATTCAAGCGTCCTTCAGCAAGTGCATAAACTGATTCGTCAACGATTCCAACACCAATCATTGAAACCGTCTCTGAATTAACATTAAATTTTATTTCAATTTCCTCGCCCGGCTCTGCCTGCTCTTTACTGAATTTTGCTTCAAGATTCACGGGAAATTCCGCTTTTGTCTTGAACGGGAGCGTGTCTGCTGAAACCTCGTTGTTCGGGTTTACCTGGTATGCGACAATTTTTGCCTGGTTGTTTTTCGCAATAAGCGGGGTAATTTTAAATTTAATTGTTTTTGTATTCTCCTCGTTCTCGGCGGTTCCTGAAAAAACAGTTCTCCCGCTTCCGACAATGTCATAGTAAACCGTTGACTTGCCTGTGCTGTAAACATTAAAGCTGACCTCATCGCCGACATTCGGAACGCCGGTACTGGTCTGGATAATGTGAATAAAATTTGATCCGGGGGAGTATGCTGCAGAAAGCGGAAGTTCTATCTCGGTTTTCCCTGTTTTTGCGGTTATTGAAACGCCGGATATATCTTCCGGTGCTTCAAGCGTTATAATATTTATTCCGTTCTCTGTCTTTACTTCCCTGGTTTCCTTTTTCAGGTCTTTATCATCATAATAAAATTCATCCCCTGTTTTATAGGTTATTTCCAGTTCAACGTCCTTGTCCAGCGGATTCCCGTCAGGGTCTTTTGTGACGACAAGAAGCTGGAATAAAAGTCCCGGCTTAACCGCTCTTGAATCCGAAATTAATTGTAAAATTGTATCTGTTTCAGTGATCTTCAAAAGCTTTGTTGTTTTCTCCTCATGCCCTCCGGTGTCCGTTACAATAACGTTAAGAAGAAGGCTTCCCGCGCCGCCCGCGCCGAAAGTTCCCGACACGTACTCAACGGGCTTTAATGTGAACTCCTTTTTGCCCTCGTCATCTTTTGAAATGTCTGCTTCGAATGTTGTGTATTTGCTCCACTCGCCAACGTAACGGTAAGCATCAATGCTTAATTCTCCTTCAACAGGTTTCCCGAAAAAATACTGCGCATCAATTACTCCTTTAATTTCCTCGTCAACCAAAAACCATTCCTTTGGCAGGTCTAAATTTATTTTAAATTTCGGAAGCACATACTTCTCAACCCTGACATCGAGAGTTTCCTTGCTCTGCGAGCCCTCAATATTTGCGTTAATTTTCCATGTCCCGAAGTTAAGCTCTGTTGCAAGAGGAAGGTCGAATGCCGTAACGCCTAAAATGTTTGTTTTTTCTGTTTTCTTGAAAATCTTAATTCCTTTCGCATCCTTGATTTCAATTACAACGTTTCTCTCAAGAGGATGCAAATTGTTGTTAACGACAAGAATTCTCCCCTGTATTGTCTGACCCGGCTTGTAGATGGGCTTGTCGGTTTCAATGAAGACTGCTGCATCTTCTCTTACTTTTACCTCTCCTTCCAGTGTTTTTGTGCCATCTTCAAATATGATCTCGTGATTACCCGGCTCAAGTTCCTCGGGAACGACAAATGAAACCACGATTTCTCCTTTTTCTGTTGTCTGGGTTTCAAACAACTTGGTTTTGTTCTCGGATGACATAAAAACCTTAACGCACTTGTTAACCGGCTTTCCTTCATCATCTTCCGTTCTTATCGTCACTGATGATTCACTGCCCCGAAACATTAATTTGGGTGCGGTTATCGTGTATTCGGCGTCAATGGAACTTGTTTTATCACAGGGAACGGGTTCGTTCGTAGGAGAGTACTCCAATTCGGTTGGAAGCGGCTCCGGCTCTAACGGCGGCTTTTTTTGCTCTTCGATGCAGCCGCCTAAAAGTATAATTGAAATTGCAAATACTGTTAAAACAGTTAATAAATTCATTGTCCCTTTTAAATTTTTGTTTTTGGTTTTCATTTTAATTCACCTCTCTTTATTTTATTGTTTTTTATATTTATAAGTTTTTAATTTTATTTGAATTTTATTTTTTATTCTGATTTCTCTGACTCAGTGCAGGTGTTGTTTACGCATTCGCAGTAATTTCCGGAAGGCCATGCACCTGCAAATGCTTTGCCTTTATAAATAAAATTCCAGCAGCCACAACAAGGACGCGCTACACCGGAACAACCAAGACATAAACAATCCTCATTTTTTTCACAATAGGTTGTATTATTAAGGTATTCAATTTTCGGGTACTTCGCAAGGATTTCACCGGAATACTCGTCAACTGCAATTCTGACAGAAGCATAATAATCTCCTTCATCTCCTGCCAGGTATTCTATCAGCCAATCCGATTTTGAGTTAGCGGTGCATTTACACATCATGTCGGGACGTAACACTTTCCCGGACGCACAGCAGCTTTGAAGCGTTTTTAGCTCAGCATCAGGATACAATTCAAGAAATCTCTGCACTTCCTCGGTCGCGCGGGCCGTTGCGATTGCCTGTTCTTCTGTGATTTTTGTTTCGTTTTCCAATGTATCATTTTTTGGTTGCTCTTCAAAAAATTCGCATTTTTTATTCACGCACCTGCATTCTCCCGGAACAAGCATGCATTGTACGCTCATCCCGTCCAATTCCGTCACACAGTTTTCGTTTTCATTGATGCAGCCGCAGCACGTTCGCTCACATTCGGTATCTGCCTCACAGGAGAGATTGCATCCGGAGGGATTATTTATCGTGCAGCTGCCGGGTTTTTCTTCTTCAACGCACCCGCTGATTAAAACAATCCCAACTATTACCCAAATTCCGATTCCGGTTAATGTAATTTTAATTTTATTTTTCATTTTTTTCTTCAGCTTTTCCAACTTCGTTCTCTTCAATTTTTCCTTTTTCATGTCCAATTTTCCCGCGTTTCCCTGCGTATCCTCTCACAATGAGGTATGCCCCGTAAATCGCTGCCGAAAGCACGACAAGCACCCACCCGAAAGTCGCGTAATACCATACCCCGCTCAAAAAGTAGGAAATGATTGACGGAACGATAATTATCAATAAAATTTTAATTAACTGCCCCCTTAGATTTCTCAGGTTTCTGACAGCGTAAAATCCAGCAAAAAGTATGAATAATAATACAATTCTCCCGATCCAGATGTGAATTCCCGAGTCAATGTATGATGCACCGACATTGAGTTTTTTATCTTCAACGACTAGGAGTTTTGTAAAAGTGTATGCTTTTCCGCTTTGAGGGATATTTATTCTTACCGGGAGAATTCCTTTTTCCGTTGCTTCCAGGATGTCCTGCTGAACTTGTTGAATTTCCGCATTTACTTTTGCACCAATTTTTGCGCCATCTTCTTTTGCTTCGTATATTATATTTTCATCCCCCACATTTGATGCCTGCATTTGCGAGATGGTTGCTGCAGGTCTCGTTGCAGAGAGTGAAATGCCCGGTTTGTAACCTATAAAATAATCAACCTCTTCCAGATCACCTTCAAATTTTATAAAATCGTAATCCTCAGGTAAATATAATAATAAATTAACCTGGCTTACCGGGATGTCAACTGACGGAATTTCAAAATCATTACTGCCGAAATATCCAAACCCTGAAGTGTTACTTATGTAAACAAATTCGACAGGGAAAGCGTAAAGCGAACCTTCATACCCTTGCGACCTTGATAATGGAATTAAAATTTTCCCGCTTTCATTGTCCCTTGCGGGCTTAACCGGCGCACCTGAAACAAATGCGCTCCATATTTCCGAGTCCTTCGGGAGGGTTACTTCAAGGAACTGCTTCCTGTTGTTTTTAATATAATATGTTGCTTTCGTTATGCTTTTTTCATCTTCCGTGAAAAGAGTTATGATTTCGGCGTAATCAACTGCTGCAACAAGAACCGGGATGTCCTCGTGCTTTTTTATGTCAAGGGTCACGGAGTAAGGATGCTTTAAATATTTGTAACCGAAAAGAAGCGGGTTTTTACTCCTGCTCCAGATGTCCTGGGGAAGCTCGTTTACATCAACCCTCGCAGCGCCGGATGATTCAACGACGCTTATTTCAACATTTGTTCTTGCTTCAATCCCGATGTAACCTGTTTCCCGCTCCACATCAAGAACTTTAATTTCGGGAATGCTTGAAACGGCGCTTGTCCCGCCCATGTCTTTTTCATAATTTAAAATAATTTTATAATTCTGGGTGATGTCATAAGGTGTTTGAATCAAAATAATATTATCCTCAATTTTGTAATCCTTAATCGGGTTTCCATAAAGGTCAGTAACTTCAAGAACAGAAACGCCTCCGGGAACCTGGACTCTGAACTGCCCGGCACTGCCCTGAGCAATTGAATAATCAATAACCGAATAGCATTTCATAACCCCTTCGCCGACGGAGACCAGGGAATTGACTTCAGCATAAACTTTCGCAGGTAATTTTTCTTTAATTATTTTCTCTCTTTTCGGGTGCCAGACAACCGAAAATCCGCTGCCGGAAACAAGTGTTGCCGTTGCTATTGTCTTATCGGGACTAAATGATTCCTCAATTCCCGGACCAAAGGATGGTTCAATTTCAATTCCGATGTCCGTTTCAGGTATTTCAATTCTTAATGTTGAAATTGATGTTTCGGGAAGATCGGCTAATTTTACGGTTTTTGAATCGCCGGATATATCTTCATTAACCTCAACTAAAAAATTGATTTCTAATTTATGTTTCCCCTTTTTGTTATTTAATATAAGATAATTCATGCCTCGCTCGGTAAACAGGGAAGTATCCATCCCGTCAATGCGGGCATTTTTAATTGCAAATTTTCCATTAATTAACCTGATTTTCACCCAGTTATCTGTTAAAATTTCAATATCATAAACTGCTGATGTTTCTGCAAAATCATCGTTCACAATTATATCGTAATTTGCTTTTGAGATTATATAGAAAGCAGGCGGCACATCAGGCGGTGTTGTTGCATTTGCTGCAAACATTTTCTCAAGGTCAGAGAGAGTCCCGCAGAGCATTCCATCAGCTGATGCGTTTACTGCCAGAAGATTAATAAAAATTAAAAATATTATTCCAAGTTTTATTTTATTTGTTCCGTTTATTTTATTTAGGATTTTCATTTTTTTGGTTTTTATTAATTTAAAAATTTATTTGAATTTTAATTTGATTATTGATTACTGATATTAACGGTCGTGTTTTTTATAACCCTGTTGTCATGCACAACAACAACATTAAGCGAACTTGTTATGTTTCTTTTCAAGCTTTCAAGTGAAGGAGGTGCGTTTTGTAATTTTTCAGGCATCCCGGGTATTGTTTCTTCAAGATATGCTTCTTTTGCATCCTCTTTTTTTAAATCCGCATCTTCTCCCGTGACCATTACAGCCGGCTCTTCCTCAACGCCCCCGCCCCTGCCGATTGGTGCTTGAGCGCTTAATATTTCAGGTTCACCGGGAAAAATTTCATCATCTGCCCCGGCTTTTGATTCATTAACCAATGATTTATCTTCTTTTTGTTGTTCCTTTAAGTCAAGTATGATTGCAATTCCTTTCTCAGGGGTTTCCGCAGGATTTTCCAGATTTTGTTTACCGTTCATTGTCCCGGTAAAATAAGCGGCTATCACAAGCCCGATTCCTATGACTGCAAGCACAAGGAGCAGTGCAATTTTGGTTTTCATGTTTTTCATTTCATTTATCTTTTTGAAAAATTAAATTAAAATTTTTGAAATTTTCTGAAAGTTGTATTAAATTATTAGATGAAACACCATATACCTTAAAGTATGAAACCTGTTTCAAACCAGTTTCACTTCAACAAAACAAGATTTCCCATCCCCTTTCTTTTTCTCTCTAAAAGTCCCTTGTGCTCCAGTGCGTCCAGGCATCTCGTGACCTTTGCCTTGGCAAATCCCGTGCTTGTGACAAGTTCACTCTGGTACATTATGCCTTCTTCGGAGAGAATTTTTTGATAAATCATTTTTTCATCTCCTTCAAGTGTTTTAATTATTTTTTCCCATTCATTTGTTTGCTTTGTTTCACCGGTTTTTTTGGTTTTGGAACCGGTTTCATCAGTATCAAAGAAAAGTAGGTACATGCCTGAAACAGCAAGAATCAATGTTGATGCAAAAATTATGATAACATCAGTTAATGTGAAAAGCCCGGGAATCTGTGTTATAGCAGTCTGGTTTCCTTCAACAAAAAGCTGTATTGACGCAGGGTTCAAAAGCTTTGTTCCCAGTATAAATACCGCTCCTACGAAGAGTGCTCCTGCAAACGCTGTTTTTCCTTTTATTTTCATTTCCAGATAGATAATTTTTTATGTTCCAGTATTTTTATTAAATTTGAATTATTATATTTTTTTTTAATTTATGCTGGATTTTAATTTAAGTTAGGTAATAAAAGAATGGCAAAAATAAAAGCGGTTTTATTTGACCTTGACGGGACACTTGTTGATACATTTGAGTCAATTGTAATTTCATTTAATGAAGCATTGAAATTCCTGGGAGCAAAACCTGCAAACAGGAAAATCTTAACAGAAAGCATAGGCGCGCCTCATGAAGTCACCCTGAAAAAATTTGTTCCCAAAGCAACGCGGGAGAAGATACATAAAGCAACCGATGTTTTCAGGAAAACGAGAGCAAAAACAACTGACAGGTACACGAAAGTCCTTCCAGGCGTTTCAAAATTATTGAAAAATTTAAAAAGTAAAAACATTAAAACAGGCGTTGTGACAACAACCGCAAAAGCCATGTCAGAACATATTCTAAAAGCCGCGAATTTATATAATCTTATTGATGTTTTGATTACAAGAGATGATGTAGAAAATTTAAAGCCGGACCCTGAACCGGTGTTAAAAGCACTCGTGAAATTAAATTTAAACAATGACGAATGTGTAATGGTCGGGGACCACCCGAATGATATAATTTCTGCAAAGTCCGCAAATGTCAGAGTTATCGCAATTCCGAATGTCTATGATAAAGAAATTCTTGAAAAATACAAGCCGGATTATATTTTTGACCACATAATTGATGTTGAAAGTATAATTTAATTTTAATTTGTAATTTAATTGTAATTTTAATAATTAAATTAATTAAAGATTGAAAGATTGAAAAATAACACGCATATCATAAAATGCACATCGGCATAATACCTGACGGGAACAGGAGATATATGCAGGAGGAGAACATAGACCTTGAAACCGCATACAGGAAAGGCATTGACAACTTTTACAACTGCCTTGAGTGGTGCATGGAACTCGGGGTTTCTGAAGTCACACTTTATGCACTATCAACAGAAAACATAAAAAACAGGAGCAAAGAGGAACTTGCGGTACTTTTTACGGTATTTGAAGAAATTTCAAAAAAAGCATTAAATGATGAACGGATTCATAAAAATAAAGTTCGTGTAAATATCTGCGGGGACATGAATTACCTGGAGAGGGCAATAAACACTTTAAATTTAAAATCTAATTTAATGAATAATTTAAATGACCTTAAAAATTCAACAAAAAATTACAATAAATTCACGCTGAATCTTGCAATCGCTTACGGTGGAAGGCAGGAGGTTATTTGCGCCGTAAAGAAAGTAGTTGAAGAGCGCGGGGAAATTAATGATAAAAACATTGAAAAACACCTGTGGGTAAAAAATGATGCGGACATAATAATCAGGACGGGCGAGAACAGGATGAGCAACTTCCTTTTGTGGCAGTCCGCTTATTCAGAGGTCTTTTTTTCAGATAAACTCTGGCCGGGTTTTGAAAAAGAAGACCTTACGGGGATAATTGATGAATATAATTCACGAGAACGAAGATTCGGAAAGTAGCAAAGAATGACAAGGAAAAAGAAATTACAAACAGAAACAGATGTAGAAAAAGACAGCAGAAAAACAGAGCAAAAAGAAATGGAAACAGAAGGTCATGCAAATAATCTTGGGGAAAAATTAAAGAAACATTTTGAAGAGCCGTTATTTACTATCGCGATTGCGGCAGTACTGCTTGCAATAATAAAACCCTTAATTGATTTTTCGCTTTTAACCGTTGGCATACTGCTGCTTGGTGCAATCTCTGCGTATTTTGTTTATATTTATTTTAAAAATAATATTAAAAATTATTATTTTATCGGGGTCCCTGTTTTAATTTTTTGCATAACCTTATTTTCATATTATGCAGACCAGGGAAACGCTGTGATTGATTTTACCGCCTTTTCCGTTATGTTTGCAATTCTTTTATTGTTCTATACCCTGTGGATTCATAAAATCATAAAAAAATTAACGCATGCGTTAATTGCAACAATCTTTATCTGCACCATGCTAACGCATTTAATGGGCGCATTTGCAGATGACCTGGCAGACCATATTGTGGAAACCGGAGATATTATGGAACATGATAACCTGGTTTATCCTCCCGAGGGGGTTGATAGAAGCAGGGGCGTATTAATGGCTTCCGTGTTCATGGCTGCGATTGCAAATGTTTTAAGCCCTCTTGGTTTTAGCATAAAGGATGTTGCAATCCTTTACCCGGGTGTCGTTGCAGCGTTCACTGTTTTAGTTTTGTATTTACTTGTAAGAGATCTTTTTTCAGATATGAAACCCTATAATTATGTTGCAGCAATACTTGCAGCATTTATGCTGATGCTTACACCAGGCTTTGCAGAAAAGGCAATTGCGACAAACTGTGAAGACGATACGCTTGGTATGTTTTTGATGGTTTCGTCATTTCTTTTGATGACCATCGGTTTCAGGAGAAGAAATTTAAAAATTACGCTTCTTGCCGGCTTTTCATTTTTAATGCTTGCAATGACCTGGTCGGGTTACTCTTATGCAGGACCCGTTACAGGGGTTTTTATCGTGCTTTATGCAATAATGAATTTTATTCATAAGAAAAATACGGTAAAAGAATTACCTTATTTTATTATCCCGTTTCTTATAAGCTTTCTATCCCCCCTGGTTCTTCATGCAAGAGGTGAACTTCCCGCATTCGCAGTACCGGGTATGATAATTTTAATCCCGATTGGTGGTGCGTTCTTATTTGCAGTTATACTGGAGATAATAAGAACCCGGATGTATGGAAAGATTGTAATTCCTGAAAAGACTTATGAGGATAAAATGGAAAATTTAATTGACAGGTATATTGTTCCGATTGGCGCGGCAGGAATAATAATCGGAATTATATTTATATTAAATTTCCCTGCATTTGACTATGTAAAAACAGTTATAGTGGGTGCCGAAGTCAGGGATATTATCGGGTTAACAACAGCAGAGCAGATAAGGCAGACATATTCTCCCGAACAAATGGTGAATTATGCCGTAATCTGCGGCAGCACAAGCTGCGGCTCATCAGGATTTAGTGGAAAGTACGGCGCTGCTTTTTTACTTGCATTAATCATGATAATAATTCTTTTTTATCTTGCACTGGTTAAGAGAAGCATGGGTGCTGCATTTATACTTGCGTGGAGTGTTCCTATGATTGTGGGGATTTATGCAAAACCGCAGTACGGGTTCGTGGCAAGTGTTCCCATAATTGCTCTTGGCGCAACCATCGGGCTGCTTGCGGGAGTCACAAAAAAGGATATGGAAAGCTGGAGAATAATTGCAACAATTTTAATTATTCTTGTCCCCCTGGCATACATACCCATTGCAGGCGCGGATCATTATGGAAAACTCGGAAGCGGGCAGGTTCTTTATTCCGGTCCCAGGACATCAGGATTCCAGGTATGGGAGCCGGCTTTGCTGTGGCTCGGGAACCAGACGATTGACGGTTCTGCAACTGATTGGTCAACGATTACCTGGTGGGATTACGGGCACTGGATTGCAGCGGTCTCAAAAAGGGTGAGTGTTGCAGATAACGCCAAAAACAATCAATTTACCGTGCAAAATGATGCCAAGTTCCATGTTCTGGTTACAACCGAGGAAGAAGCACTTAATATTACAAGATATTACAATTCACAGTATGTAATTATTGACTGGACAATGATAGGGAAAAGTCACGCACCGCATTTCATAGCAACTTCAAATTTAACTACGACAGAGTGCGGATTTGACCTTGGTTACGGGCAGTTTCAATTCAGGCAGGTCGTGACCGACGGCATGGGCAATATTATCTGGGATTCAAGAAAAGAGCAATATACACTTAATGAACAGGGGGGTGTGGAAAAAACAAGAATCCTCCCCTTTATAGGAGGACCTCATATAGGTGCAATTCTTTTCAACATAAAAAATGATGCTCAAATTTCAAGCATAGATATTATAACACCCACCGGGGACAAAATTCCGTGGGAGACATGGAGAGACCAGAATAATGTTTCAATTTTAGGTGTACAGCCCCTGAATACGATACTTGGTCTGGCACTGCAGGGACAGAACGTTAATCATCCTGCGTACACAACCCTGATTTATGTGCCAAACGTATACGACGACGGTAAAAGCGGGAGACCGCAGGCATGTGTCAGGGATAATTCATACTATACAAAATACAGTTATACATGGCATAATTATAATGATTACATGCTAACAAAACTTTATCTCGGGGACCATGCAGATAGTTATTACCTGGGTGGTGGTCCATTAAGTTTATGCACAAACGATTGGTGTAAAAAAGCTGCTGAAGAGGGCAATTCGGAAAGATTAAAGTATTTTAAACTTGTCGATGAATTTGACGGCGTGGGAAGCCCTGATTATTCCAATGCGGGGTATGTAAAGGTTTATGAAATCATATATCCTGAAGAAATAAAAGTTGAGGAAGCAGAGGAGGAATCAGACGCGGAAGGGGAGGAAGAAACGGGCGAAATGGTTACACCCACTGAAACAGAACCGTTTGTGACATGGGGTTAATAAAATAATTAATTTAAATAAAAATGGCAATATATCACGGAAATCTGAAAAAGCCGCATAAAAAGCGAAAGGCGGCAATGGGCAGGGAAACGAAAAACACTGTAATAGGAGATAAAAAATTAAAGAAAATCAGAACACGCGGAGGTAATGAAAAACTGAGGTTGGTGGCTGCAAAATATGCGAATGTATCGGTTGAGGGTAAATCCCTGAACTGTGAAATTTTGGGTCTTGCGACAAATCCTGCAAACAAGGACTTTACAAGAAGAAAAATCATAACAAAGGGGGCTGTTTTGACAGTTAAGTCTCCGGATGGCGCGGAATTAAATGCAAGAGTAACCTCACGCCCGGGACAGAGCGGTGTTATTAATGCGGTTTCTGAATAAATTTAATTATTATAATATTATTTTTAAAAAATAATGAAGATAACAGCAGCAGGGGGGTATGATGCAGTAGGCAGGAACATGACCGGTGTAACGATAAATAATGAAACGGTCGCGATTGATAACGGCATACGGCTTGATGCTTTTCAGATGTATGACGGCGAAACGCACATGCTCCAGAAGTATAAAAAGAAAGATTTGATTGATATGCGCGTAATTCCTGACTACGATTCTTTAAGAAATGTACGCGCCCAGGTAATCTCCCACGGGCATCTTGACCATGTCGGAGCGCTGGGTGTTGTACAGCCAAGTGTCCCGATAATAAGTACTCACTACACCGCGGAAATCGGGAGGAAAGAATATAACAGGGGAAATTATTACTCGTGTGATTACAATGAATTTTTTAAAGTTTCTCCTGATTTTGAAGTTGAATTTGTTGAAGTTACTCACAGCATCCCAAAATCATCAATCGTTATTCTCAAAACATCTGAAGGAACCGTGGTTTATGCCTGCGACTTTAAATTTGATGATTATTCCGAAATTGCAAGAACCGACTATGAAAAATTAAAGAAAATCGGGAGAGAAGGCGTTTATGCACTAATTGTTGAATCAACAAGGGTAAAGGAGAGGGGAAGAACTCCGGGCGAAAGGGTTGTCAGGGAAAAATTCAGGGAAATTATTGAATTTATTGATAAGGGTCTTGTGATTGCAACAACATTTTCAACACACATAGAGCGAATCCGGATGATAATGGACCTTGTTGAAAAAACAGGTAAAATTCCAGTAGTAATTGGCAGGTCACTGTCAAAACACACGGGAATTGCAGAACAGTTCGGAATTCTGGATTTATCGCCCAATGCAAGGGTCTACGGCTCGGGAAAGGCAATAAAAAATATGTTGAAGATAATTAACAAAATGAATAAAAATGAACGCAGCGACTACTTTTTGCTTGTCACAGGAAGCCAGGGAGAGCCGCAGTCGGTGCTTCCGAGAATGGTAAATAAAGAATTTTCATTTAATTTTCAAAGGAATGATTCCGTAATTTTCTGTGCCGCAACAATTCCTGTCCCGATAAATAAAACAAACAGGTACATTCTTGAATCAAAACTTGAGTCGCAGGGCGCAAGAATTTTTAAAGATGTTCATGTCTCAGGGCATGCTTCCCGCGAGGACCATAGAAAACTGCTGAATTTACTTTCGCCGGAGCATATCATCCCCTGCCACGGGGATATGGTGATGAAGGGTTCTTATGTGGGGCTTGCGGCAGAAGAGGGGTATGAACTTAATAAAAATGTTCATTTAATTAATAACGGGTTAAGTGTTGAGATTTAGATTAAATTTTTTATTGGATTTTATTGAATATTATTGAATATTAATACACATTAAACCCTTTGGTTTTTAAGATTTATAATAAATTGAAATTTAATTAGTTACATAATCAAAATGAGTAAAATTCGTGTCGGAATAATTGGTGTCGGAAACTGCGCATCATCGCTTGTCCAGGGAGTTGAATACTACAAAGATATTGACGGGAATTCCCCGCTTGTCCCCGGGCTTATGCACAATGTCCTGGGAACTTATAAAATCTCTGATATTGAATTCGTGTCAGCGTTTGATGTTGATTCAAAAAAAGTCGGGAAAGATTTGTCTGAAGCAGTATTTGCAGAGCCGAACTGCACAATAAAATTTTCCGATGTCCCGAATTGGGATGTTGTCGTGCAAAAAGGACCTGTTCTTGACGGCGTCTGTGATACGACAAAGGATAAATTTACGGTTGATCCGGGGCAAAAGCCGGTTGATGTCGTAAATGCTCTTAAGAAAACAAAGACAGAAGTTGTAATTAACTATGTTCCCGTGGGAAGCGAGAGTGCTGCAAGATACTATGCAAAGTGCTGCATTGATGCGGGGTGTGCTTTTATAAATGCAATGCCTGTATTTATCGCATCGGATGACGAATGGACTAAAAAATTTGAAGAGAAAAAACTCCCGATGATAGGGGATGATATTAAATCGCAGGTCGGGGCAACCATAGTTCACAGAATTTTAACAAAATTATTTGTTGACCGCGGCGTTAAACTTGACCACACATACCAGTTAAATGTCGGCGGGAACACTGATTTTTTGAACATGCTTGAAAGAAGCAGGTTGAAAAGCAAGAAAATTTCAAAAACACAATCCGTGCAGTCGCAGCTTCCCACGCCAATGAATCCTGAAGACATTCACATCGGTCCGAGTGACTATGTTCCCTGGCTCAAGGACAAGAAATTGTGCTTTATAAGAATGCAGGGAAGAAAATTCGGTGATGTTCCAATAAACATTGAACTGCGGCTTGATGTTGAGGACTCTCCGAATTCAGCCGGCGTTATAATTGATGCCGTGCGGTGTGCAAAACTCGGGCTTGACCGGGGCATCGGCGGTGTTCTGACATCCCCGAGTTCCTACTTTATGAAGTCCCCCCCAATCCAGTACTCCGACCCTGCCGCAAAGCAGATGGTTGAAGAATTCATAGACGGTGAAAGAAAGAGGTGATGAAAATATAATTTAAAAATATAAAAACAAATTTAAATAAAATTATCCAAAATTCAAATAATGAAAACGGACATTGTTTATTACAAGGATGCCAGTGACATGTCAGAAGTTGATGATAATTCAATCCAATTAATTATAACCTCTCCACCATACTGGAATGTCAAGGACTATTCCATGGATGGTTACCAGAAAAACAATAATTCGGGAAAGATTGAAGGACAGATTGGGGATATTAATGATTATGAAGAATATTTAAACGCCATGACCGAGGTGTGGAATGAATGCGAGCGGGTTTTAAAACCAAACGGAAAATTATGCATTAATACCCCCTTAATGCCTGTTCCAAAGAAACAATTAATCACACATTACAACCGGCATATTGTGAATATCAATTCCGGGATTGAATATGAGATTTTGCATAAAACAAAACTGTTTCTTTACGACCTTTATATATGGAACAGAACAAATCCGAGTAAAGCATTGATGTTTGGACGTTGCTCGTATTCAATTAATTAAATTAATTTAATATTTAAAAATGACAATCAGAAAAGACCAAAAAACAATAGATAGTATAAAGGAAAAAGTACTAAATAATATTCAAAGATTTGGTTTTACTGTAGAGCAAGACAAAAGGTTTGGTAAAACTATTTATTCCATTGACAATGGAAAAATATTTCTTGATCTTAGTTATGCGAGTTTGAATAAGAGAGGGGAATATTTCTTTGGTATAGAGCAGGAGCAGTTTGAAAAGTTATACGGAAAAAATAGAAGTTTTTTCCAGATTTTTATATGTGAAAACGAAAAACAGGTTTTCATTATTCCTTTATCTTTTATGATGGAAATTTTAAAAGATTCAAAAGCAACTGGAGATGTGTTTAAACAATATAAACTCGTTATAAAAATGAAAAATGGTTCATATGTCTTAAGATTATTTGGACATTATGATATAACTGATTATCTGAATCGTTATGATTACCTGGCTACAGACGAAAAAGAATTGAGATTATTGGAAGGGTTGGACATAAAATATAATGCCGATATAAGAATACGCGGTGTAGATCAGGAATATAAAAACATAGCAAAGGAAGATGGTCTTCGTAAAGGAAGTATTCATGAAACTACAATAGATATGCTTGCAAACATAGGGAATTGGTCGGGTTTTAAAGTTCTGACTGAAAGTAAACCAGTTGGTATGAGTGATTTTCCTTACCAACTTGATTGTTTGTGGTATAAAAACAATGATTTATATATGGCGATTGAAGTATGTGACAAAGGAAGTGTGGAAAAAGATAAAGATGCATTGAAACATGCTAAATCATTTGGGGCAAGAAAAGTTGTAATAGTTACTAATGTTAACCGTCTTGAAAGAATCAGAAAAATTTTTATGTTTAATGGGGAGATAAGATTTTGGACCGAAATATGGAGTTTTGATAGGATTTTCAAGATGTACGAATCCGGAAGGAAGTTTTTCGGCAGTTTTGATAAATTTAAAAATTATTCGTGGAATGAAAATGTAGTTGAATACTTGTAATTCCATCATTTAAAATTAAAATAGATAACTCATAAAAACAATCAATTAAACATGGGAACAAGAGCATTAATTTTAAGGGAAGGCGAAAAATGGATATATACTCACAGAGATGGAGGTCCAGGGGACATGGGAAGAACTTTGTGTATGATAAAAAATAAATCAAAAGTTGAGCAGTGGAAAACATTACATAAAAAACATCAAATTGATTACGATTTTGAAAAAAATAAATTGGTGTTTGGAGAGGTAGAACCTGAATTCAAAGAAGGAATCCATAATGATTATTGTGATTATGTTTGGAATATGAAAAAAGAGGGGATATATTATCAAGAATGGGGAGGATTGTCAAGTGGGTATAAGGGAAAACAAGATGAAGAAAATTTTAATTGGGAAAAATATCATTAAAAATATATGTTTTCAAAATATAACTAAAAATAAGAGGAACTAAAATTAATAAGAAATGGCAAACAACACTCAACCAAAATATTCAGGATTAATGAATCAAACCCTGCGTTATATGGGTTGGGTTAGGGATAACCTATCTAAACCACGGGATGTCAGAGGCATTATTGTCGGTAGAGAGGTTACGGAAAAATTAAAATACGCTAAAAAAGGCATGCAGCCAGCAGAGCATCTTATAAAATTAATTGAATTTGATGTTGATGTATCCGGGAGCATGTCTGTTGTTGGAGAAAGTAATTAATTCAAAAAATATTATAATCAATTTCATAAATTTAATTTAAAATTAAAATACCAGAAGATGTTAAAATCAACCTTCAATACCGAATACATAAGCATTAAAATAGGAATAATTTTTTCAAAATCAGGAATTTCCCCGAATGCGTGGACTCTTCTTGCATTGATTCCCGCTTTTTTGGGGTTTTTGAGTTTATACTATCACAATTTAATTTACGGCTTGATTTTCTTTATGATTTCAGGATTCATTGATGCAGTTGACGGTGCTGTTGCAAGGGTTACGGGAAGCGAGACAAACAAGGGGGCTTACCTTGACGGCATAATTGATCGGTATGTTGAAATTTTACTGTATACCGGGCTTTTAATTTACGGTTTGGATGAATTTTTGCTGCCGTCGTCAATCTGGATTTCCGCGTTGATTTTCGGGACGGTCATGACATCATACTCAAGGGCTTATGCCGATCACAGGGGAATTGTTACAGAGCCGGAGGAGTTAAGAAAAATGGGTGGGATTTTAGAAAGATTCGAGCGGCTTATGCTGATTTTCATTGGAATGGCAGCCGGATACTTTGTTTTAATATACTTAACCTACGCTGTTGTAATTACGGCGGTTCTTGCAAACATCACGGTACTCCAGAGGATTATGTTTGTTGCCTGTAAAAAATAAAATTTAAATTTAATTTATAAACTATGATATGGCAGTAAAATCAACAATGAGGGAAATTGCAGAAAGGATAAATAAGACAATTGATAAACTGAGTGATTCCGAGATAGAAGCGATGATAACTAAAATTAAAGTCAAAGGTAAAAACAACAAAATCTTTGTTATGGGCGTCGGAAGGTCAGGTCTTGTTGCAAGGATGTTTACAATGCGCCTTGTCCACCTGGGGCTGACGGCGTATGTTATCGGCGAGATTGTTACTCCTGCTATGACAAAAAATGATTTGCTTATTACGGTTTCCGGTTCAGGCGGTACAAAATCGGTTGTGAGTGCGGCAAAAACAGCAGGTGAAATCGGGACGGAAGTTTTGTCCATAACCTCGCACCCCGAGTCGGAATTAGGTAAAATTTCAAATATTATTGTTAATTTAAAGGTGAAAAGAGGGGCAAAGATTGACACGAAAAAGGACTATTTCACAAACCAGATTAAAGGCAGGCACATATCACAGCAGTATTCGGAAGAAGAACTCATCCCTCTCGGGACATTATTTGAGGATACCGCGATGATATTTTTTGACGGGGTTATCGCACGGCTTATGGTTGAATTGAAACAGAGAAATGAAGATTTGAAAGGCAGGCATGCAACGCTTGAATGGTTTGCATGATGATAAATTTTTATAAAATTTTTTAGGTGACTTGAAATGAAATCGTAATTAAATTACAATTTAATTGCCAACCTGATGATGAGATTAATAATCCCGAACCTAATCCAGAACCACCTTACCCATTAACAATCTCAATCAAAACCCCCCCGTACTTCTCAAGCTTCGCCTCTCCCACACCGTAAATCTCCTTCAACTCCTCTTTTGTCCCCGGCTTCTTTCGCGCAACCTCTCTGAGTGTTTTATCCTGGAAAATACGGTACGGTGGAACATTATTCCTGTCTGCGAGTTTTCTTCTCCACATCCTTAATTTTTCAAACAATTCAGTTTCCCCTGGAGTTAGCATATCTTCTGCTTCTTCATGCGGCGTCTTTTGTTTTTGCTCTTTCTCCTGATATTCTTTAATTTGAGATAATGTATCAACTTTAATCTCCTCTTTCTTCAGTATCGCAAGCCCCCCCGTTCGTGAAACCTTAACCGTCGGGTACATAAATTCCCCTGCTCTTTCAAGATAGTCCTTCTGAAGGAGTTCGTCAATGACCGCTGCAATATCCGCGGCTGTGAAATTACCAAGGACACCGTAATTTTTACTTTCATTATAGCCGCCTTCTCCAATGAATTTCGCGTTTGAGCCGGTCAGAATACCTGCGATTTTATGCACACCTAATCGTTCGTTGAATTCATAGACGCATTCAAGAACCGCTAAGGGAATTAAATTTTTATCTTCAATTTTCTCAATCACAGGCATTGAGTTTATCTTCACTTCCTCAACCTTTATTCTCTCAAAACTTTTTTTCACTTTCTCCTCCCTGATTTTATTTTCCGCTTCTTGAAGTGCTTTCACGACAAAATCCTTTTTGAAGAATTCACTGCAAATTTTCTCTGCTTCATCCGTAATCTCAATGTCGTAGTCCGGCGGAAGACACTTTCTGTATTTCGGGTAAGCAAACCGCGCATCCATTAGAATAACGGCTCCCACATCGTTTTCGCTCCTGATGCCGCGCCCTGCCGCCTGCATTACCTTGCTTATCGCAGGATAGATGTAACCGTAGAGTATGCCTTTCTCCTGTCCGAATTTATTAATGTAGTAGTCCCTCTGGTTTTTAACTTCAAGAGTCGGCGGGCTTAAAGGAAGACCTGCGATAATTACCGCGCGAAGAATATTATTTTTATAATCAATACCCTCGGAGAGTGAGCCTGCCTGCACACCGAACAAAATTTTATTGGAATTAATTTTTAATTTATTGAATAATTTATTTTTAGCGGCTTTACTCATCCGCCTTTCCTCAAGAATGATGTCCTCTGATTTATCCTCTATTTTCGCATCGGAATTGTATTGAAATTTACGGTAAACATCATCCATCAACGAATACGACGGGAAAAAAACAGCAGCATTACCGCCGACTGCATCATGTATCTGTGAAATCTTTTTCGCCATCTCATTATACATCGAATCACTTCGCATGGAGTAAAGCGTCGTTAATCTTTTTGTTATTAACACAAGCTTGTTCTCGGAAGGAAAAGGCGACTTATACTGCTTTAGAAGCGCGTTTTTAGCACCCAATATATCTGCGTACATTTCAACCGGGTAGAGGGTGCCTGACATCATAACAGCGGTATGAGCGCCCGAAATTATTTTTTCGCTTAAAACCGAAGGGTCAAGAAGCCGAAATGAAAGAACAGGATTTACTTCATTCCTGTAAACCCGCGAGCAGGGAAGATTCGTATTCCATCCTTCAAGAAACTCGATGATTGATGTTAAAGGAGATTTCTCTTTTTTCTCGTGCTGCTCTTTTTCAGCGATTTCAACTTCAATTGCCTTTAATGATTCAACAAATTCCATGTAGCTAAGCCCCCCGCCTAAAACTTCCTGGAGTGCTTGCTCAATTCCTTGAGTGATTTCCTCGCGTGAAATATTTAATTCCGTATTTCCTGGTTGTGTTTCAATAAACCTGTCAAAAAACCTGCCGACGTCCCTGATATGCCTGTGAAGCTTCTTGTCAAGCGGGCTTATTTCCTTTGCCGCCTCATCAATCAAGTTAAGTGTAAGCTCTCCTGAAAGATGGTCTCTTATCCTGTCCGGGAGGTTATGTGCTTCGTCAATAATTAAAATTAAATCATCCATTGGTTTCCCTGTTTTCTCAAGAACGGTTTCAAGAATATCCGTGAAAACATAATTATAATCGCAGACAACAACGTCTGCTTCCGCCATCGCGTCAACCGCCGTCTTATGAGGGCATAAAACATTTTCCGCGCATAAGTCCTTAAGTTCCTCAACATGCAAAATATTATTTAAAATCTGGTTTGTCACAGTCTTATCGCTCCTGAAATACCTGCATTTGCGGGTTTTCTGTTCGTGGATGCACATTTCATTAAAGACTGCGTAATACTCTCTTGCAATGTCGCGGGGACACATCGCCTGCTTGGAGATTATGTCAACAACAGAAAAATTAATTTGAGATTTATTTTTATCAATTTTATCTTTAATAAGCCGCAGGGTGTCAATAACGATTCTATGCTGGGACTGCTTTGATGTGAGAAAGAAAATAATTTTATTGTTATTCAGGGCATACTCAAGGCAGGGTGCGAGTGCGGCTGCGGTTTTCCCGATGCCGGTTGGGGCATGGGCTATTAAAGAGTTTCCGGTTTCAAGGACTGTTTCGATGTCCTTTATTAGTTCTTTTTGTCCGTCACGGATTTGGGGGAAGGGAAATAAGGAGGTCATTGTTAAATTAAATTAAAATTTATGGGGGATAATTGGGCGACTGGGTAAGATGTGACATTAACATTTCATTCAAACATTCTTCCTCTGGTTAACTTTACTCAGATAAAACACATATTATTACTTTCATCTCTCCACTATTAGTGTTTAGCTTTGAATTAAAAACTAAATTATTATGTTCTGTGGTGAGACGTATAGTGATATTTTCATTAGCATCAATCTTTTTAAGTAATTTTAATATAGTTTCGTGGTAAAACGTGGTTTTATTAATATCGTTTGCTTTTGATGAAACTATATTTAAATAGGACTCTGCTTCTCCCATTACTGTTTGTCCCATGAGATATAATTTATTTTTTTCAGACCAGCATGTGGTTTTTTTAGAAAAAATAGATATTCTATTAAAACTATCCTGTAACTCTTTATTTTTTACTATAAGTTCCACATCATCTCTGATTTTTATATCTTTCCACATATATTCCGAATCGCGTAAGTCAAGAAGTCCAACAGAAAACTCGGCTTTTTTATATAACTTATCCTCAGAATCGGATTTTTCCAAAAAAATTATCTTAAGTTTTGAATCGTATTCAATTAGTATTTTTTCAGAGTTCCAACTATCAGATATTTTTTTCAAAGTATCTACATTAACTTTTAAGTGTTCTTCATCATTTGATAATTTATAATCTTCTAAAAATTTTGAGTATATTTTAAGGTTTAAAAAAAGATTCTGGTCTTTAACAGCGTTTGTGCAAATACCCTCCAGTGTAAATG
Organism: Candidatus Altarchaeales archaeon WOR_SM1_SCG; assembly: GCA_001723845.1. Classification (GTDB taxonomy): domain Archaea; phylum Altiarchaeota; class Altiarchaeia; order IMC4; family WOR-SM1-SCG; genus WOR-SM1-SCG. The sequence goes on from MCBE01000110.1 coordinate 57,412, forward strand.
AAAGAATCGCATCTTCAACTCCTGCCTCATGCAGTATTTCCATGAAGTGTTTAAATACACCCCCCTCTATACAGAATTTGAACATTTTTTAACTTTTAATTTTAAATTTTTGCTTTAGATTATCAATAAGAGGACTTATATAATTGTAAGCTAAATTTGGGATATCTTTTTTCCATTTGTAATAATTTCTCTCTTCAGCTTCTTCTAAAAATCCTGTGGAAATTCCCTGTTTTAAAACATTCTTCCATTTTTTCAGTCTTTCGTCGCGTGTTAAATGACCTAAAATAGGGTGGTATTCATAAAATTTAGTAGCTACAAAGTCAATGTCCTCAACATTAAATCTATTAATCCTCTCTGAAACACACCAATCAATTAATCTCTCTAATACAACATAACTTATTATTTTCAGATTTGTGTGGCGAGTATAGAACAATGGTTTCAGTGGATGAGGGGGTAACGAGATGCCTGCACTTAATTTATCCTGTAATTCTTTATGTGAATGCGATCCTTCAATTAATTGAAGGATTTTAGGAGACATATTATCCTTAATTATCCATAATAGAATATTATTCTGATCACTTGAACTTTTTAAATCTGTTTCATAGTGTTGATAGTTTTCAAAATCAGTGGCTGCAACGGTCTCTATATTCTGAATGCCCGATACTGAAAATATCTCTTGTATTGATTCCTGTGAAATATTTTTGTATTTACCAATTTTTTCAACTAATTTATTTATGTCTATTCCAATTTCTTGAAAATCTATTCCATCAATTGGGCTTTTTCCATCTAAAATTATGATAACTGATTCTCCTTTATTAATTGAAATCAGGTCGGGGGTACATTCTTTGCCACCATTAAGGCATATTTTTGGGTCTGGAATGCAATCATATTTTAATTCATATCGTATTCTGTCCAAAAAGGCATTATACACCCAGGTTACAATGTTTGAATGCCGGTCGTATGGATAAAGTGGATGACTCATTTTACTTTAAATTGTGGGAACTCCCCCATTTTACACGTTCTTTTATTATGCGATAAATATGGATTAAAGATAGTGGTGATGCTTTTACTGGATCGATTTTTAGTTTACTTTCCTCTTTCGATCCATTGAAAACTAAAATCAGTTCACTTCCGTCTTTTGGATAAAATATTTTACTCATGAAAGATGATTCATTTTTAGTTATTATATAACCGTATGTTCCAATTGCTTTTTGTCCATAGTTGAACATTGTTTCAACAAGCAGCGGGTTTATTCTATTATCCTCTTCATGAGGTATGGTGATTGTATAATCTTCAAATTTTTCGGGGAATGTGATATCAATGCACCCTTCATCATCCTCTTCCCGTTTTATTCCAGATAAAACTTTTTTGAATGGCTTAATTTTTTCTACTGAAATTCCACTCACATCATTATAAATCTTTTCAGTGGCTTCTAAATTGCCTCTTTTATGTTCGATAACAAAATCTTCATTTAAAGACAATTCTGATTCTCAGGGATTTTCAAAAGAAACTTTAAACTCTGTTTTTATAGTCTCTGTTATTCCTCTTTCTCTAAAAACTTTATTAAAAACTTCATCAAAACGATATTTAGGTGCTTTTATACTGACTGAAATTTCTCCTGGCTCAAAAAGTTGCCTTTGACTTTCTTGCATTTCATCATATATCCTTTTTGGTATTTTCGCACCCTTTGGTATGTAAAATGGATCAAATTCCATTGATCTGCGAACATTCTGGTAGTCCTTTACATATTTTTCAACTATGCCATCTAAGTCATTAGGTTCAAGCCATGCGGGTTCTAAACCAAAAATATCATTTTTTAAAATGTTCGCAAAAATGTTTCTTATATTTTTAGGCACATCTACAATAAAAGTCCATCTATCTTCCTGGCAAAATATGTGAATATCGTTACTTTCACCACTTTTTAAATCCATAGTCAATGTCCATATATCCTTATTGATTTTATTTAAATTTTTTTCGTTTATGTCTTTAGAAACTAAATATCTTTTTTTGAAATTGTTTAGTTTGCGAACATCCCTATTCAAGTAATTTAATAAATCTTCTGGTGTCTTAAGCACTGAATAGTAAGACGCTATTGAGAAGGATTTTGATTCATCTTCTGATACCATATCAAATATTTTTGACTCCACATTCACCATTTTATAGTATTTGAATATTTTAAGTATTTAGATATTTATATTTATTCTTTAAATTTGAACTTATATTACTTGTCTCAAAAATTAAACTAAAATTTTCAGTGCGGAATAGTGAGACATTTGATTTTTTGTCATGTCCCATAATTCCTCGCTTCGCACTCGTCGGGGGCGTTGCCCGACAATTAAATTAAAATTCAGTTGAAATATTAGACAGAAAAATTAATTTACAAGATATAAAAAATAACGGCTTTAATTATTTGTTTCGTGAAAATAAAGTTAATTTTTCCTGTATCACAGGTTTATCCTTATTCTTCTCATGGGTTAATAAATCTTTGCAGGTACTGTTTAGTTTTACTCTAATCAAATCCAGATCATCGTCGTTTTCAAATATTATGTCTGCACTTTTATCTGAAATTAATTTAGCATTACCTTCTGTTTTTTGATGGTCGGTAAATTCCTGCGTAGGTTTAAAAACAATCAGGGTGCGATTTTGTTCTTTACAAAACCTCACGGTGTGCATAGTTCCTCCTTTTATATCTGTTTCAACGACAAAAATGCCCAGGGATAATCCGCTCTGGATTCTATCACGCTCAACAAAATAGATGCGAAAACTGTTTTTACCCCAGGAATATTCCGATACAATCGCACCGTTTTTTTCAATTATTTCATCCGCAAGTTTTTTGTTTTCGGCAGGATAAACCGTGTGCAGTCCGTGGGCTAAAACAGCAATTGTTGTGCCGTTAACATCAAGCGCTCCTTTATGTGCCTGTGTATCAATACCGCTTGCAAGACCGCTTACGACAACAAACCCTTCCTTTGCAAAAACCCTGCCGAGTTTTCTTGCCGACTCTGCACCGTGTTGCGTTGGTTTTCTGGTACCGACTACTGCAATCATATTTTTTTGTGAAAGTGAATCAATATTTCCTTTAACATGCAGTAAAGCCGGCGGGTCAGGAATTTTTGCTAAATATTTTGGATACCCCGGACTTTTTCCAGATATTATTTTAATGCTATTTTCTTGTGATGTTTCCAATATTTCCTTTGCTTTATTCCAGCATTTTTCAACTGTTTGAATGTTATCAGGTACCTTTATTTTTTTATTAATCTCATGTGCTTCTTTTAATCTGTCAAGTAAATCCGATGGACTGCCTGGTTTAAAATCAGCGAATATTTTTAAAATTTCATCTATACTTTTTCGCCCGGTTCCTTTTATCTGTTGCAATGTTAGTATCGGTAATATTTCTTTTGACTCCATGTTAATATGTGGTTTTTCCAAGAGCCATTGCTATTACTTCAAAAGCCCCTGCTGTTTTTAATTTATGTATTCCTGCTTCAAATGTCGTGCCTGTCGTTGTGACATCATCCAGCAGCAGAACTATTTTATCTTCAATAATATTTTCATTTTGAACGATAAGAGACGCAATTTCTTTTTCAAGATTTCTTTCCCCGCCAAGATGTTTCTTTGGTATGGTTTCGTTACGGCATACACACCTGGTTCCGTCAATTATCGGCGGTCTGCATAATGATTCCGCAATTGTTCTTATTCCCGATGCAGAGGTTCCTTTTGCAGAAGAAGGCATAACGCATATAACAAATTCTTCATTATTTAAAAGAATATTGCCCAGAAGCGAGTTAAAGTAATTGACGGCGTTCATATAATAGTAATATTCTCCTGATTGTTGATCTAACATTTCTTCATCTTTTTTTATGGCAAGAATCATACGGGAGAACTCATCCATCTCCCCATAGTTTCCATCTCCCTTAGGGTAATATTTACCAATAAAGAACAGGTTGGGTTTATGCTTCTTAATCCTTTCGCTGTCTTTGAATATTTTAGAAACTGCCTGATTTATCTTTTCCGTCTCCAGGTCATACGAAGAGGTGTTTGAATGAGGTGAGATCATCCTTAATTTTTTAGATTTAATTAAAAATTTATTTTTTATTCTTTAAATTTGAGATGGAATAAAAAGATTATCACGGCTTCTTAAGTTATTATGCCCTGCCCCAAATATTCTATCTCCCCCCCTACATCCTTTCATACCTTCCCATGACCCCTTCCCATGAAGGAATATTCGTCTGGCAGCCCCATTTTTCAACAATGAATGATGCGGTTGCATTCCCGATTTTCACTGCTTCAATCAGATTAAAACCTTGCAGGTGCCCTGCAATAAACCCTGCGTTAAACGCATCCCCTGCTCCTGCCGTATCCACGACTTTTGTTTTAAATTTAGGAATATCTTCATAAATGCCTTTTGCAAATATTTTACAGCCGTAAGAGCCTTTTGTAATCAAAAAAGCGGCAGGTCCCATCCTGAATTCAAAGTCAAAGCCCCTCTCTTTTAGCCACTCGTACTCGTGTTTATTTAAAACAAGAACATCCGTGTTTTTCAAAATCCTGTAGAAGTCCTCCGGAATTTTTTTAAAATTAAATACCCCGTAGCCGGGATTGTAAATTAAAAATTTATTTTTACAGTGCATTGAAACTTTTTTCTGCAGGTTTAGATAGGTGCGGGGCATAAAAATTGCACCCGTCTTTTTAATTAATTCAATATTCTCTTTGCCTATTTTTATTTCATCGGTTTTCTCTGCAATGCCTTTATGCAAAAAACTTATAAATTTATGAACTTTTTCTTTTTTGAAAAACATGGAATGCGCGGTCTCGCCTAATATTACATTCAGGTGTATGTCAACGCCCCTCTCCTTCATGTATGAAACGCATTCCTTTTCATCCCCGAAAGAGCCGACAACGCCTACAAATGATGTCTTTAACCCGAGAGCGGAAGCACAAACCGCGGTATTTGCACCCATCCCGCCGTAGAACCTTTTATGATTTATCACATCAGCGGACTTATTGATCTCCGGGATTTCATTTACCTCATAGAAATTATCAACCACGATGTCTCCAAAGATTAGTAAATCAAACGAATCATTCATATATTTTATTAAAATTAGCGGATAATATTTTGAATTATTTTAGTTTAGTTTAGGTTAAATTTAATTAGTTTAAAGCCCATCTTTCCCACGATTAGGTATTAATAATTAAACTTTTTAATATAATAAATTGAAAAATACTTGTTGAGCATATAGTTTCTTGTATTCCTGTTATAATGTGCGATTTTCATTTTTGCCAATTTTA
>MCBE01000111.1 GCA_001723845.1 Candidatus Altarchaeales archaeon WOR_SM1_SCG
TGAACAATTTGATGCATCAGTCGTTAAAAAAGCAAGCATCGAAGATTCAAAACTGAAACTGATTGGGAAGGGGTGGGGATACTGAAAAAATTAAAAATTAATTAACAAAAATTGAAAATGAAACCAAAATAATTGACAAATTGAACTTATTAAAAAAAGGGTTAATTGATAAAGAGACCGCTGCTCTTATTCTAAATATCCCGATATGCAGAGTAAGAGACGCTATTAACAAGAAGAAACTAAGAACTGTTAGACTGGCGGGGGATCAAGATTTAAAGACAACCCCTGAAGCATTAATTGAATTTGTTAAAAATTTTATCCGGGATTACAATGAAAAGGAAAAAATAAAAAAAATAAAGCATGCAGAAAGGAAAAAAAAGCGTATTGCTTACAACCAGCAAAAATATATTTCACCGAAAATTCTGGAATTGTGTAGTGCCGCAGGCATTAAACCGCATGTGTTGGGAGAAATCCTAAAAATGAAAAGGAAAAATGGATGTTTTTATGATAATTTTGGCAACGAAACAATAACCAAAACAAATCCGCAAGATGCTTACCTCAATTTCTTTATTGATGCCTTTGGGGATATTTTCCCAGGTGAAAAAATTAACATATCGGATGCGACACTAAAGAAATTCAAAAACAAGATCAAATTTTACCAGGAAAACCCACAGGATAATTTTATTGATATTATCCCTGAACAATTTGATGCATCAGTCGTTAAAAAAGCAAGCATCGAAGATTCAAAACTGAAACTGATTGGGAAGGGGTGGGGATACTGAAAAAATTAAAAATTAATTAACAAAAACAAAAAATGAAACCAACAAACGAATTACTCCAAGAAGTGAAGGAAAACAGAGAAGCGATTTTAAAAAAACCTAATGACCCCCATTATCATTCCATGCTGGGGGACAATTTAAGGGATTTAAAACTATTTGACGAAGCCGAGAAAGAGTATAGAAAAGCGATTGATATAGCCCCAAGACATGCACCTGCACACTTCCATCTCGGAGTTTTATTAGACGATTTAGAAAGATATGATGAAGCCGAGAAAGAGTATAGAAAAGCGATTGCGATAAACCCCCTTTCAGAACATGCCAACCTTTCCTACTTCCGTTTGGGGCATAGGTTAATAAAAACAAACAATACAACACGGGCAGATGAATTACTTGACGAAATTAAAACCCTCATGAAACCCATGCAAAATTCACACAAAATATATATTGGGTGGGGCAATATTTTAGCGGAATCCGGTTTATTTAAAGATGCTGAAAAAGCATACCGAGAAGCAATAAAAACACATCGCATATATGACGAATTCCACTCAATATATTATTATGTTGTTGTTTGTTTAGATGGATTAAAACAAGAACATAAACATGCAGTGCTTAACATGAACTCTGAAGATGATAAAATTGAGGCAGAGCGGATAGCACTGCAAGAGAATCTCGCAGGGTTTTTGGAAAGTAGAGGAAGATATAAAGACGCTATAAAAGAGTATGAAAATATTTTTTTGTTTCCCGACGATGATAAAAAAATTGTAGAAACCCACATTAATATTGGAAATATTTTATCACAGATGGAACAATTGGATGATGCCGAGAAAGAGTATAAAAAAGCCAAAAAACTAAACCCCGAACACGCTGAAAGATACCACGCAGAAAAAAACAAACCACATAACATTTTATTGATACCACAAGAAATTAAATTTGCTGAACTAAAACCAATATTTGTAAAATATATTGATAAATTAGGACTCAACAAAAATAACAAACAGAAAATTCAAAACCATTTAGATAAAGGTATAGAAATTAATGAACAGAAAATTCAAAACCATTTAGATAAAGGTATAGAAATGATTGAACAGGGATTTTCACAGAGGCATTATCTATCATAATTAACCCTACCTTCTCTGCAAGTTTTTCATCTGAAAAATCTCAAAATCACTAACCTGCGGACATATGTTATTATTTTGTTATCTCTTCAGAGTATGACCTACATGACACCTAAAATTTTCAAAAATCCGAGATATAGTTACATGGTTTCATAGAAAACACATTATTGAGGGTGCTATATCTATCTGTTTTTTCTAACATCCACAGAATTTAGCACCGATCCATTTTTATAGTATGTATCATAATTCTATATACTATTAACTCACTTACACACCAAAAATGGACCCACAACAATATTTTCTGGAACCGAACACCCCTGATCAAAAAAAGTATGATGCCCTCAGGGCATATTATCTGGAAGAAGGAGCCACGCAGAAGAAAATCGCAAAGCGTTTTGGTTATGCTATCCCAACATTCAAAGGTATTGTTTCAGATTTCAAACAAGGAAAACTGCAATTCTTCCCTGAAAAAAAGAATGGGCCAAAAGGTCGGCGAACACCTGAAAAAGTAACTGGGAAGATAATCTCATGGAGAAAAAAGAACCTTTCAGTATATGACATATATGATAAACTCTGCGAAGAAAACCTCAAAGTCAGCATCAACACGATTGATCGGATTTTGAAAGATGATGGATTCACAAAATTGCCGCGAAGAACGCAAGACGGGAGGGGTTTTAC
>MCBE01000112.1 GCA_001723845.1 Candidatus Altarchaeales archaeon WOR_SM1_SCG
CAAGTCCTGCTAAAAACGCACCCCTTATGCTTGTCACGCCTTCAAGAATCTTCGTGGTTGTTTTATTCCAGGATTTGGGAACTTCCATTGTAAACCCGAGTGAGCCGTAACTTAAATAATCCTTTAAATTAAGAAGCCCTACTAAAAGTGCGAAGGAGCCAATTATTTTTTTAAAAAGCCCGATTGTTCCTGTTGCAGCAACCAGTTCCTTTAATATATGAAACATCCCGATTCCTGTCAGAAAATACATTATGTATATCCCTGCAATGAATGCAAGACCGACTTTTAATGCTTCTTTGTGGTCTCTTTTTGTTTTAGATAAAACCGATGCGATTAGAAATATTAACACACCGAGAGCGCAGACATTTAATGCGTCAGCGATTGCGGCACCGATTATCATGGCAATTAAAAGCGTACCTATAGTCGGCGGTTCAGGGGGTGCTACACCATCCCTCGGCACAGTAATACACTCGCAATTTTCATTGTTAATACAGGTTTTGATTATCTCTTCAAATTTATTTTCTATTTCCTTATCGCCGACCAATGCGTAATGGCTTAAAACGACCATCGGAACGCTTGCAGAAACATTATGACATTCCGCGCACATTATGCAGGTACTCGGGTCTTCTCCTGCGTTAATTTTTATTATATTTAAATTATATTTCAATTCCAGTTCCTCTATAAGCGGCTTTACTTTCTCGCAGTGGGGGCAGTCACTTTTATAAAAGTACAATGCCTTTATTTCCCCGCCGCAGTTCCCGATATCATACAGCCGGCATTCCTGCGTAACCCGTGTTTCGTTTTCGCCTGTTCCGTCAATGATTGATATGCCTGTAAAATTAAAATTACCCGTAATATTTGTTATGTTGTCACCGCAGGGTTCTGTGGCATTTATATCGCAGGTTTCGGAATTGCCTGAATCATTGCTTAAATTATTTAAAAATAAATTTTCCCCGGGTATTGCGGCAGCTGAAATTCCTGCTGCTGTCAAAATTAAAATTAAAATTAATACACTGCTTCTCATATTAAAAATTAGAATTTATTTATAAACTCCCGGCTTTCAATATTATCATGTTCGCTTTCATTTTCTCTGTTTCAAAAATATCAATATCAATATAATTAAGATTACAGCCGTTATTATAAGCCCCGTATCAACAATGTTGTACCCTGTTTCAATTTCTTCTTCAGAACTTTTTTGTTCTCCTGTTTCAAAATGTTCCTTTTCTTCAACCTCGTGTTCTCCTGTTTCAACCTCTTCTTCAACATCTTCTTCAACCTCTTCCGGTTCTCCTGTTTCAACCTCTTCCTCTTCAACCTCTTCCTCTTCAACCGTTTCCTGCTTTTCTTCCTCTTCTTTTGCCTTTTCCTCCTCCTCCGCTTTTTGTTGCTCTATTTTTTCAATGTATTCCTTCTCTTTAAAGATAAACGAATAAACATAACCGTCAAGAGAACCGATATAAACATAATTTCCCGAAATTCTTGGTGGTGAAAATAAATCACCCCCCGGTTTGAATTTCCATATTTCCTCTCCCGTATTTTTATCAATGCAGCAGATGTGATTATCACCGGACACGACATAAACATAATTTCCCGAAACTACCGGTGATGAAAATAAATCACCACCGGGTTTGAATTTCCACTTAAATTCTCCTGTATTTTTATTGAGGCAGTAAATATAGTTGTTATTGGAGCCGACATAAACATAATCCCCTGATACCGCGGGCGATGACATCGGAGCATGCCCCGTTTTGAATTTCCATTTTAATTTTCCAGTATCCATATCAAGGCAGTAAATGTAATTGTCCCAGGAAATAAAATAAACATAATCTCCCGATATCGCGGGCGTTGATTTCACAACATGCCCTGTTCTAAATTTCCACTTCAATTCCCCGCTGTCCCTGTAAAGACAGTAAATATATTTATCATTGGAGCCGATATAAACATTCCCGGGTACCGCGGGCGATGATCTCACATTGCCCCCTGCCTTAAATTTCCATTTTGCCTCCCCGGTATTTTTATCAATGCAGTAAACATATTCGTCATCAGAGCCGACATAAACATAGTTTTCGGAAACAACGGGTGATGAGCGCACAATAAATCTTGTTTGAAATTTCCAGATCAATTCCCCCGTATCTTTATCAAGGCAGTAGACATAATTATCATCAGAGCCGACATAAACATAGTTTTCAGATACCGCGGGCGACGATTCAACATAACCCCCGGTTTCAAATTTCCAGATCAATTCCCCGGTGGTTTTATTGAGGCAGTAGATGTAATTATCATCGGATCCTGCATAAATGCGGTCTTCTGTTACCGCGGGCGACGATTTCACATCATCTCCGGTTTCAAATTTCCACTCCAATTCAAGGTATTCCGAATTTTTTTCGCCCTGCCCCGGAATCGCATCCCCATTGCCCCCACAAGTGATTCAAAAATGCTGTATCAAGATAACGCCAATGCTCACCAAATATAATGTCCTCTGCATTAGTTACAATTATGTCTTTTTTCGCATTCATTAATTTCAAAAACCTC
>MCBE01000113.1 GCA_001723845.1 Candidatus Altarchaeales archaeon WOR_SM1_SCG
TTGCACAAGTTTTGATGATTTCACAGGGGGGACATTAACTTGCGATAACACCTGCCACTTTAACACATCTGCCTGTAATGCCGGGTACTGCGGCGATGGGATAATACAGCCGGGAGAGGACTGCGATGGGGATACCTGGAACCCAATAACTAACTGCACAAGTTTTGACGATTTCACAGGAGGAGAATTATCCTGTATCTCACCGGGACAGCCAAGCGAGTGTCACTTTGACACCAGCGAATGTATTGCTCCAACTCCGTTCTGCGGCGACGGGATAATTCAGCCTGGAGAGGACTGTGATGGAGACACATGGGGCCCAATAACCGGCTGCATAAACCTTGATTATTTCACGGGAGGAAACTTATCTTGTATCCCTCAGGGACAGCCAAGTGAATGCCACTTTAACACCGGCAACTGCACAGCATGTGTTCCCTCAAAGGAAATCTGCGGCGACGGCATAGATAACGATTGTGATGGCGCGAAAGATGAAGGTTGTGGCGGCGGCGGCAACGGCGGCGGCGGCAACGGCGGCGGCACCTTTACATCAGTTTGCGGTAATGAAATATGTGAAATTTTTGAAGATTGTAATAATTGCCCGCGAGACTGCGGCGAATGTCCGAAACCGATAGTTTGCGGTGATGGAAAATGCGAGGGCGATGAAACCTGTGATGCATGTTCCAAAGATTGCGGATGCATAGAAGGGCAGATTTGTTGTGATGAAAACTGCATAACACAGATATGTTCTTTAGATTCGGATTGCGATGACAAAAATAAATGCACAACCGATACATGCAATGATCCGGGAACTTGTAGTGCGTCATGTTCGCATACGGATATTACTCCCTGTTGCGGTAATGGAATATGCGATGGCGATGAAAAATATGAAACCTGCCCTGACGACTGCAAAAAAGAAATAGTTTGCGGCGACGGAAAATGCGAGGGCGATGAAACTTGCGAGACCTGTAGTGAAGATTGCGGCACCTGTTTGGAATTAATAATTAATTGTCCTAAAAATGCAGAGGTTGGCAAAACAATAACCTGCGAGGTTGCAGATGTTAATGGCAAACCTGTTTTTAATGCTACTGTTAGAGTAACCATGCCTGACGGAGTCACAAAGACATTTAAAACTGATGTGAATGGAAATACTTCATTCAATTCCGATAAACCCGGAAAGATAGATGTTACTGTAAGTAAAAGCGGTTATGCACCAGGTAAAAAAGTAACTGTTTCCGTGAGCGGCGGCGGAATGAACTTGTGGTGGATTATTCTTTTAATACTGCTTTTGTTATTGCTTATTCTTTTCAGAAAGAAAAAGAAGAAGAATCCTGAGAATTAGAAAAGTTCTTTTTGAATTGTTTGATTTTAAGCGCCGCAAAATAACATCTTCCTATTTGAATCGCCCTAAAAGAGCAGGGTATTCATAAATTCGTTTAAAAAAGAGCATTTATCCCAACCCTGAAGGGATTCGGGTATTCTGCTCAAATTTATATAATAATTAATTTAGTTTAATGCAGGCGCCTGTATGAAACTCTTAAGTTTAAATCAATTTTACAAGCATGCTATATAAACACACCGATATATAAAGACTAAAAACAATTATATATAACAGCATATTTCGCCGAAAATTTAAAAATGAAAAAAAATATAAAAAAGGAGAAACGCATAAATATAATTAGTATAATTAGTTTGTTTTTATTATCCACAGGATTTAATACCCCTTACATTACAAAGTATTATGAAAATTTTAAAAATATTTTTTTCTTTAATCATATTCTTGTCCGTATCTTTATGATTTCCGTTATTATTTTAATAATTTACTGCTGTTTTAGAGCAGGTGAAAATGCTGCATTTGCATGCACTGGAATTTTATTTTTAATCGCATCTTCTATAATAATCAGGTATGTTAAAAGAGAGGGAAAAATTATAAATGAATTCCTTTATAACAAAAATCAACCCGGAAGAGAAACAGTTAAGGAAAATAAAGATGCTGAAATTATAGATAACAATAATTCCGAATATAATTTTAAGACATTATTAGAATCCAGGCAAATCTATTTCAAATATATAAAAAATAAAATTTAATAATAATTCACAATAAAATGGGACAAAAAAACATATTTTTACAGATTTTGATAGGGATTTTACTTATCTCCCTTGCGGCAGACCAGGTAATTGCATCATGTACTGCTTATGGATGCGTGTTTGATAAAAATGGTAATCCTGTGGGTGCAGGAACGCCGATAGATTTATATATTAACGGCATTCTATCTGATAGTATAGTAACCGGGATCGATTTAGGTATCTGCGAAACACCTGGAAATACTTATTTTGTCACGACATTGAATCCCCCGGATGATGAGTGCGAAACAGGTAGTATTATAACAGCGAATTCCACCACTGTTTCAATGTCAGGCAAGCATTATGGGAAAAACAGCACCATCGTGGTCGTTTTAACGCTTAATAAAATAGATATAACAATAGAC
>MCBE01000114.1 GCA_001723845.1 Candidatus Altarchaeales archaeon WOR_SM1_SCG
TAAAGGAAACATCGGAAAGAACTTCCATAGTATCGGCTGTTCCCGATGCGGAAGTAATCGCTCTTGAAGATGTCTTGGGCATTGTAAGTCCTGCCGCTGCAAGGATTGGAACAAGAAACATTGTTGTAAAATGTCTTATCACTGATGGTAATTTCCCGATAGGAAGGGGCATAGGACCTTCCCTTGAAGCAGTAGATGTTCTTCTTGCTCTCGGGAATAAAGGACCGAGGGATTTAATAAATAAAGCACTTGATATGGCAGCAGCGGGACTTGAACTTGCAGGAAAAAGGGATGGAAGAGTAATTGCGGAAAAAATTCTTCATCTTGGAAAGGCGAAACAAAAAATGAAGGAAATTATTGAAGCACAGGGCGGGAATTCCGGGGTAAAACTTTCGGATATTCCGATCGGGGATAAAACATACATCGTAAAGTCCGAGAGAAAGGGCAGTGTCAGGAGAATTGATAATAAATTTATTAACATGATTGCTCGCGCCGCAGGAGCGCCAAAGGATGCGGGAGCAGGAATTTATCTGCATGTCGGCGGCGGCGATAATATAAAAATTAAGGACCCGTTATTTACGATATACTCCGAACACGAGAGAAAACTTGATAATGCAATTGAATTAACAAATAAATTAAAGCCGGTAAGGATTGGGGGGGTTATTCTTGAGGAGATTGGGTGACGAAATTGCGCCTTCTACAAAAAATTTATGTTTAATTTCATTAGTAATTTCATATAACGGAATGTGGGTAAAAGAAGTTTTTGGCGTAGCCAAAAATTTGGACAAATCTTTGATTTGTCTTTTACCCACTGTTATATGACGTATGACGCAGGCGATTTAATTATCTTCTTCCCTTAATGTATCCGCCTCATCTGTCTTTGATGATTCAAAAAGCGATTTAAGATTCTCTTTCACTTCCTCAAATTTTTCGTCGTTCACTGATGCGATTTTCCTAAATACAATCTGTTTACTTAGTCAAGATATTCATAGTTACTTGCTTTGCTTTGATACAATATTGCGGATAAGTTCAAATGTTTTTAAAAATCCCGAAAAATCGATTTCCTTACCTTCGCTACATTTTTTTTCAATTTTCTTGGCAAAAGAAGTTTTTTTCCCTTTAAAACTAAAAACTTTGTCGTAATGAGGGGCGGGAAGTTTTCTATTTGCTTTTGGTATTTCTTTATCCTGTAACAGTAGTTCAGTGCTGATATAGCAATAATCAGAGTTATCGAGATCATAAAAGGTGCTCCTGTGATCTGGTGGGACTATTGTTATAGCAAAAACATTTTTTAGATCTTTACGGTTTATAACATTTTTAAATCTAAATATTTCTTCTTTATTATCAAAAACATTTCTTTTTCCAATGTCTTGGAATTCGTCATACCCTTTTTTATCAAAATCAAAAATCCCGATAATTGTATTTTCTGATGGCACTTTACAAATGTGGTTGTACAAATATTGATTCATAAGATAAGCACCAGAACCTATGCTGCCATCTGTACTAGTTAAGTGATTATTTAAAATATAGTCCTCGTAAATTGATTTATCAAATAATGCATGATATGCCGCCTCAAAAAGAATCTTATCAGAAGGACCTTCCAGCATGATAACTGGTTTTTCTTTATTTTCTAATTCTCTTTTAAGGTCATCAATAATTTTCTTATTGGCATCATTTTCTTTTAAACTTTTTTCATGTAATTCAGCAAATTTTTTGTTAAGCAGAAGGGCACCCACATCGTCTTCTAACAGCCCTCTATTCTTATCATCTATAGGTAAAATTTTTGTGTTAATATCTTCTTCATCCTTGAATACTCTATACCCTGTTATTTTTCCGCCTTCAAGTGAAATAAAATTAAATGCGTGCGTAGAAACAAATATCTGTGAGTGTTTTAAAAATGTTGTAGAAAAATCATCGGCCAATTCTTTTGCTAATCTATACTCACAGGAATTCTCGGGTTCGTCAAATCCCCATATCGGATAAAATTTTGATTCCCTTGCAATGTAGTTAAGAATAGTTGGAATATATCTCATCTGTATCCCATCACCTCTTAATCTCAAAGGAACGTCAAATTCACCCAGTTTTGTATCTATTATCAATCTTTGGAATAGTTCTGAAATGCTAGTAGGGAACGCAAGATTTGATTTTATATTTGAAACCGATTCAAACTCTTTATTCAAATTGGAGGTAATTTTATCAATTTCAATATTAAACTCTCGGATTTTATTTCCTAAAATATCCTTATTCCCTTTTTTTCCACCCTCTTTTTTAAAAAGAGTTTGTTGTAAAAGTTCAAGGAGACTAAAAAAGAATTTTTCATCTCTAACGGCAGGTACATAAATATATTTTATAATGTCACATTACATAAACCTGGAATTTTGTTCCAAGTTTCATTAAATTCTTATTAAAATTCATTCTAAAAATATTAAAAATCTCGAAAGTCCAAGAAAAGTTCTCTTTATTTTTCTGGTGAA
>MCBE01000115.1 GCA_001723845.1 Candidatus Altarchaeales archaeon WOR_SM1_SCG
GTAAAACCCCTCCCGTCTTGCGTTCTTCGCGGCAATTTTGTGAATCCATCATCTTTCAAAATCCGATCAATCGTGTTGATGCTGACTTTGAGGTTTTCTTCGCAGAGTTTATCATATATGTCATATACTGAAAGGTTCTTTTTTCTCCATGAGATTATCTTCCCAGTTACTTTTTCAGGTGTTCGCCGACCTTTTGGCCCATTCTTTTTTTCAGGGAAGAATTGCAGTTTTCCTTGTTTGAAATCTGAAACAATACCTTTGAATGTTGGGATAGCATAACCAAAACGCTTTGCGATTTTCTTCTGCGTGGCTCCTTCTTCCAGATAATATGCCCTGAGGGCATCATACTTTTTTTGATCAGGGGTGTTCGGTTCCAGAAAATATTGTTGTGGGTCCATTTTTGGTGTGTAAGTGAGTTAATAGTATATAGAATTATGATACATACTATAAAAATGGATCGGTGCTAAATTCTGTGGATGTTAGAAAAAACAGATAGATATAGCACCCTCAATAATGTGTTTTCTATGAAACCATGTAACTATAGCTCGGATTTTTGAAAATTTTAGGTGTCATGTAGGTCATACTCTGAAGAGATAACAAAATAATAACATATGTCCGCAGGTTAGTGATTTTGAGATTTTTCAGATGAAAAACTTGCAGAGAAGGTAGGGTTAATTATGATAGATAATGCCTCTGTGAAAATCCCTGTTGAATTCAAATTATTCCCTGGTCTGGCGCACTAACTCCGCCAATAATTAAACCGAAATATTATCAAAATTCCCACCATAATTTTAATTAAATTATTTTCCCTCTCCCTCATTTAAATTTTCAATCAATTTTTTCATAATCATTAATTTATCATCTTCTCGCAAGAATGCTTACAACATCACCGTTATTTAATTCATGATCTCTCCCGATTTTCATGTGTGTTTTGCAGTCAATTGCACCGATAAATTTATCCCCGATGTCGGTGTGAACTTTATATGCAAGGTCAATTGCCGTGCTTCCTTCAGGCATTAAAAACGCATCAGGAAGTACATTTCCCTTCCCGTCCATTAATTTATGCTCATCTTCAACGGGATATACGACAATCATTTTAAGGACATCAAAAACCGCAAGATTCAGGCAGTCCTGGACCCCGGTAGATCCGAATTTCACGAGAATATTTTTCATAAATTCAAGAGCGTGTTTTTGTTTATCCGAAACTTCCTTTAAAATTTTAAAATTATTATCTCCCGGCAGGTATTCAATAACCCCTGCATCATCCGCTTTTTTTAATGCAAGTTCTGCCTCGGAGCATACGGGAATAATACTGTAATTTTCCTTTAACCTCCTGAAATTTTTTTCATTATCCAGGTCAATCTTGTTTGCTGCAATTATAATCGGCTTTGAAATTTTTCTTAAATTAATGGCAAAATTTTTTAAGTCCTCATCACTCCAGTCAGGTTCTTCGGTAAGTTCTGTTTCGCGAATCGCATAAGTTATGTGATGCTCATTAATTCCAAGTCCCGAAAGATTCTCTGAAAGTTCCTTTAATACGCTGTGTTTCCCGTGCCGGACCTTTGTATAAATTTTATTCCAGTTCCGCTTAACGATTGAAAAAAACCACAGGTCAATTTCATTTTCAAGGAATTTTATATCTTCCCCGGGGTCATGCCCGCTGCACGGCTCGCCTTTCTCATCAGTTCTCCCTGAAATGTCAATAATATGAATCAGCGCATCTGCCTGCCGCAAATCATCAAGAAATTTATTTCCAAGTCCCCTGCCTTCATGCGCTCCCGGCACAAGCCCTGCAACATCAATTACCTTAACCGGGACATAACGGTTCTTAGAAACACACAATGAATTCTTAGGCGAGCAGTTTACATTAAACTTTGCGCATGCGCAGGGAACCCTGACATACCCGACACCGATGTTTGCATTTATTGTCGTGAAGGGATAATTTGCTACTTCCGCATCCGCAAGGGTAAGTGCCTTGAAAAATGTTGATTTTCCCACATTCGGTTTTCCGACAATTCCAACTTCCATTTTTGAATTTTTCCTGTAATAATTTAAAACTAATTTTTTATCGTAATACAAACTATATAGTCCCCAGCGAGCACTTATCTGTGCATTAGGGGTTCGGAGAACCCCTGTTCCGCTATGATGATCAACCTTTCTGAAGGTTGTTTTTATAGAATTAAAATTCACCGATAAAAATTAAAACTTAAATTCCGTGTTATTTACCTGCTCAAATAACCTTTGATTCCCGCACAGATTAAGTTTTATTAAGTTAATTCTAATATTGATAGATTGAGAAGCGCAGTTAGAATTATGGTATCCTCTCAAAAAATAGAGTGTCTCTAATCTGCCACATATCTCTCCTCAATTAATTAAAAACACACCTAATTATCCACATTGCTAAAAATCTATTATATCCAATGAGACACGAGATACTCAATCC
>MCBE01000116.1 GCA_001723845.1 Candidatus Altarchaeales archaeon WOR_SM1_SCG
CCCGCATCAAACCTGTTTTTATAGTCCCCCGGAAGACCGAGTTTATTTGCCGTTAAAGCTTCAACAGGCGGAACCTTTATCTTAAACCGTGCATTGCTCCCGTGCGCCCTGACATACTTCTCAACTATATCATTTACATCAAACTCAAAATAATGGTGTGTCAGCGACTCATATATCCTTGGCGGTGAGATTTCAATTCTTAATTCCAGGTTTTCAATCATATCCTTTACCTCATCATCCGGATTTTTATGCAATCCATAAGGTGCATTATATTCTGTGTAAAATTTGATGCCCCATTCGGATTCTTCATTTTTAATTCCTGCTGCTTTGAGTTTATTTTTCACATATTTTAGTTTATCTTTTTCTGTGTATCCGTCAATATCTATCGTGTGCCTCACATGTTTTTCTCCGACCCATGCCCTGACCGCCCAGCCGCCGATTACGACAATATCTTCCGCTATATGCTTAAGGATTAACAGCGACTGCATTTCAATATCATCCCGTACCTGCCCGGGTAATTTATTTATATTCATATTACTCTTATACCGTGCTTGATTGCCCCGATATCAAGGTATAAATCAACATTCCATTTTTTTTCATAGTTGTCCTCCCAGCCCTCTTTACCATATTTTTCTTCTTTTTTGAGAAATGTTTTTCTCTTTTTTGATGCAATGTTGAAAAATTTTTCAATTATTTTATTATCCACAATTTCAGGATTTATGTCACGGATTATGTTAAGATAACAGCCCACAACATTTGCCATACTTTTTTTCTTTGATTTATCAAGCAGTTTATCGTAATTTAGTTTTTTTGATGCGATAACCTGGATGCAGAAATCCTCCGCGCCTTCTGTTGTTGTTATCCCGTTAAGAAAAAAATCTTCTATGTTGATTTTCTTTTCAACACTTTCCACAATATTTAAATCTTCTTTGCCCCGCATAAGAAAGCCCGTATTTTTTATAGAAATTCCTTCCCTGATTTTCTCATACAATATTCTTTCAACTTCCGAAGGAGTACTTATAATTCTTGTAAATGGTATTGTGCCTTTATAAAAAACATCTGTTCCTTTACTCTCTGTTTTTTGTCCGATATATTCATCTAATAATTTATTTACCGGATGAGTTTGATTGATTTCCACGGTAAGCGGGCGCCTGCTTATAACATTTATCATGTTCCATTCGGCAAGTGCTTTTAAGACAGCGTTTACGGTGTGATAAGATAGAGCCGTGGCTTTCATGATATTTTTAATATTTTTTTCTTCCAGTTTGCTCCGGACCAGAAGGGTGTTCTTTTTCATCAATTCACAAGGGTCAACACCGTGAATCAATGATTTTAAGTAAATCTCCCTTAACTTCCGGGCGCGATATGTGGATGCCACATCAACAATCACTTTTCCAAGTTCTCTTCTTGTTACTGCGAGTCCCTCCTGCACAAGATTCTCGGAAGCCTCATAAATGGTTGACGGCGCATACTGCAGTTTATTTTTCAAACTCCTGATACTCTGCGGTGCAATAGAGACCGCCGCAAATACAGCACTTTTCGCATTCATTTTAGTCCTATTTTATATAATTTACCTTAATTCTTTAAATAGTTTTAAGGTAAACTCTACTATATGTTCTGTTTGATTCATTTTTATCTACTCTTAAAGGCAAATACAGTACAGCCAAAGTGAAGCAGTTCACTTGACCCACTATCTTTTTTGCTGAAACGATTCAGTATTCTTAACCACATGTTCATAATTAAAGAATCAAACAGCCCGAATTTTGCATTTTCATTATAAGTTTCTGCAACCAACGGAACACGCCTGATTTCCTGTGCAAGTAATAAATATTATCCGGTGAAATAGGAAACAACTTTTCAGTGAGTATATGAAGAAATGATTTTTCTGTAAATCTCCGGATTTCCTTGTTGTCTGCAAAATTCTCAATGATACTAAAACTATTTAATTCATATCTGCTAAGAGTATACGGCGGCTTAACCGACTCAAACCCGCTTACATCCATCTTAAAGCCGGTTTGTTTTACAATTGACAAACTTCTTGCAGCAGCATACTGGAACATCCGGTTGCCAGGCTCGCCGATTAATTTTGTTATAATCATTGTGTTTTAAATTCCTGTTTTCCTGCAATCCAACAATTTTAAAGCCATTTCCAGGGGGATGTTTTTCATAAGAGTTTATCATTGATCTCTATCAGATGCCTTATGTGCCCCTTTATGTCTATTCCGGCATTTATCAGCAGATGTCTTGCCAATTATCTTTATTTTTTGTGCGCCCTATTGTTTTGGCAGTTCTTCTTTTGATAAGGTCAGCCCAATCATCTGTTCTTCTTATAATCTCCAGCAGTTTATCCGTGTCGCATAATGGTTGCC
>MCBE01000117.1 GCA_001723845.1 Candidatus Altarchaeales archaeon WOR_SM1_SCG
ACATGACTATCGGCTATTCTAAAAAAGTGAGTAAAATAAACTTCATCAATTTATTTACTCTCTTTCCTATATTAATATATGGGATTCAATAAAAATATAAATACTCTCTGTGAGAGGGAAAAGTTAATACTTGGCGTGATAAACGAAGTAAGCAAATCTAACCTGTCGGCGAGAAAATATTTTTCTGTTTATGACGTGCCGTTTGGTCTTCGTCAATATCAGAGTTATCTAAAAGCATACAAGGAGAATGGAATAAATGGTTTATATGATCATAGAAAAGAAGGTAATGCAAAAAAGATCACGCCTGAAGTAGAACATTATCTTATCGGGTTACTTGAGAATAACAGAGAATTATCACCTTCTGATGTTATACTCCGGATCAACGGAAGATTTAACATAAACATAAAAAGCAGGACAATCAACAACTTCAGGAAAAAGCACGGACTTGAACGAACTAAAAAAGAGATTACCCGCACCGAAGAAGTGCAATTCGCGGGATTTGAAATCCTTTCCGCACTCGCTTATCACACAGGAATATTTGATGTTTGGTCAAACACAATCGTAGAACACATAGAAAATGTTAAAGAAACTGACCTCTTTAAAGAAAATCAATATAAGGGTGCAGATCACCCATTTGAACGAGATAAAGGAAAGTTAACACCAGAATATAACCGACTTGAAGATGTTCGTAAAACAAAGTTTGATTCAATAGGGGATAAAGTTCGCAATAAAGATTTATCGCGTTTGCAGATATTGAGTACGGAGACGAAAACAATTTCAAGAAAAAATCTTGCTGTTCTGTCCTTGCCGCTGGTAACTTTAAACGGAAGTATGCGGAACATAAATAAAGTCATCGGCAATGCGCTTAAACACCTATGCGGATGCAACTATAAACACGCTACAATTGACAAATATCTAAGGGAACTTAAATATCTTCAAATTTCATCGAACTTCATAAAGGCGACGGCAGAATTCTGGATCAATTTTTGGGGTAAATTTAATAACGAAGTACCAACATTTGTATGTTACTACATTGACGGGAACACAAAGCCGTTGTGGTCAAGCAAAAGATGCAAGAAGAGCAAAGTCACCATGCTCGGAAGGGTAATGAACTGCCTGGAGCAGGTATTTATTCACGACTCATTTGGTCGCCCAACATATTTCCAAACATTTTCAGGAAATGCAAATATTGGGAATAACGCATTATCGCTGATGGAAGACATAGAGGAACATCTGAAATCAATTTCTTCTGATGGGAAAGTAAATTCTGCGATAGTGATAGATTCCGCCGGCAACGCAGTATCTACATTGAAGAGTATCATAGAATCACATCGTCATTTTATTACAATATTGGATGAGAATCAGATCAAAGATGTGAGAAAATTCAAACATAAGGGAGAGCCGGAAGAATATAAATACGGGGACGCTAAACTAACTGAATGCATGGTTGAGATGAATGATTCAAAAGATAAGGAATATATTTTTGAATGCAGAGGAGTAATCATTGATTGGGAAAGAGGAAATAGAACAGTCGCTATAACGAGCCTGCCAAAAGAAATAATCGGCGGGTCTTTGGTCGTTAAATCATATTTTAACAGGTGGCTGTGTCAGGAATTACAATTCAAATCAATGAAATCCAGTGCTTCAATCCATAGAATATCTGGTTATGGTAAAAAGGAAGTTCCTGATGAGAAAATGCAGGATAAACGGGAGAAATTGGAAAAAAGCATAGTTGCACTCCGATTTGAACTGAAAGAAGTGATTGATGAAATTGAAAAGTGTAAAGTTGAACGTGAACAATTGTGTGACAAAGAAAGAACGCTCAAAGAGCAGACAACCATAAAAGGAGGTAAACGGGAAGGGGACGCTAATATTTTATCCGCATTAGAAGATTGTGACAGAAAAATAAATGGCATTGACAGAAAAATAAACAATATCAAGAAGCCACATAAAGAAAAATTTAAGAAACTGCAAAAATGGGAGAAAGAGTGGAGGAGAATACAAGGAAAGGATCATGTGTATGTAGTGGATGTTGAACTTGACCAGATGATGACCTGCTTCAGGATGAGTTTTGCAAATCTATGCAGCTTCTTTTTATCCCATTGCCTCAATGATGAAAAAATGGAACTTCAAACACTTATCCAATCCTTTTTCATGTTAAGTGGATCAATAACAGAAACAGAAAACGAAAGAATCATTAAGTTAACGAGAAACGAAAAAGAACCGGAGATGATGAAAAAACTGGCATTAGGACTGAACGCTTTAAATAGTTTGAGTATTAATTGTATTAATGGGAAAAAATTCTCATTTCAATTGAGTGATGAAGTTTAATTTGCTCAAAATTTAATTTAGCCGATAGTCATGT
>MCBE01000118.1 GCA_001723845.1 Candidatus Altarchaeales archaeon WOR_SM1_SCG
GAATTTTTCCATAATTGCGGACTTCAGCGATTCAAGCGAAACAGCACCCGTTGCGGCAGAAAAAGCACCGAGCATTGCCGTATTAACTATCGGGACGCCTAAAACATCAAGTGCGATTTTTGTCGCATCAACACAGCAGACATTGTAATCACCTATCGGGCAGTGTGTTGCGGAATTTACAGTTAAAATCCCGTCTTTTTGCAGACCCTCGGAAACATTAACAACATCAATTAGAGTTGAGTCAAGAACTACAACATAATCCGGCTCATATATCTGGTTTCTTCTTCTTATAAATTTGTCCGATATTCTTACAAACGCCTGCACGGGAGCGCCCCGTCTTTCAACGCCGAAAGAAGGAAACGCCTGCGAGTATTTACCGTCCTTGAACGCGGCAATTGCAAGAACCTCTGCCGCGGTTACTGCTCCCTGACCGCCTCTCCCGTGAAATCTTATTTGTTTCATCTTATTTTTTATTTATTTATTAATTATTAATCTTTAAATGTGCATAAAATAATTTAGCACAATGATTTCAATAACTTATAATGTAAATTGCTACAGGGAACTTTTAAACAATACGATAAAGGAAAACGATACCGTAATTGAGATTGGTCCTCACACCGGGAAATATATGAAAAATTACATAAAAAGAACCTGCCTGACAGTCGCGGTTGATAAAGCCGTGCAATCCGAAAACAGCATCAAAAATTTAAAAACAAAAAATAATTTTAAAAATTTAAAATTTATCAGGGGGGATGCCAGGAGTTTTGAGACGGTGAAAAAAGTTTTAGATGAAGTTAAAAAATGCGATGTTTTGTGCGTTGATATGGGCGGCGGCAGATACCCGGATACTGTCTTTAAGGTATGGGCGGTCTGGAGCGGGATTTTTAAGCCCCGCGATTCAATTATCAGGAACCGGGGATTGGGTGAGTTTATCCAGAGGGCAAGGGTTAAAGATATTTCAATTACAAGAAAATTTGATGACTCCGGCTGGATGGAAACTTACGGCAGGAGCATTCCTTACAAATTAAAAAAACAGATGGACGAATTTGAATTCTGGGTTGATGTTGAATGAAAAGTTTATTTATAAAAAATTCAGGATGTTCCTCAAAATAAGTGATATGCATAATGATGTGATTCCTATAATATTATATGGAACAAAACGGATTAGATGGCGGAACACCTGCTAAAAGCAGCGGGAATCAATCTCAATTTAGGTAGAAACAGACTTTTGGGGTTAATAAAATTTTTTCGCGATGTTTTTTTAAGCATTTTTCAACCGTTTCAGATATGAACCCTCGCATTCATGTAGAAGATTTAGCGAAATGCAAAACTTTTTATGATTATCTTGAGTCAAAGATGTTTAGTTCAATATGATTTAAGATTTTTATATTACTAATTTCGAGGAAAATCAAATTCCGACCTTTTTAAATTAAACTTTTAATTAATAAAATAATAAAATTTAATAATAAAATAAAAGAGGTAATAACCATGTGGAGTTTAAGTCATCGCCTATCTACAACAAAGGCATTCCGTATTTTTAGGGAGATCGTTTACAATGTTGATGATATATATTTAGTAGACCCTATTATCGACTCTATTGCTGAATCATGTGTGGGCACAGATTATTTATGTGACCTAGAGCTAGTTGATGTGGATTGTGGTTTAGATAATCCGCATGAAGACACCATTTTGGAGGATAGTGATGAAGCACACTACTCAAAAGGTGGAAGCAATTTTACCGCATTTAATCATTTTATTGATATCAAAAAGGGGCATGGTCTATTTGATGACTACGATGGATATAGCTACAAAAAAGGGTCAGCATCTAAAGGAGAATACCAAGATGCAAGTGATGCTATAGAGATCGAGGATGTCGAGACTTTTTTCGGTAAGATTTTGACGCAACTTATGGGATATAAAGTAGATGAAGGTCTTAACTATTGGCTCAATGATGAATATGTCCACGCCTGTTGTCATAAATGGTATAGAAACTGTTCTCCCTCTACCGAAAATTATTCTTTTCCCAAAGATAAAGGAATTTACAGTACTGTAAAAAAAGAGCTTGCAGCAAGGTTTCCTATGGCGGCGTGTACAGGTCAAAAAAATAAAGGTATCCCCTACAGTGTGTTCATGCCTGTGGATAATCTGGCAAGATTCTGGTACTCTCTTCTATTAGAAAACAGGAATATTTACCATTTGGGTCCCGTATTGCATGCCATCCAAGATGCAAGCGTCCCCCATCACGCCGCAGGATATAATGGAAACTGGCACATCAATTATGAAAAGGACATGGATTCGAATATAAGTAATTGGTTGGAGGATTCAAGTTTTAAAGAGGGTGTTAAAAATTT
>MCBE01000119.1 GCA_001723845.1 Candidatus Altarchaeales archaeon WOR_SM1_SCG
TTTTTTTCAACCAGGGAAAGAGAAGCCATGCTAACGAATTTTTGTTTCATTTCAGGACACCCCGGAAGTGCGGCTGTCCCTCCGATAAATATTTCAGATGAACCCGCATAGGCGGTTGTTATTTTACCCTCCCACCGGTACTGCCCGATTGCAGCGCTTTTTGGAACATTTACGCGGACTTTAACTTTCTTTGACCCTCCAGGGGGAACGAAATCAACGGCATCAAAAGTTACCCATGAAATTCCATCAGGAGATGGTTCGTCATTTATTCCTTCATCTTCATAACTGCGATACGCCCCTGTAATATTAAATTTAATTCCTTCAATCGGCGTAAACCCTGCAACTTCATTGATTGTAAATTCCTCAGACCCGCTGTAAGGTATATCAAGGTCCGGGAAGGTAAAGGTGTTATTTTCCAATCCAAGTTCAGGATACGGGATTTCAAATTTGAATATCGGCGGGGGAATAGGATATGCGTCATCAAGGTATTCCTCCTTGTATTTTACGGTAATTGTCCCGCTGTAATTACCCGGCACAAGACCTCTTTGAGGAACCGCTAAATTCAGGGAAATATCTTTTGTCCCGCCGGCATCTAATTTAGGTATATATGCTTCGGATTCGGGTATTGACACATTAACTCCCGAGGCATTAAATTCTTTTTTATTAACTTCAAAATTTACCTGATGCGCCGCTTTATACCCCCTGAGTTCCATTATTGTAATTTTACCTGATTTTGTCTCGCCGGATTTTAATTTTTCAAAGGACGGGGGGGAAATAATCGTAATCTGCGGAGGAAGCCATTTTATTGTTAAAGTAACAGGGATTTGTTTACTCCCCGCGGTTATTGTTCCCGTGTATTCCTTTTTATAAATATCCTCTCCTCCCGGGTCTATTGTGTTTGGAACTTTAAATACCACATCACACCTTAAACTGTCATCGCTTGTTTCCGTGGGATTGAGTGTGTAACCAGGACATGTTATATTAACTATAAGGGGGGAAGATATTATTGCACCGCTCGCAAACGGTTTCGTAACCGTTGTAACGGAAGTGTTTGCAGGAGCGGTAAATGTAATTCTTCTATTTGCAGTATAATATGTTTTTGCTGCCTTTGGCTCATCAAATATAATTTCAATACCTGGCATTCTATCAGGAGTTACATCCACAGCCGGGCAGGTTTGCATGGATAAAATTACAATAATTGAAACCGCGAATGCAAATCTTATACCGTTTATTATACTGCTTATAATTTTAAAATTATTTTGTTTTTGTTTCATATCAAATTTATAAATATTATATTACCTTGCCAGGTCCAGTATGGTGGAGTCGCCCTCCTGGATTACTGCAAGTGCGGAAATATTAAAGGGTTTTCCGCATGCTGCGCCTATTTCCATGCCGCTTGATTTTGCCGTATGGCACGGGACCTCTGCCAATCTACAGTAATATACAATTTTCTCTTTTAAATCTTTCGGGCAGTTTACGCTTAATATTATCATTTTTGATGTGCCGTTTAAAAGCAATTTAATTACATTTTTCGAGCCAATGGCTAACTTCCCTGTTTTTACAGCGGTTCCTAATTTTTGTTTTAATTCTTTCATTTTAAATACAATTTTTTATTGGAATTTTAAAATTTGAAAATAATTATTAAGATATTAGAATTAAAATTATTAATCTTTGTATGTCTATTTATAGGTAATTATAGGTAATATATAGGTAATAAATTAAAATTCAATAGAATTAAAATCATTAAAATCTGAATTTCCTTTAATTTTCTTCAAATTTCCTTAATTTTCCCGATAATTTTTCCCGCGCTTTTTATTGAACCTACCTTATCTGTCGTGTATTTCCACTTGAATTTCCCGTCGGTTCCTATTAAATAT
Source organism: Candidatus Altarchaeales archaeon WOR_SM1_SCG (assembly GCA_001723845.1). Taxonomy (GTDB): domain Archaea; phylum Altiarchaeota; class Altiarchaeia; order IMC4; family WOR-SM1-SCG; genus WOR-SM1-SCG. Next base: position 1,878 of record MCBE01000119.1, read on the forward strand.
GTTGTCCCGTCGGTTGCTCCCGCGGCTATAAAATCGCCTGCAGCATGAACCGCCCAGATAGGGCTGTCCGTCAGGTATTCCACATTCTTTGTTCCGTTCAGGGCGTAACTGTAAATCCTGTTACTTAGTGAGCCGGCTGCAAGCGTCCCGTCGGCGAAGTGAACTGATTTTATGGTCCCGTGTGTTCCCGATTTCCATTCAAGAGTACCATCTGTACTAAAAACATAAATCTGGTCCGAGCCGACAGCAATAAGTTCGTCTGCCGCGTAAATTGACTCTATTTGTGCATCTGTTTTATACTCTATTTTGTTATCTCCCGTAAAATCAAAAATATATACAAAACCATTTTCCGTGCCTGCAATTACTTTTTCGTCTGCGATTGAGACGACCAGGACCTTTGAGTCCGC
>MCBE01000120.1 GCA_001723845.1 Candidatus Altarchaeales archaeon WOR_SM1_SCG
CAATTTGAGACCCCTACCGGAAAAGACAGAAGCGTTGATTACAGGATTAAAAATCAAAAAGGTGGTATATTTCTTGTTGAAGCAAAGCCGATAAACGCCGATTTGTTTGATAAAAGCAGACAGGGCGCGGTTAATCAAATAAAGGGCTTATTTAAACTTGTTGAAGTCAAAGAAAATTATGATTTTGGTGTCGCTACCGACGGATTCAAATGGGTTTTCATTGACAGAAACGGGGAAATTGCAGATGAGTTGAATCTGGAAAATAATTTTGAAGAAATAAAGGAATTTTTGGCTGGCAAAGAAAAGGTCATATCAAGGAAAACAGAAGAGGAAATAAGCAAAAAATTCTACGCCTGGTACAATGCTCTTTTACACGGCGGGAGATACAAAGACCATGAAGGCAACATAAAAAGCATTTCAGAGCAGGATTGTTTTGTTAATAATGTGCTTTCGGTTAAAGAGCAAAACGATAAAGAACAGATTGCGCAGGTGGTTATGAACAGGTTAATTTTCATTAAATTCCTCCAGTCAAAAAATGTGATTGGCGAGGATGTACTCCAGTATTTATCCGGGCTTGATGATGCCGATATTCATTCAAGGTTAAAACAGTTGTTTTTTGCGGTTTTAAATACACCTGTTGATGATAGGTCTTCTGCCGTTAAAAAATTCGGTGAAATCCCGTATTTAAACGGCTCTTTATTTACCCCGATGGAAGTTGAAAATAAAAATCCGAATTATGAGATAAACGCAGGGATTTTAAGAAAAGTCATTGAGTTTCTTGACAGTTTCAAATTCGTTCACAGGGAATCGTTTGAAAGCAAGAGTTCCCTTGACCCTGAAATTTTGGGCTATATTTTTGAGCGAGCAATGACCGCAACAGACCGGAAGGGAACGGGCGCATATTACACCCCGAAGCAGATAACAAAATACATATCAGAGAACACGATTTATCCATTCATCGTTGACAGGGCAAATGAATTTCTTATGAAAGAGAAGGGATATAAAGAGGGCGATTTAATAAAAGACATTGATAAATTATTTATCCTTGCGGAAACGACTTTAGAGGAAATATGGATTAAAATATTAATGGAAATCAAAGTACTGGATAATGCCTGCGGTTCCGGTGCATTTTTACTTGCAGCCGCAAATATCCTGTTTGATTTGAACAAAAGAATTGCAGAACGCCTCGGCACGAAAAAAGACGAGGACATCGGGATTAAGAAATCAATCCTCATCAACAATATTTTCGGCGTTGATTTAAACCCGAATGCAACGGAAATTGCAAAATTACGGTTGTGGCTGTGGCTTGTTGATTCCTATGATTCCGAGCATATCCAGCCCCTCCCGAACATTGACTACAACATAAGGTGCGGGAACAGTTTAATCGGCTATACCGAAATAAGCAAATTTGGAACCGCGAGAGTTACGCAGATGACTTTAAATGATTTTGAAGACAGCGATAAATCATCCCTGAGAAATCTCCTCAACAAGAGAATTAACTTACTGAAAAACTATAAGCCGGCGTCGGGAGCGGAAGCAAAGGAATTAAAAGATAAAATTCACAGGATGAATGAGGATATAAGAAACCTCCTCAATGGAAACCTCTACAAAGAGTTCCGGGAAAATAAAATTAAAATTTCAACAGAAGAATTCCTGGATATGAAACCGTTTCACTGGGGGTTTGAGTTTTATAATGTCATGAACAGTGGGGGGTTTGATGTTGTTATTGGGAACCCGCCTTATGTGAGGGCAGACGCTAAAGATAAAGGAATACTAAAACAAAGAAAGGTGATGGGGAAATTGGAAGAGTACCGAACCCTTTATGAAAAATGGGATTTGTTCATTCCATTTATTGAAAGAAGTTTGAAATTGATTAGAAGCAATGGCATGTTCTCTTACATTATATCAAACTCTTTTAATACTTCAAAATTCGCCGATAAGAGCAAGAAGTTTATTTTAGAGAATTGCCATCTAAAACAAATTGACTTCTTCAAAAATGTAGTGGTCTTTAGAGGCGTTGGCGTGGAAAGTGTTATCCTTACCGTAAAAAACGCATCTGGAGATGGTACAAAAAGAATTCTTCATACTGGTTCCTTTGGAAACGCCGAAGCGCTTGAAACATCCAGTGACATAGAAAAAATATTCAGGTTCGGTTCCGATATAAACTTTGATGATGCTTTTGAGAATATGGAATTATTGGGTAATGTCTGTTTTATAAGTTATGGTTTAAGACCAAATAGTGATGAACGATATTGGAAGGGTGAATTTAAGAAAGATGATTT
>MCBE01000121.1 GCA_001723845.1 Candidatus Altarchaeales archaeon WOR_SM1_SCG
AACATATTTTAATATGTCATTCCCAATTATATAAGTGGTGAAGTGGTCCATAATATTACTTCACCACACAAATTTAAATAAAATTTAACGAAAATTAGGGATTTCTGAGGGATACGCCCTTTTTATTTATTGTTTTGATACTAATGTATATCATATTAAATGAAAAATGTTTGAGAGTGTATCGCGAAGTTTTGAACTTGTGAAGGCAAGTTTCGGCGTTCTTAGAAAGGATAAGGAAATCATGTTGTTCCCAATTATTTCAGGTGTTGTTTGTATATTGGTTTCAATTTCGTTTATTATCCCGCTGTTTGTTGCCGGGGGCTTTGGCACCGGTGAAACAAACTATCTGGGGTATATTGTTCTGTTCCTTTACTATTTGATAAGTTATTTCATAGTTATTTTCTTTAACACAGGACTTGTAGCGTGTGCTCACATAAGGCTTAAAGGCGGGGATCCGACATTCAGCGATGGGATAAAGGCTGCAAGAAAAAACATAAAAAAAATATTTGTCTGGGCATTAATTTCGGCAACCGTCGGTCTTTTACTGCGGATGATTGCCGAGCGATCCGGAACACTTGGAAGGATTATAGTTTCAATGATAGGCATGGCATGGAGTTTATTAACATTCTTTGTGATTCCTGTGATGATATTTGAAAATCAAAGCCCGGTTGAGTCCGTAAGAAAGTCGGGATCCTTATTCAGGAAGACCTGGGGTGAAAATGTTGTCGGTCAGATCTCTATAGGTCTTTTTTTCGGGATACTTGCGGTACTTGGAGGAATAGTCGGGATAGTCCTTTTGATTTTAGCAGCCCAGGTTGGCTCAATTGCATTTCTTCCGGTTGTTATACTCATGGTTCTTTACTTCCTGGCGATTGCCATAGTAAATGCAAGCCTTGATGGTATATTCAAGACCGCGCTTTATATATATGCAACGGAAGGCAAAACGCCGTCTGCATACAATGAGGATACAATAAAAAACGCATTCAAGGAGAGAAAATCTCATAAGTTCGGAAATATATAATGATCCGATTGGTACCCATGTTCAAAGTATTTTCACGGTTTTTTCATACATTTAAAAGTATCACTTCCTTATGAGAAATTAGTCCGGCTGCATAGTCCATGGCTGCTCGCACATCCTCTCTTTTTAATCCATATTCCGGTATACTGCATCTATTTTTATTCCCAGGTAGGTGAACCCCTGCACCAACTCTACAGGTACTCTTGTTCTTATAATCGGCTTCCTGTGCCTCACTTCCGGGTCAATAACAAATCTATCTGCTAATTTCTCCATTTTATTATTTTGTACCCAAGAATGTTAATTATAAAACCGTAACTACGAACAATTTACGGAATATGTCTATTTTCTTATAATTTTATGATAACCGTAACTGATATTCCAATGCAAACACTATGTATTCATATTCCGTAAATACGGAATATATAATAAAATATATCTAATCTATAATATGGAATATCCAAATTGGGTGCTTAAGCACAAACAGAAGGGAACAGAACCGCGAAAGATAGGGGATGGTTACTACCTATATAAAATAAGCAGTATCTGGGACAAAAATTTCAAAAGATCCAGAAAAATAACAGGAGACTATTTAGGAACGATAACAAAAGAGGGCATAATTCCACCCAAACATAAAAGAGTTCTTGAATCTTATAAACAGATAACTGTGAAAGAATACGGAATCACCAGCTACATGAGATCACTCTCGAAAGACATAGAGGAAAATCTAAAAAAGCACTATCCATACGACCATAAGGAAATATTTATGATGTCTGTGTTCAGGTTGGTTGAACAATCGCCTCTGAAAAGATTTGATTTCTACTACCATAACTCTTATCTGTCTGAATCTGTGCCTGATGCAAGGATGTCAACTAAATTTTTGGGGCCCTTTTTAAGAGACATTGGTTCCCGCAGAGAGAATATGACAGAATTCATGAAAGAGTTTGTGGTCGGAAGCGAATTTGCTGCAATAGATTTAACAGAAATATTTACATTTTCAAAAGGAGTAAACGCGGCAATGCTTGGGCACAACCACAAAAATGCTTTCGTTCCCCAGATCAATATGGTGTTAATATTCTGTTTGGATAAAATGCAGCCTGGTTTCTTCAGGATGGTTCCGGGAAGCATAAGGGACATTTCCACCCTCACAGGCACAATTAATGAACTCGGTCTGAAGAATACCGTAATTATTGGAGATAAGGGATTTGATTCGGAAGACAATGTATGCGCGCTGTCAGATAGCGAGTTGCAGTATATTCTTCCACTCAAAAGGAACAGTTCTCTTATAGATTATGGAGTCATCAAGGAAGGAGACAGAAAAGAGTTTGACGGAGTTTTCCAGTTTGAGAAACGACACATCTGGCACTATTCCAAAACAAACGGAGACGAGCAGATAATCACCTTTCTGGATGAGAAGCTGAAGGCAGAAGAAACAACAACCCTCGTCTCAGTTGTCAACCATCTGAAAACCAAGAAGAAGACCGATGAGATTGCGAAAAAGATCAACAACTTTGAGATGAAATTGTATGAGGAAGATTATAAGTTAGGGGCAATAACCGTAAGAACAAATTGTGATAAATCTGCCGAGGAAGTTTACGGGCTTTTGAAAAGCAGAATGGACATAGAGAAGGTGTTTGACATCTTTAAAAACATTCTTGAGTCCGACAGGAATTACATGAGAGACGATAAGCAACTTGATGGCTTCTTGTTTGTAAGTTTCATTGCCCTATTAATGTATTATCGTGTGTATGCAAAACTGATTGAGAAGAAACTGCTGAACCAGTATTCTGTTCTTGATGTTATTGAGTACCTGAAAAGAGCCCATATAATGAAAATTGGGAAAAAATTCCAATTTGCAGAAGTTCCGAAAAAGTCAAGAACCCTACTGAAAAAATTAGGAGTAAATTTTCCAGATAAACCTATTCCGTAAAATAGTTGAAGTTACGGATAAAATTTATTTCCTCTTGCAAAACAGATAAGTGCTATTCCCGCCTCTTTTGCAGCAAGAATCCCCCTGTTGGTTGGAGCAGCTCTTGAAATTACTACCAGAATCCCCGCATTTGCGATCTTGAATATCATTCCCCTCGGCTGTCTTCCCGTGCATGCGATAACGCATCTCGTGAGGTCAATGTTGTTTAATGCGGCATAGCCGACAACTTTATCAATTGTGTTGTGCCTTCCGATGTCGCATGATTTAGTAATTAACTCTTTATTGCAAAATAATGCCGAACAATGGAAGCATCCTGTTTTCCTCCACGGTTCCGATTCAAGAGCGCCTGCAAATTCGTGAATGTCCCGCGCATCAATTTTAATATCCGAATTTACTTTTTTAATTTCTGCCGCCTGTGTTCCTATGCAGCCGGAAGACCTTAATTCAGGGTGAAATTCACGGGTTTCTTTTGCGTAAATATAAATTTTATTATTTGAAAATTTAACCCCTCGTATATTATTTGCTAATCCCTCGCAAACCACATACCCCGCACCGAATTCTTCAACCCGGTCGGGAGATGCAATCAAATTTACAATAAATTTATCATTCAAATACAGGGAAAAAATTTCCTCGGAACATACCGCTTCCCCAACTTCAAAAACCTTATTGTTTTCAACTTTGAGTACTAAATATTTGTTAATATTCATTTTCCATTCATTTATTATACGCCTCAAGATTTAAGGTGATGGTTTTATACCCGATGCCCCTGAATTTTTCCACAATTTTCCCGCGGTTTTCAAAAGCAAGTTTAAAATCTTTATCTGCAACCTCTATCATTGCCTCCGGAAAATAATCCATCACCCTTGCAATTTCAACATCCAGGGTTCTTATGTAATTTTCAGCCGCCTCTATTCTTTTTAATCTTTCGGCATTTATTCCGGAATTGAACGGGATTCTTGTCGCGATGCAGGATTCATGCGGCTTTAAGGAAAAATCTTTATCTATCTCTTCCATTACCTTCCTGATTTCTTTCTTGCCGAATTTTAATTCAACAAGCGGCGATACGACATTTTCCTCACCCAGCGCTTTTATCCCGGGTCTTGCATCCTTTAAATCACCTGCGTTTGTGCCGTCAAGAATTAAATCATAATTCAATTTTTTCACTTCCCTTATGATTTTTTTCTTGCATAAATAACACCTCTCCAGGGGATTGTTTTTAATTTTTTCATCCAGGCAGTTTACTTTAATAACCCTGTGCCGTATCCCATGTTTTCCTGCAAACCTTTTCGCATCCTCTATTTTGTACCTGAAAGTGAATTCGGAATCAATTGTTAAGGCATCGGCAAAATCCTTTGCAGCATAAGCAACAAGCCCGCTGTCAATTCCGCCGGAAAATAAAACAGCAAATTTCCCGTCAAATTTTTTACTTAATTTCTCAATATGTTTTTGAATGGTTTTCAGTTCATCCATGCTAATTTATTGATGGTTTGTTGATTATTATCTTAATTTTTTAATTAATTTACATGTCCTGCAAATCTTGTTACAGGTTTTTTCTGATGCCGCACTTATATTTCTTTTTATCAGATTATGCGAATCCCATCACCTTTTTTAATAACTCCCCCATGCACGACCTTTGCGAATATGCCTTCTTTTGGCATCACGCATTTACCCAACTGCCTGAATATGTCGCATTTGTCGTGGCAGGTTTTACCGATTTGCGTGACCTCAAGAATGATGTCTCCAATCTCGATTACCGATCCGATTGGAAGCGAAACAAGATTAATGCCTTCTGTTGTTATGTTCTCTGCAAAGTCCCCGGGGTTTACAGTAAGCCCCCACGACCGTGCTTTTTCAATGCTTTCTGCACCAAGTAGACTCACCTGCCTGTGCCACGGTCCCGAATGCGCATCCCCAAAAACGCCCGAATTTTCAATTAATTCAATGCTCTCCCGCGGAGTTTTCCTCGTTCCCTTCGCTGTGCTTATATTAAGTGATATGACTTTCATTTTTTACTTTAAACCATCTCAAGCATTCGTTCAATACCTTTGCGCGCATTATTCATAACTTCCTCGTCGAGATTTATCTCAAATTTATTGTATTTCAGTGAATTAAAAACGCTTTCAAGTGTCGTCATCTTCATGTTCGTGCATATCGCGGTATCTGAAGCGGGATAAAATTCCTTTTCAGGCATTTCCTTTTTCATCCTGTAGAGTATCCCGTTTTCCGTTCCTATTATGAATTCTTTGCCGGGTGAATTTTTACAATATTTTATCATCTGCTCCGTGGAACCGACGTAATCAGCTAATTCCCATATTTCAGGTCTTGTTTCGGGATGCACGACAATTATCGCGTTCTCGTGGAGATTCTTTGCGCGATTCACGTCGCTTGTTGAAATCTGGTGGTGAACGGGGCACATACCGTATTCGGGAATTGGAATTATATTTTTTTTCGTTTTCCTCCGCGCGTATTCGGCAAGATTTGCATCGGGCCCGAATATTACGGTATCCGATTTAATTGAGTCCACGACCTTCACAGCATTTGCAGAAGTGCATGCGTAGTCAGCGAGCGCCTTGCAGGAAGCATGCGTGTTCACGTACAAAACAACAGGTACGCTCTGATGCTTTACTGCAACTTCCCTGATCTGCTCCGGCGAAAGCATCATCGCCATCGGGCACAATGCCTTTTCGGGTATCAAAACCATCTTTTTCGGGTTTATTATTTTCGCCGTCTCAGCCATGAAATCAACGCCGCAGAATACAATCACGTCCGCCTTTGTTTTGCCTGCTTCAATCGAAAGCCCGAGGGAGTCGCCGACGAAGTCCGCGATGTCCTGTATTTCCGGGCGCTGGTAGTTGTGCGCGAGAATTATCGCGTTTTTCTCTTCCTTGAGTTCCTTAATTTTTTTAACATACATTTCGTTGATTATGTCCATGTTTTAATTAATTCTTAATTTACGTTCTTATTATTTAGGGCATTCCCCGATGTTTTTATCCACTAAAGATTTCCTGAGCTTGTTGCACAAATCACATATCCCCTTGACGGTTTCCTCCGGTGAAATCTCTTCGCTTGCTATTCTTTTTGCAAAAAACTCTATTTCTTTTTTAGATTCAACATCAAGGTTTATTTCATTTCCCCGCTTATTTTTCAAATACTGGCAGACAGCCGCTCTCGATAGCCCAAGCCTTTCCGCCGCATCGCTCTGCGATAAATTTTCATTCAAAAGAGACTTTGCTATTTCCGCTCGCAGTGTCGGGAGCAGGTTCCATACGATTGTTTCACAGGGTACTTTCATTTTATAAATTAATTAACAATTGTTAACGATTATATATTAGATTTAAATAAATAAAAAATTCACAAAAAATTTTTATTAAAATTACCCGCACTCATCAACGGGCGCATCCGCATCATCGTGTTTGTGTCCTGTGCCTTCTGTTTCTTTTATCGTCTTTTTATGCCGCGATTCAAGATCATCCGGTATCGTAAGGTTTCTTTTGGACATGTAATCGTATATTGCCTCGTTCAATGCGTCAGCCGCAAGATTGGAGCAGTGCATTTTTACCTGCGGAAGCCCGCAGAGAGCATCGGAAATGTCGATTCGGGTTATCTTCATCGCATCGTTAATTGTTTTCCCTTTCGCAAGCTCCGTAACCATTGAAGAAGTTGCAATAGCCGCAGCGCAGCCCATTGTCTTGAACTTGACATCGTCAATAAAATCCTTGCAGTTCTCCTTCCTGACTTTTATGGTTATCTTCATAACGTCCCCGCAAACGGGGTTTCCAGCCAGCCCGACGCCATCGGGGTTTTTTAGTTCACCCGCGTTACGGGGGTTTGTGAAGTGATCAATTACTTTTTCCGAGTACATTTTTAATTTTAAACAAATTTTATTTAAAAGGGCTTAACTCCCTCAGCCGTCCAACAATTTTCTTTAAATTCACGACTGTATAATCCATTTCCTCAAGGGTGTTGTATTTACCTGGGCTGAGTCTGAGACTCCCGTGCGCATCCTCCGGGGGAATGCCTGTCGCAAGAAGCACGTGGCTTGGCTTAAGCGCATGAGATGAGCACGCTGAGCCGGTCGAAACACAAATTCCTGCCTGGTCGAGCAGCATAAGCATTGACTCGCCTTCAATGAATTTAAACGTGAAATTCGCGTTGTTGCAAAGCCGCTTCTGCGGATGCCCGATTAGGTTTGAATTGGGAATTTCATTAATTATTCTTTTAATTAAATAATCTCTTAATTCCCTCATTTTTTCAACATCACCAGGGGTTGTGATTTCCGCTGCCTTTGCAAAACCCACTATCCCGGGTATGTTTTCCGTTCCCGCGCGAAGCTTTCTTTCATGCCCGCCGCCGTGAATTAAAGGATCAACTTTCACGCCCTCCCTGATATACAGCGCGCCAATGCCCTTGGGGCCGTATATCTTATGACTGTTTATAGTCACCATATCAAGATTCTGTGTTTCAACGTTTATGCCTGTCTTCGTGAATGACTGGCACGCGTCAATATGGAAATAAATTTCCTTCTCACGTGCGATTTTCCCGATCTCGTCAATGTCCTGTATTGTACCTATCTCGTTGTTACCGTGTATCACCGAAACCATAATTGTTTCGTCCCTTATTGAATTTTCAAAGTTCTCCGGATCAACGAGTCCATATTCGTCAACGTCAAGATACGAAACATCAAAACCCAGTTTTTCAAGCCATTTGCAAGGTTTGAGAACGGAACCGTGCTCTATTTTTGTTGTTATTATGTGGTTGCCTTTTTTCCTGTTGGAAAGTGCAGCACCCTTCAAAGCAAGATTGTTAGATTCGGTTCCCCCGGATGTGAAAACGATCTCGTAAGGGTTTGCATTTAATTTATTTGCAATTTTCTCCCTGGCATCTTCAAGCGCCTCTTTTGCTTCCGTTCCAAAGGAGTGAATGGATGAAGCGTTCCCGTATTTTTCGGAAAAGTACGGCATCATCGCATCAAGGACTTCTCTTGCAACAGGGGTTGTCGCGGCATTATCAAGATAAATTTTTTCCATCTTTTGATTTTAATTATTATTATATTAGTATATTATTATTCTCTCTTTATGAGTGTAAACGTTCATCCTGTTCCCTCTTGCAAAACCGATAAGTGTAACTCCTGTATTTTCCGCTACTTTAATTCCTGAATCAATTACGGAAGTTCTGGTTACAGCAACCGGTATCCCGACTCTCGCGAGTTTTACAACAATGTCTCCAGGGATCCGCCCCGAAGTTAAGAGGACGCACTTCCCAAAGTCCAGTCCCTTTGTTATTCCAATCCCTATCACCTTATCTGCCGCAGTATGCCTGCTTATATCCTCAACCACAATAATATCGTTAAAATCGTCCCCGTGCATGAGTCCTGCTATGTGAAAGCCGCCTGTTTTTTTCCACATAACCGCTTTCTTTTGAAGCTCTCGCATGCCTTGAAAAATTTTCCCGGAATCCACCGTTAAACTGGGTGGGACAGAAACGTCAGATACCGTAACGTCATAGGGTTCGTCACCTTTCGTTATCTTTTTTGGTCTGAATCCTGCCATGCAGTCTGATGAAAGATATAATTCAAATTTAAATTCGAAATTTTTATCATCAGTATAAACTTTCACTGAATTTTCATCTGCACAGGCGTCTTTTATCGAACCCGCATCTATGAATCCCTCGCCCACGCAAAAGCCCATTCCAAGCTCCTTTTCATAACCCGGGGAAATAGTTAAATTTGCAATAAATTTATCGTTAAGGTAAATCTTTAATTTTTTTTCAACTGCAACTTCATCTTCAATCTCTATAACGCTGCCGTTTTCCACTTTAACTGCGTTGACTTTTTTGTTCATTATTTAACTTAGGAATGAATTTTTATATATTTTTAGATAACATTGAATCCTGCAAAGTCAAAAAAATTGAATTAATATTTTATTCAGTAAACTCCACGACAACCTTTTTCACGTCCCACAGCGACTCTATTTTATCAATGACTTCCTCTTTTATGTTGGGTGCGAACTGGTGATTATCCGGGAGGTCAACGACAATTTTGACTTCACCGTCCTTTATTTCTATTTCTTTGACAAGGTTTGTGCGCACCATATCAAGACCGGTAAGAGGATTCATAACTTTCCCGAGCCGCCTTCGCACGACATCAACCGTAGTTGGTGTCATGTCCTTGACAAGACCGTGCTTTTCCTCATAGTTCTGGATTGCAGAGCGCAGCCCGTCAACCGCGAGAACAGAGCAGTGAGCCTTGATTTTCGGAAGACCGCCGAGAGCGTCAGACGCCTGAGTCCACGTGATACTCTTAGCTTCTTCAAGGGTTCTGCCTTTAGCAAGCTCGGTGATTATAGAGCCTGTTGCTATGTTGGAAGCGCATCCATAAGATTCGAATTTCACATCACTTATCCTGCTGTCTTTAGGGTCAACTTTTATGTAAACCGCCACCATATCGCCGCATGCAGGACTGCCCACGGTCGCCTTACCGTCGGCATCATCTATTTTACCTACGTTTCTCGGATTCCTGAAGTGCTCAAGCACTTTTTCACTGTATGGAAATTTCATTTTCAATTATATAATTAACTGTTATTTCAATCTTTTTTGCCAAGGGGACTGATTTTTCTCAGGGAGCGCACAATATCCTCCAATGCCGAGACAACAGAATCCACATCATCCATGCTGTTGTATCTCCCGAATGTGAACCTCAGGGAGCCGTGAGCCCGCTCATGGTCCCCGCCTATACCGCGAATAACGTGACTGGACTCAAGCGAACGGCTGAAGCATGCTGATCCCGTGCTTACCGAAAACCCCCGCATGTCAAGGTGCAATGTGAGTGATTCACCCTCCACGAAATGAAACGTTATATTCGCATTCTGGGGGGTCCTCTTTGTCCTGTGCCCGTTCAATGTTGTGTGAGGTATTTTTTCAAGAACCAAGTCAATCAGCCGGTCGCGCATATCTTTAAGTTTTGCGTTCTCTTCAGGAGTTACCAGCTCAACTGCTTTTGCAAACCCGACTGCTCCGGGTATGTTTTCCTGACCCGCGCGCAAATTGAATTCCTGAAAGCCCCCGTCCATCCACTTGGCGACGGGTGTTTCCTTCCTGATGTAAAGACCGCCAACGCCTTTAGGTCCGTGGATTGTATTTGCTGAAACGGTTATCATGTCCGCCTGTATTTTTTTCACGTCAATGGGCAGCCGGGCGAACGTGTGGGTTGCGTCGGTATGGAAAAATGTTTTTTTCTCCCGACATATTCTCCCGATTTCTTCAATATCCTGCACCGTTCCGATTTCCTGGTTTGCATGCTGTACTGAGACAAGTATGGTTTCGCCCGTGATTGACTCTTTAAGCTGCTCAAGATCAACAAATCCGTCTTTGTCAACGTTAAGGTACGTTACGAAAAACCCCTGTTTCTCAAGTGCTTTTGCGCTTTGGAGAACCGGGAAGTCCTCTATTTTTGACACGATGATGTGCTTACCTTTTTTATTGCCGAGAGCAAGCGCAACTCCTTTGAGTGCGATGTTACCTGACTCGGTGCTTCCCGAAGTGAATATGAATTCATCACTATCTGCTCCCAGCGCGTTTGCAATAATATTCCTTGAATTATCCACTGCTTCGCGGGCTTCTATTCCGAGCGAGTAGCCGAATTCGGACGTTGCGACCGCGTATATGTCAAAGAAGTATGGTTTCATGGCATCCATCACTCTTTCGTCCAGCCGGGTTGCTGCTGCATTGTCAAGGTAACTGGTTTTTTCAGGCATGTTATGTTAATTATTATTTTTAATTATTATTTTTATTTTTTTGTTTTATATGAACAGGTTTATCTTTGATTCCTTAGCTTCCTGTATGTATGTTCCAACGGCGCCGTACTCGTCTATAAGGTCGCTTCGCAGGTCATCCGCTTTTATGCCCATTATCTCCATCGTCATCTCGCATGCGATGATTTTCCCGCCGAGTTCCTTGAAGTCAGAAAGCAGTCTTTCCAGCGAAACAACGTTTGCTTTTTTCATCCTGCTCTTCACCATCCGGCTTCCGATACCCATCAGGTTCATTCGGGAAAGAGGTCCTTTTTCAAGTTCGCCTTTCTTGAGGCGGGAAAGCCCCCAGAACGTGAAATAAAGCGATACTTCCATTCCCATCGAAAGCGCTCCGTTAGCTACGATAAGTGCGCTGTATATCTTGTCAAGATCCCCGCTGTGTACTATTATTGTTGCTTTATCATTCATTTTTTATCGTACTATAAACTATATGAATTTTTTGTGATAAAAAATATCGCGAGTAACTTTAGTTATTCGCCTATTTTTCCTGTTGTTTTATTTTCGTATCCTGATTTTCCAGACTCCCTGCTCCTCATTAACTTCCATAAGCTCAAGATTCAAAGCCTTAACTGCCATGGGTATCTCTTTTTTGGAGGCGGGGTGGGTTCCCGTAACTTCAACTATGTCGCCGGGTGAGGCTTTTCTCAGAGCTTTTCGCGTCTCAACCAGCGGCACAGGGCAGGTTTCGCCTGTAACATCCACGCGTATTTCAGTCATTTTAACATATAATGCTTTATTTGACATTGATCTTAAAATTTAAATTTTAACAAAAGTTTCCAGGTTCATTAAATTATTAAGCTTAAACCTTTAAATGAAATTCAATCTATATTTTAATTCAATCTATATTTTAATTCAATCTATATTTTTATTTAAAAGTAATTATTTTTATATAATCTCCTAAATTACCTAAATTAAATACACAATCATGGAACAAATCCAGAAAACCCCGACGGGAATTGCCGGCTTTGACGACCTTTTAGCGGGAGGGCTTCCGAGGGGCTGGACGGTGCTTCTTTCAGGAAGCAGCGGAACGGGAAAAACAATTTTTTGCATTCAATATCTTTATGAAGGAGCAACAAAATTTAACGAGCCGGGGGTTTTTGTTGCCTGCGAAGAGTCCCCGGGAAAAATTAAAAAAGCAGTATCAGGGTTCATGTGGGATTTAGAAAAACTTGAAAAAGAAGGGAAATTGATTTTTATTGACGCATCAAGAAAATGGATCACAGACATCGGCGACTCGTCAACCGAATTTGGTCTGGGAAGTTTAATGAATGATATTGAAAATGCCGCAAAAAAGATAAATGCAAAACGCATAGTAATTGACCCTTCCACAACCATTCTTTTACAATTTGAAAAACATATTGCGGTAAGACGAGCATTACATAAAATCGCAGCAAAACTTGAAGATATGAATTGTACATCAATTATTACTGCCGAGCGCCCGGAAATGGCTGGAATGACCACGCGGCTTAATGTTGAGAACTTTGTGCTTGACGGCGTTGTTGTCTTGAAAAAGGCGATTATGGGCGATAGAATAAACAGGATTATTATTATTGAAAAAATGCGGGGCATAAAACAGGATGCAAACATTCATAAATTTGAAATAACAGAGGACGGGATCCTGATCGGTTAAATTAATTAAAAAATAAATTTACCGAATACTGTTGAATTCCATACAAAATACCTTCCTTTTTTTTCTTTACTCAAAAGCCCTCTTTTTTCTAATTTATTTAATATTCTCCTGAGGCATTTCAGCATGGAATCATCTTTATGTGTCCCTGAAGATTCCGAGTACAGCATATCGCATTTTTCCTCTTCCTTTATTATTTCAAATAAATTTTTCGTATCAATTTCTCTTTTTATTATTATTTTTGCTAAAACAAATCTTTCGGTTTCATTAAGTTCCACAAAAGGAAAAAGCGGCATCAAACAGCATTTCATATCGGGATAAGATACGGGTGCGTGAACTTTAACTTTTTCAATACAGGCGGCAATATATGTTCCCACGACAATTACCGGTTCGGAAGGCAGCAAAAGAACACTTACCTCATCATGGTCTCTTTTAACATCCGAAATTATGCCTGCGACAGAACCTATAACCGAATTTACATCATCGGTCGGGATTGATTTAACCACGGTGCTTAGTCCAAAATTGTCAAACAAAGTTTTATAATGCCTGTCTTCACCGGTCAGGATTACTTTATTTACTCCCGATTTAATTGCGAAGTTAATTGCATTTCTTTTATGACCGTCTGCAGGGTATGTTATCATACACCCCCTGCTTTTTGCGGCACTTTCATAATCCATATTAATAATTGAGAATAAATTTAAAATAATTTAGATAAAATTAAATGGGAATTTTTATAAAATCCGGGCTGAAATCCTATACTGTAGAGTTAGGGGGCATGAACTCCATATATTATGGTTTTAATATTTTTTTATTAATCTAAATAATAATAACTAAATAATAATAATAATAATAATAATAATAATTTAATTTAAAAATAAAAAAAGTGAAAATAAATACAAAAAAGGCAGAAGCACTGGCAATATTGTCTGTACTTGTTATCGGAATTATTTTAATAGGCGGATGCATCGGCGAGGATAAAACAGAAATTCAAGAAGAACCGCCTGCAGAAAAACAAACAGGAACACAGGAACAAACCCCGAAGCAGGAACAAAAAGAGCCGGCTGCGTCAGAGGAAGATACTCCCGCAGAAGAAGAGCCGCAAAAAAAATCCGCACCTCCTGTCCCGGAAGGATTCAAGACATACAAGGATACCAAGATTAACTGGAGCATATATTACCCGTCTGACTGGGATATGGTTTTTTCAGGTCAGGAAGGCATAAATCTTAAAAAAATAATTATAACCGGCGATAATGTTGATGATTTTAGATTGGATGTTAAAATCCTCCCGCCCGGGGATGTTGAGAAAAACAGCGGTCTTTCTGCTCGCGAGTTCTTTGATAAGGAATGGACAAACTGGATTGACAAACCGGAAGGTTATAAAATGAATTCTGTTGAAGACATCAATATAAACGAGATACCTGCCGTAAAACATATTTATACAGACCTCGGTTCTACCGGTGTGATCGGTGAACTGCCAACAAAAGAAATGGATATATGGGTCAAAAAAGACGCATTTGTTGCGGTTATCAGTTTCTCTGGACCTGCCTACTCGTTTGGAAAGTATGCACCTTTATTTGAGCAAATCGCAGGCACTTTTTACCTGCCGGAGTGAATTTTTTAGTTTTAAACTATATGCAGAGATTCATTAAAAGAAATTAAATTTCAAATTAAATTTTTTGTTCCGGATTTTCCTGAAAAAGTTAAATCCTTGTTTACGGGAAACACTGCAACTTACAGCATAGCAGTAATAACAAAAACATAATACGCAAGATGGATTAAAACCGCTGCTGCAAAAAAGCCGGCGGATTTTACCGCCCATAACCCGTTTGTCTTTGAAAGCCCGTATCCTGCAATTCCTGTGCAGAGCATCTGTACTAATAAGGCAGCCGCAAGGTGCAGGGATAGCCCTGAAGCATATCCGCCCGCGGTCAAGAGTGCCTGCCCTGCCGGTGTTACATGTTCCATAATGGATGCTGCAACAAATTTTCCTACTGCAAAAAACCCGAGTCCTGCAAAAATCCCGTGAACAAAGCCGTTCTTGATTTTTTTCTTTAATATTAGAGATTTGACCCCGAATACCTTTGCGAATTCTTCAACAATAATCATCAGCGGAAGAACGATAAACAAAAATTTGTAACCCAGGGGGAAAAGTAAAAATAAAAGAAAAATTTCAATTACAAAGACCATGGGAAATACTAATATCCCTGATAATGCCGTTCCGGTGTATGGAATTTTTTTAAAATAAACGAATTCGTAAATGTCTGAGACCTTATCAAGCGCGTTTCTTTCAGTGAAAAGCACATCGTCCTTGAAGAGTGCAGCGGAAAATATAAATAAAATTATTGACAGGAAAATACTCGGGTAAAGTATTTCAAAAAAAGCCATGACTCCTGTTTCTTCTACCTGCATCATCGCGGTAATCGGGGAGAGCATTGAAATGTCAGGTGTATCTATTCCTGCAAACATGAGCGGGTAAAACAGGTAGGCAAAAAATCCGAGGTAAATAAAAATCAAAATAAAATTCGCACTTTCCGGGCTTCTTGTTAAAAGCACCACAAGAGAAGTCGTCGTGAATAAAACAACGGTTAAAATAAAAATTGTAATTACAACAAAAATCGTGAAATTTTCAAGAAAGAAACTCGCAGCGCCTGAAACTATTGTCGTGAGGATAAGATAGGGAAGCATCTTGCCTGCAAGGATTTCGGAATTTCTCAGGGGTGCCGAAAGTATCACTTCACCCCTTCTTTCAATTCTTTCCCGCAAAAGTGACGAGGCAAAGAACATTGAAAAGAAAAATGCAGGTGCTATTAAGATAAAGGAAAGAAATATGTTTTCAAAAGGGAAGGGAAGATTCAAATCGCCCGGCTCTACTTCGGAAACCTTACCGGAGGATGTTAAATTTTTTATTAATTCTCCTGCCTCTTCTCCTTCTTCTCCTTCCATGCCTGCTTCTGTCCCTGTAGTTTTTTTTGCCTCGTCTATTCTCTCAATCGTTTCCCTTGCGATTGGTTCTTGTTCAATGTATGTGAGAGTTATTATTACCGGCTTTAAAAGATACCTCAAGCTTTCATTTTCCTCTATTGATTTATCAATCGCTTTATTGTTTAATTTCTCAAGATTGGTTTTAAGCGCGCTTAATGCCGAGTATCCCTTGTTTGTGTCTGCAACATGAAAATTAAAAATATTATTCTTTCTTTCTATGTATATATCGTATTTCTCATCTCCCATGTATTCTGAATGCGAAACATCAAACTCCGGAAAAATCGTTAATTTCTCCGATAGATTTTTATCGTTTGTCTGTATTTTGTAAAGATGATAGGAGCCGACAATCAGCATTTCACCGGGTTCAAAGGAAAGATTTGAAAGCGTTAAGGGAAGAACAATCATACTTGCAATCAAGACAATAAAACTAAACAAAGAGAACTTTGACTTTGCCGGGCGAAAAATTTCCCATTTAGCAACCGTAAATATGTTCTTTTGTGACCGAAGTATTTTTCCTGCTGCCATAATTATAATTAAAATTATTAGATTAACATTTATTTACGCTTAAAACCAATAATTAATATAATATAAATGCAATAATTTAATATACCACAAAAGACACTAAAAAATGTACAAGATAATGGTGGTGGATGACGAGCCGGATGTTATTGAAGTAGTTACGGATATATTAGAAAGTAAGGGTTATGATGTTATCGACGCGATCAGCGGGGATGAATGCCTGAAAAAACTGGAAAAAGAACAGGTTGATTTGATTTTGATGGATTTTTTCATGCCCGAACTGGACGGCAGGATGGTGATTGAAAAAATAAGGGAAAATTCAAAATTAAGGGACACAAAGATAGCAGTTCTTACTTCAGCAACATTCAAAAAGAGGGGGGTGGAAATTTTGAAGGAATTGAATGTCCTGGATTACATCATAAAACCATTTGATGCGGACGACCTCGTAATGAGAATTAAAAAAATACTGGAATGAAAATGCCACAAAATTTTAAAGAAATTTTGGCAGAGAATGCAGTAATCGGCATGGTTATCCCGGATGCAAAATATGGTGAAATGTTAATAAATGCGGCAGGTAATCTGGGTAAAGAGTATAATAAAATTCTTTACATAAGCATTAACAAACCATACAAAAAATTAGTCGGTAAATTTAAGCAGAATCACATAAATCCTGATAAATTTTACTTTATTGACTGTATTACAAGAACAGCAGGGGATGTAAATTCAACAGAAAATTGTATTTATGTGTCATCACCAAAAGCATCGGATGAAATAAAAACAGCAATATTTGATGTTTTTCGCAAGCAGGAAATTGATGTCGCATTAATTGATTCCCCTTCTGTTTTATCAACTTATTATGAGCATACGGATGTGCTTAAACTCATGCATCTCTTGATGACAAAACTTGATGTTGCAGAATGCAAAGGCATATTTCCATTTCAGAAAGAAAGTGCGGGTCCTCTTAGAAGAAGTATTGAGATGTTCACTGATGAGATTGTATATTTAGAGTCAGATAACGACAAATGGGGGTTCAAATACGAATTTTAATGCAATAAATTACTATTAATGGAACTTGCAGGGATTGTGCGATTTAGAATGATGAATTTGCATTATAATTTTAATCCATATTAGACCGTATTACAGATATAAAATGAATGACTTAAACCATATCGGATTAATCCCGGATGGAACAAGAAGATGGTCAAAAAGACACAATATTTCCTTACCGGATGGCTATTGGCTCACAATGCAAAAGATAACAGACGCTATAACTGTTGCTTTTGATAATAACATAAAAATTATGACAATCTATCTGTTAAGCACACATAATCTTAATAGAAAAGAATACGAATTAAATAGTGTGATGGACGCAGAGACAAAATTGTTACAACTCCTTCTCCCGGAAATAATTGAAAAATATGAGTGTCGGGTAGTTCACGCAGGTATAATGGATGATAGATTGTCACAAGAGTATAAGAACGCGTTAAGTGAGATATGTGAAAAAAGTAAAAAATATAAAAAACGCATTTTAAACCTTTTGATAGCATACAATCCGCAAGATGAAATAAAACAAGCCGTAAAAAAAGACCATGAGAATTTTATGAACCATTTATGGGTTAATGAACATCTGGATATGGTAATTAGAACAAGCGGTGAAAAGCGGCTGAGCAATTTTGTTCCGTTGCAGTGTGGTTATGCAGAAGCACATTTACTAAAAAAACATATCCCCGAAATCACAAAGAACGATATGATTAATTCAATTGAGGAATATAAAAAAAGACATAGGAGAAAAGGAGAATAAAATGAAAATTTTTGATTTTATTGTAAATAATTGTTCGGTATATATGTCATTATGTGGGGCATGTTTAGTGTATGCTTCGTGTTTGCTTTTCGGAGTTGAACCAAGACACGAGTTAATGATCATCATCTTTCTTACAATTTATTCAATATATACTCTTGGAATAATTACTGATAAAGCAGAAGACGAGATAAATGCTCCGGAGCGAGCTACATCCTTTGAGAAATATAAAAAATATTTAATCCCCAGTATTCCAATTGCTTATTTGAGTGCACTTTTTATTGCTTATTATGTTAGTGGAATAAAAATGGTTGGAGTAGTGTTATTATTTTTAATCCTTTTTTTACTGTATGGAGTAAAATGGATTCCGGCAACCATATCTAAATATAGGCGATTAAAAGAGATAATTGGAATAAAGAACATAACGGTTGCATTGGCATGGGCATTAATATCAGTTTTCCTTCCGGTGATTTATTTTGATTTAAAGATTACAGAAACAGCGTGGGTTATATTCATATTTATATTGTTTAGAATAATTATAAACAATATTTTTTTTGATTTCAAAGATGTTAAAGGTGATAAAGCAAAAGGAATACTTACGATTCCATCAGTTTTTGGTGTTCGTAAAACATTAATATTTCTTGTAATTTTAAATACATTACTTGGAATATTTATATTTATGGCAACGCTCAATGGGCTGCTTCCACCATTAGCACACCTAATAAATTTAAGTACAATTTACTGTTATGGTTATCTTTACTTACTTAACAAAATAGATGCAAAATTCCTTAGTTACATAATTGTTGATGGGGAATTAATAGTAATTGGAATTCTGGCATTTTTAGGAAGTATATTGTTCTAACTAATGTAAAAATAAGATTCATTTTAACTATTCAAAAATCTAATTTAAAATTAAATAAAATGGAATATAAAGATTACACAAAAGAGCAACTCATAAATGAATTGCAGAAATTTCAGCGAAAACTTACTAAGCAGAAGGGAATAGAGAAAGAGTATAAGAAAATAGAGAAAGAATTAAGCATAAGTGAAGAACGCTACCGCAGTTTTGTTGAACACTCTGGCGAGGGTATTTATCTTCTTGAATTTGAAAACCCAATTCCAATTGACTTACCTGATGATGAACAAATCAAACTTATGTATAAATATGGTTATATGGCTGTGTGTAATGATAAAATGGCGCAAATGTATGGTCTTTCAAAGGGAGAAGAACTGGCAGGAATGCGACTTATTGAACTTCACCAGACAGATGATGACCCCGAAAATATCGCGTTTGCAAAGGCATGGATCGCTTCTGATTATCGTATAATGAATGCAATATCTCATGAATATGATAAAGACGGCAATGATAAGTATATTACTAATAATTGCATAGGTATTGTTAAAGACGGCTTCCTGATAAGAATGTGGGCAAGCCAGCAAGACATTACCGAGAAAAGACAACTGGAAATTGCACTTGAAAAAAGTGAAGCAAGGCACAGGGAAATAGCCGCCAATATTCCGGGAATCGTGTATCAATTTAGGGTTTCAAAGGATGGTGCTTATTCGTTTCCGTATGTAAGCCGCGGAATAAATGCTATATGGGAATTATCGCCGGAAGATGTTGTAAATGATGCATCTAAAGCAATTGATACAATTGTCCCGGACGATATTGAATCAGTAAAGGACTCAATTAAGAAGTCGGCAAAGACACTTGAAAACTGGATAGGAGAATTTAGAATAAAAACAAAAACAGGAGAGGAAAAATGGCTGCGCACATCAGCAACTCCACATCCCATAGATGGTGAAGGAGTTCTCTGGAATGGCGTGATGCTTGACATTACAGCTAGAAAGCAAAAGGAAGAAGCATTACGAAAAGTAAAGCAACTTGAGGAATTAGACAAAATGAAAGATGAATTTTTCTCATCAGCAGCCCACGACCTTAAAAATCCGTTAACGCCCATCAAAGGTAAAAGTCAATTATTGTTACAGGAATATTTCGGGGAAATGAATGAAAAGCAGAGAAAGAGTGTTGAAACCATACTCAAAAACACAAATCGGCTTATCAGACTGACGGATGATATAACAACCATTTCCCGGATGCGGGCAGGCGTCTTAAAATTTGAGATGACTGAACATAATATTTGTGATATTATTGAAGAGTCCGTGGAGAATATGGAACTTTCGGCAAAGGAAAAACATATTGCCCTTATAAAAAAATATCCAATGGCAATGCCACCTGTTAAATGCGATAAAGACCGGATAAACCAGGTTATAGGGAACCTCATTGGAAATGCGGTTAAATTCACCCCCGAGAACGGGAAAATCACTGTTCGGGCAGAGAAAATAAAAAATAATGTTATTATTTCAGTTGAAGACACAGGAATTGGTATTTCAGAAGAAAACCAGAAAAGGGTATTTGGTGCATTTTTCCAGGTAGGCAGCAAATACGGCGGCACGGGCTTGGGACTTGCGATATGCAAAAATATTGTTGAGGCACATCATGGAAACATAAGAGTTGAAAGTGCATTGGGTAAAGGAAGTAAGTTTATATTCACGCTTCCGGTCAAGTAAAAAATCAGGGATTAGTGAACAGGGGTCAGGGATTAGCAATCTCCTGACAACTAACCCCCGATAACCAGGGGGTACTTGAAGAGGACGGGTTCTAAAAAATTCCTGCGACAATTTTTTGTCGCAGCGACAAAAAAATGTTTTTAATTTATTAACTTCTTTATCGTATAATATAATATACAACTAAAATACAACTAAAATTTTCATTTAAATTAAATTTTAATTAAATCATTAACCATGGACAAACGCGGCTGCATGATTACCTATCCGGTTGAGGGGCATGGAAAAAATACAATTAAATCCGCTATCCGGCTGGGGGCAAATAAAATAATACTTATGGATGAAGACGAATCCTATAAAGATTTATTCACCGAATTAGGGTTAATTACGGATGTAAGACCTATTATCAAGGATGATGCAAGTTCGGTTGTAAGTTCTGCCGCGGGTTTGATTTCAGATGCAAAAAAAGAACATGATGATGTCAGCGTTCTTTTACTGCCTGCAAACCCGATAATTACGACAGGGGTCTACATTGCCGCCTGCATGGAAAAGGTAAAGGTGCTAACCCCGGTATCCGATGTTGAAATGAAACACCTTGCCATCCCGATTTTTCCCTTTGCAAATCTCAATGAAAATGAAATATTTGTTTTAAAAAAAATAATGGAAAAAGAGGAAATCGGTGCAAGAAATTTACTGGATATTATAAAAAAAGAATGCAGTAAAATTTTGTTTCCTGAAAAACCCGGGAAAGTCAAGGAAAAATCCGAATTGAGATATATCCAGAGAATACTTAATAAACTGGAAAAAATGGGATTAATAGAGAAAGAAAAAAAAGGCATAAATTTTGTATGGAAACCGTCGTCATTCGGTAAACTGATATCGGGTCGGGAAGAAAGGAAAAAATATTAAATTAATTAATAATAAAATAAAAAATTAGGGGTCCGGGATTAGTCCAATATGCGTCGCTACGCTCGCGATATTTCCTCGTGTAACCCGGAAATCCCCAGAGCAACTAACCCCTGGCAACTAAATACCCGGATCATATAGTTTAATAGTGCAATAAAACATATCGTTATGAAATCAAAAAGTAAAGTCAGTGAAGAATTTGAAGCCGTGACAGACAAATTTGTGGTTTTATTGAACACGCCGCCGGAAAAATATTTTGATACGGCGATAAATTCCACAAATCTTATGCTGAAGAAAGGTAAAACGGGGGTGTATATCACGGCAAGCCGCCCTTACAGGTTTATCACAAGAGAAATGCAGAAAAGAAGCGTTGACACAAAAAATCTGTTATTTATTGACTGTATCTCTTTTATGTCGGGAGAACACAGCGCCGGGACCTGCACTTACATTGAAAACCCGGCATCTCTTGAAGAGATAAGTATGCATATCGGTTCTTTACTCAGTGGAATAGAATCCGATGAAAAATTCATTATAATGGATTCAATATCAACTCTTTTAATTTACAACAGCCCGGGTTCGGTAAAGGAATTCGCGATGTTTTTAATAAACAAGCTGCGGCTGGAAGGCGTGGACGGGATACTTCTTGCTATTGAAAAGGAACTGCCCGAAGACCTTGAACAAATTTTAATCGCGATGTGTGACAAGTCAATAATTTTTGATAATTTAGACACTGAACCGCAGATTTAAAAATATACGACAATTACAATATAAAAAGGAAAATTTAATAGTATATTTATGAAAACAAAAATTAAAATAAATTTAAATATTTTATTTGTTCTAATGATCTGTCTTATTTTTGTTGAGGCGGTTTTTGCAGAGGACTGTGATGAGTATATAAAAGAAGCAGAGGAATACTTAGAGGTAAATGATTCCGCTTCTGCCGCGGTTTCGTATGATAATTCCGGGCTTTGCTACTACAACAAGGGAGATTATGATACGGCATTAACACATTTTAAAAAAGCGATAGATCATTCCCTGGATGCGGGAGATTATGCTTCGGCGGGTGTTTCTTATGACAATACGGGAATGTGCTACTACAAGAAAAAAGACCATTACACTGCACTGGACTATTTTTTTAAGGCGATAGAGCATTCTTTGAAAGCAGGGGACTATAAGATGGCAAGTATTTCTTATGACAATGCAGGGCTTTGCTACTACAACGAGAAATTTTATTATAAGGCACCGGAATATTTTGAAAAGGCAATAGAATATTCCCTCATGGTTGACTATTATAAAATGGCAGGCGTTGCTTATGACGATGCAGGGCTTTGCTACTACAACACTAAAGAATATGATACGGCACTGGAATATTTCAATAAATCAGCTGAATATTCCCTGAAAGCAGAAGAGTATAAGATGGCAGGTGTTGCTTATGACAATGCAGGGATGTGTTACTACATGAAAAAAGAGTATGATGAAGCACTGGAATATTTCAATAAATCAGTTGAATATTCGCTGGAAGTAAAGGATTATAATACCACCGGTGCGGCGTATGAAAATGCAGGCGCGAGCTACTACTACAAAAACGACTGCTACAATGCGGTGAAATACTGGAAACTGGCAATTGATGTACTTTTAACGCAGGGAGCAAATATTTCGTATATTGAAAAGAACATTGAAAATTGCAATCAATCAAATTTAATAGAGCCGGAAATTAACCTGGCTGAAGAAACGGAAAAAAAAGAGGAACTTGATGAAGCACCCGAAACCACGGAAGAAATAGAAGATGAAAAGAGTGAGACAGAGAAAATTGAGATGGAAAAGAGCGAAGCAGAACAATCCGAAAATATAGGGGAAATCCCGGCGCCCTTTGCAACGGCAGGAATCATAATTGCGGTTTTAATTTTAATTTTATTAATTTTATTGGTATTTATGGTTTTGAAGTCAAGGAGATGATAAAATGTTTTACTATTCTGGGTGACATTTTTAAAATGTGTGGTGATGGGGAAATGGTTACTAAAATTAGTTTATTTCAAAATTGGAATTTAATTAAACAGGGATTTTCACAGAGGCATTATCTATCATAATTAACCCTACCTTCTCTGCAAGTTTTTCATCTGAAAAATCTCAAAATCACTAACCTGCGGACATATGTTATTATTTTGTTATCTCTTCAGAGTATGACCTACATGACACCTAAAATTTTCAAAAATCCGAGCTATAGTTACATGGTTTCATAGAAAACACATTA
Organism: Candidatus Altarchaeales archaeon WOR_SM1_SCG; assembly: GCA_001723845.1. Classification (GTDB taxonomy): domain Archaea; phylum Altiarchaeota; class Altiarchaeia; order IMC4; family WOR-SM1-SCG; genus WOR-SM1-SCG. The sequence continues at coordinate 23,408 of MCBE01000121.1, forward strand.
TTGAGGGTGCTATATCTATCTGTTTTTTCTAACATCCACAGAATTTAGCACCGATCCATTTTTATAGTATGTATCATAATTCTATATACTATTAACTCACTTACACACCAAAAATGGACCCACAACAATATTTTCTGGAACCGAACACCCCTGATCAAAAAAAGTATGATGCCCTCAGGGCATATTATCTGGAAGAAGGAGCCACGCAGAAGAAAATCGCAAAGCGTTTTGGTTATGCTATCCCAACATTCAAAGGTATTGTTTCAGATTTCAAACAAGGAAAACTGCAATTCTTCCCTGAAAAAAAGAATGGGCCAAAAGGTCGGCGAACACCTGAAAAAGTAACTGGGAAGATAATCTCATGGAGAAAAAAGAACCTTTCAGTATATGACATATATGATAAACTCTGCGAAGAAAACCTCAAAGTCAGCATCAACACGATTGATCGGATTTTGAAAGATGATGGATTCACAAAATTGCCGCGAAGAACGCAAGACGGGAGGGGTTTTAC
>MCBE01000122.1 GCA_001723845.1 Candidatus Altarchaeales archaeon WOR_SM1_SCG
AATATCCGAATTCTTAAAGAACACGGCAGAGTAAAGGTCATGTCTTGCAGGGTAGTCAGAGCCGTAACCGCTTCCTTCGCCGCCTTTTTCCTTAATACATAATCCTTCGCCGCAGAATGATATTTCATCGGGTGTAATACTTGCATTTTTTACTAAACCCTGAGAATCATCGGCACTGACGCACACGCCCAAGACAAAAATTAATCCAAAGATTATTGTTTTTATTATTCTATGCTTGTTTTTTATGTTCCCCATTTTTATAAAATTAAAATAAAATTAAAAAATCATTCCTCCCTCTCCTTTTTCTTTTTCATTGCAGAAGGCACATGAATGTAATAAACCCCCTCCTCGGCTTTAACGACATACGGCTTCCCGCTCATAAGAGATGCGACATCAAGTTTAAATTCTCCTTCTTCAAGCCGCTGGACGGTTTCAATATCAAAATAAACCGGCTTATCCTCTTTTTCCTTATCTGTAAATTCCTTATCCAGCCATTCCATATCGGACATCGGGTTTTCTTTTTCCGATTCTTTTTTCCCTTCCTTTGTTTTCCTTTGTTTTCCTTTTTTTAGTGCCTTCTTTTCCTTAACTTTCCTTTCTTCTCTTACCTGTTTTTCTATCTCCCGCCTTATATCTTCCTCAATCTCTTCTACCGGCTCGCGAATATACATCAAAAGTTTCTTTCCGCACTCGCACCCTCCCCGTTTTACAACTTCCCGCAGTTCGTCTGAACCGTCCATGTAAATCTTTCCACACTGGGTGCATTTGTAAGGCATTTTTATTTATTTAAAAGAAATATATTAATCATTATGCTAAAATCTTTCTCCTGTTAATTATTAAGAATGTATAATAAAATTATAATAAAATATTCCGCCCTCTTTTAAATCATTTCAAAAAGAAGTAAAATAAAATCAGCGATGCGGCATAAATATTGAGGCAATTAGAAAAATCAGCGCAGCAAGAATGATAACAAGACCTGCAATTAAAACTCCTGTTATAATTTTTTCAATTCTTTTATCCGTCCTGATTTTTGCGCGGGTTTAAAATATTGATAAAATTATCTCAATTATTATTATTGTTATTACAATACTCATAACAAACTTGGGGCTCATTTTAGGACCGCGGCTGTCAACATCAAAATATCTCATTAATCCCGCGCCTCCTGAAGGTGCAGCCGACTTTTTTCGTCTCATTCGTACCATTTTTATTTTTTAGGTGTTATTATAAATTACAAATAAATTAAATTAAAATTAAATAAACTTTGTTAAATTTAGTGTGTTAAATTCAGATAAACCATTTTAAATAAATTTTAATTATTTGAGACAATTGTCACATAGTTATCACACTGTTATTTTTAATTATGAACAATAAATAATTTAATATGGTAAAAATTTGTAATCATCACATGCAATTACTCAAAATGTATAAAAAGCATTTAATTTTATTATTATTTCTGGCATTTTCATTAATTCAGGGAACTTATGCGGGCGACCCGCATGCAATATGGGGTTACTGCAGGGACGGGCATGACGGGACAAGCGCTATTGGCTCCAGCGTGTCCGCATATATTGAGGGAAGAGAATTTGATATGGTGATAACGCGGGTTGGAAGCAATCATGAATATCTTATAGATGCCGGTGAATTCTCAATATGGGAAACAGGAGATATTGTTGTTATAAATATAAAGAAGGGTGAATGTTATGCTGATAAAAAAATCTTTTTGGACGCTGTTGGTGCACAAAGAGTTCCTGACATGGCACTGACCTGCTTGGAAGGTTCAGGCAACGCAACAACGGAAAATCTGGAAAATGAAATATACAAAAATTTATCTGCATTAAAAACACTGAAACATGAAGAAACGAAGAGCAACAATGACCTGCCGGGAAATTATTTCATTGGAATTATATTAATTATTGCCGCAACAGCAATATTATTTATCTTCTTAAAGAAAAAACAACCTGTTCCGGGGGATGCAACAGTAAAAATACCTGCAAAATCACTTCCAGAGTTTACAAAAGATGAAATAAAAGTAATCAAGGCGCTGGCTGTTGAAGGTTCAACAGAAAATGAAATTTCCGGGAAATTGGGTGCAGGTGCTTTATACATCCTTAAGAAATTAAACAGGGAGTTTCACAGCCCGTTTAAATCCCTTAATTTCACCTACCTCAAGACACCCACTTGTAACCCAACTTTTTATTCCCAAACCATGGTATCTCCCAGGATTTCTTAAAGACTTCGT
>MCBE01000123.1 GCA_001723845.1 Candidatus Altarchaeales archaeon WOR_SM1_SCG
GTAATTGTCTGGGTTCACGAAGCCGGTCACGGTTTTTTCTGTATTTCCGGGAGCATTTTGCTTTGTGCATTCGCGGGTTTTTTAAATGAAATGCTTTTCACATTAGTTCCCGGTTTGATATGCTTCGGGAAAAAAGAGATTTACCTGGCTGGCTGCGTTTTCATTATGTGCGCCGGGATGAGTATACAATACAACGGGTGGTACATGCAGTCCGCGCAAAACCCCTACGGGATGACTTCCTTTGCAGGGGCGCTGACCGGGCAATACGGGACTATGACAGAAAAAACACACGACTGGAGCATAGTATTTAAAAAATTAGGTTTGCTGCCTCACTCGTATTCAATAGGCAGGTTCACGGAACACCTCGGCTGCGGGATAGCAAAAATATTTTTCATAACATCGGTTCTTGCAGCACTTCCCTTTATGTACGGCTGGCGCCCAAGTAATCTGTTTAACCTCATAGGATGCGGAGCAGTTGTTTCATTATTGTATTTTATTTTAACGGGCGCGGAAGCAGTTGAAATTACTCTTGCGGTTATTCTTTCGCTCCCGCTTTTATCATCACTCTGCCGTTCAATGCTGCAATCTCAAACCTGAACCTCAACAAACCCCGGACTTTTTTAAATCATCAACCGTTATTTTCCCGGAGTGAATCGCAGTTCCGGTTAAAACACCGTAAACCCCTGCATCTTTCAAATTTTGCAGTAGATAAAAACGAAACACAACGCTACAATGAACTGCAAAAACTCTGCAACCTGCAAGTATGGTATGTATTCTCAAACCAGGAATTTCATTTTAAAACATGGTACTGGATACCGGTATCAAAAGCAATTGAATTTAAAGAATATAAAAGCAAACGCGGACCATTCTATGCAGTACCTATAAATCAATGTATTGCAGTTTCAGACAAAGACGATCTCTCAAGAATCCTCTCAGAAATGTGTAAATTTTTCTAAATTAAAAATTAACGATAAAAAAATTTTATTCAATATTGAAAGATTAAAAATTATCGCTTGTAATTTCCGATAACGGATTAAGTATAATCTGAAGTTTGCTTTTCGCAAATTTCCCGAAGGGTATAAGCAGATATACTTTAATATCTCTTAATTTTAATATATTGATATATTATAAGGATGTCAATAAAATGAAAAAAATATTTGCAATTGTTTTGATGACAATGCTTGTAGCAACGATGTTATGTGGAAGTGTAATGGCTGGTGCACCTAATTCGGGTGATGGTATTCCCGATGGCTCCGGATGGGACGATGAAAATCCGCGACCGGGTGAAATTAATGGGAAAGGTCCTGCACCTAATTCAGGTGATGGTATCCCCGATGGCTCCGGCTTTTAAAATTTGTTAATTATTTAGGTGATTGCTTAATTTCCGCAATTTTAGTGGCAACCCCATACATAATTCTAAAAGACGATTGCGTATAACTAAGTTATATGTGACAAAAATGTCGGTTTTTGTTTCATCGCTGAGTTATACGAAGCAATCTAAACCTCAGCAAACCCCTGACTTTTCAAATCATCAACTGTTATTTTCCCTGAGTGAAGTGCCGTTCCGATTAAAACACCGTAAATCCCCGCATCCTTTAATTCCCGGATGTCTGAAATATTCCTTACGCCTCCTCCGTAAATTATTTTTTTGTTATTTAATTTCTCCTTTAATTTTTTGCATAACACGAGATTCGGTCCTTTTGATGTCCCGACCTGCGATAAATCAATGGCGATTATCTCTCGTGTTTTAATTTTATTTTTGACGAGTTCCTTTTCAAATTTTTCAATAAATTCCCATAAATCAAGGTCCAGGTTGTTAAGCAATTTTTCGTCTTTTATGTCAATGCTTAAAATAAAATTATTGAAATTTAAGTTTCCGCTTTCATTTAAATCATGTAAAAAATCAATTGCGGGAAGCGTTTCCGTGCCGATGACAATTTTGGTATTTTTTAAATTTTTCAATAATAAGACATCTTCTCTGCACCTTGCGCCGGTGTCTGTTGCTAATGGAATGATTCCGGATATTTTCTTTAAAATTTCAATGTTTGGTTTTGAATAGAGAATACCGTCAAGGTCAGCCGCATAAATCATTGAAAAGCCCAGGTTTTTATACGACTCTGCAAGTTTAACCGGACACGAGGATTTGCAAATTACGGAATCAAGCGGTTTATACCTGTCCCGCTCACCTTTTTTTGCCGCAACGGCACGCCCGTTTTTTATGTCA
>MCBE01000124.1 GCA_001723845.1 Candidatus Altarchaeales archaeon WOR_SM1_SCG
CCGTAAATAATGGAACACCGGAAATTATCCTATTTAATGATACGGGATCATTTTTCCCCGGCGTTCATACATGGTATGTTAATTGCACCGATTATGATACCGTTCTTCCTCAAACCGTGCAGAGCGAGATTAGAACATTTATTTTTGATAACGAAACACCGGAAATACAATTTTTACCGCCGACAACCACACCAGGTAATCGCTCAAAAAACTGGATTTTTGCAAATATTACAGCAAGCGATGCAAACCTTGAGGCAATTACAATTTACCTGTACAACTCAAGTGCGCTTATCAATACAGAAATTTGTACTCAAGCATGCGTTATAAACTTCACAGGACTTGCAGATGACACATACTACCTGAACGCTACAGCCAATGATTCCGCGGGAAATAAAAACTCAAGTGAAACAAGAACGATAACTGTTGAAGCCCAGGCACCCATGATACTGTTTGTACCGCCGACAACTATAACAGGTAACCACTCTCAAAACCAGATATTTGCAAATGTTACGGCAATTGATGTAAATCTTCAAACAATTATAATATATCTTTATAACTCAACCTCGCTTATTAACACAACAATTTGCACTCAATTTAACTGCTTTATAAACTTCACAGGGCTTGCAGATGACACATACTACCTGAACGCTACCGCAAATGATTCCGCGGGCAATCAAAATTCAACTGAAACAAGAACGATAATTCTTGACACTAAAGCACCCTCAATTCAGTTTGTTCCGCAAACAACAGCATCAGGTAACCGCTCTCAAACATGGGTCTTTGCAAATGTTACGGCAGATAATTCGGGGCTTGATGCGATCACGATATATCTATACAACTCAACCGTGCTTATTAACACGGCTGATTGCAGCCAATCTCCCTGTTTTATTAACTTCACAGGACTTTCTGAAGGAACATATAAATTGAATGCAACGGCAAATGACACAACCGGCAATAAAAATTCAACTGAAACAAGAACGATAATTCTTGATATTACACCGCCGGATGTTATACTTAACTTGCCGGATAATAACTTATATACAAATCAGAACAACATGGATTTCAACTGGACAGCAGCAGATAATTTTGATACACTCATTAACTGTACCGTTAACACATATAGTTTATCGGGAACCTTTGCAGCATCAGATTCAATAGAATGCCAGAGCGAAACACCATGTACAATAAACCAGGTTAATTTTGGTGAGGGCAGGTATATCTGGAATGTCACATGCAGTGATAATGCAAACAATACAAAAACATCAGAAACACGAAATTTTACTATTGATAACACACCGCCGGAAATAAATCTGATATTTCCCCCGAGTAATTATAAAACAAATCAGACAACTATAAATTTCACATTTAATGCAACAGATGAATATTCTGAAATTATGAACTGCTCATTATATATCCCGCAGATAAGCAATGACCCGATTAATAGTTCTTATACTTTAAATAATACAAATAAAATATTCCCTGTTTCATTTTCAAACAGCATAAATATAGTCCGCTGGGAAATTGAGTGTTTTGATACGGCAGGTAATCCAGTTACTAATGAAAGTATTAATTTAACAATAGATTTATCACAAACATATCATCCATGCGACCTAAACCGCGATGGAATTTACACCCGTGATTGGAATGATTTGATGACCGCTTACAAATGCTTCCTGGGAATAAATAAAAATTGCGATAAAATCGGTCTTAATGATTGGAATAATATGAAAGAAGAATATTTGTGTTATGTGTCTGAGATTGAATAACTTTTCCATTTGGATTTCCCTCAAAATTTATGTGTTATTCACTAAATTTTTGACTGTGGGATAAAAATCAATCAATAAGCATTAGGTTGTGATAAGTTTTGGGAATGGAGAACAATTTACCTTATTTTTATCAATAGGGTCTAATCCGGATTTAAAACGCTACTTTCCCAATCTCTTTCGCTTCTTTTTTGTACTTTTTTGGATTTTATTTTTAACATAAATTTTAATTTTTATTTAATGGAAGATATAAATAAAATCAGGATTATGGCAGGCAAAGACCACTGCATTAAACCAGGCGTGTTGAGCGATTACACTCCTATATTCTACTCAAATCCTACTGTATTTTCCTTATTTATTTAAAAGTTCCACTGCTTCATCATAATCTCGCGTAAATTCAAATCCACAATAAGGGCAAAGATATACATCAAAGTTCCAGTTT
>MCBE01000125.1 GCA_001723845.1 Candidatus Altarchaeales archaeon WOR_SM1_SCG
AAGAAACATTTAGAATCCATTAACATTCACAATTAATACAAAAGAGATTAAGAACAGAAAATGAACAAAAATTGAGATGGACATTTTCATAGTATACCTCTTTTAATTTTTGGATGGGAAATTTGGGTTAAAGAGCATTCCCACTGCACAGTGGAATATAAAGAAACAATGTTTCGGGTTGACATAAAAGGGGTTTACAATGAGGTGGATAAAAGAACAATTAAAAATAAAATAAAGACGGATTTCCATGGGACAACGATATACATCGCGTCTCCGAAAAGACACAATCATAAACAAACTCTTATGTGCAAGAGAGCAGGACATAAAAGATGCACCGGGAATCTATGTGAGGCGGGCGGGAAAATTAGATGAAAATTACCTTGAAAAAGAGGCAAAAAAACAGAGGGTTTATGATAAATTTTCAGAGATAAATGAAAGGGTCTCTAAATTCGTTTTTTGATGATGAATATAATATTTGTAACCGACCTGCACGGGAGTAAATGGAAGTATGAATTGCTGTTTAAGATAGCGAAATCCCTGGATATTGATGCGGTCATAAACGGCGGCGATATGCTGCCCAAAAGCGGCAATTTATTCCAGCAGGGTGAATTTATTAAAAATTATCTTGAAAATCACTTCTCGCAATTTGAATCGGAAGGAATTTATTATTTATGCTACCCGGGAAATGACGACCTCGGGATTTTTGATGAATTATTTGAGGAGACATGCGGCAAGTTTTCGTTTATCGTGAATATCGCGCAGAGAAAGTTTGAGATGGGGAATTATGAGTTTATAGGGATGAATTATGTGGTTGATTACCCGTTCCAGCTTAAAGACAGGTGCAGGAAAGACACGGAGGATTATGTTTTTCAAAATCAATTAGGAACCGGATTACTGTCCGAAAAAGATGGTTTTTTAGAAATTGATGACTGGTTTTCTTATGCAGCAACACTTCCGACAATTGAGGATGAATTAAGAAAGTTAGTAAGACCTGTGAATATGGCAAACAGCATTTATGTAATTCATACGCCTCCGCACAAGTTGGGACTTGATGAATGCAGTAACAAAACAAAAGCCGGGTCAAAAGCGGTTTATGATTTCCTGTTGAAAAACCAGCCCCTTCTTTCGCTTCACGGACACATCCACGAATCACCCGTGTTTTCAGGGAAATGGTATGCACGATTGGGCAGGACTATGTGCATCCAGCCCGGTCAACTTGACGAGTTAACATACATTGTGATGGATTTGGCTGCAATGAAGTTTGACCGGGTCAATGGACTAAAAAACCGTGCATGAGGTCATTGTTATAAATATTTTATCATCCCGACCAGATCCTTAACCCCCGAAATCTCTTTCTCTAAATCCAGTTCAAGATAACACTTTTTTCCCAACCCAAAGGAAGAGGAAAGAACAACCTGGTTCCCGATAACCTTATAGCCGTCAACAGGCGTGTGCCCGACAACCGAGAATTTACAGCCGACTTTTTCAAGAAAAACATCTATATCTTCTTCATTGTAGTCACCAGGATACCGGTTCCATAATATTTGATATAATTTTTCGTTATGAGGCACATATCCGTCATCGGTTATGTTGATTATGTCGTTAATATCATTTATATTTTTCACAGGCGCAGCATGGCTTATAAAGACACCGTTTTTTGTTTTAGCAGCAAGAGGCAGTTTCTTGAAAAAATTAACATATAAATTTAATTTATGTTTCCAGTTGCTGAAGAATTTCAATTCCATGTACATTTTAAATCTCTTCGTCTGGTTTATTCCTGACTTATTCACATCCTCGCCGGATACATGGCTAAACTCGTGATTGCCAAGAAGAACATGAAAATTTTCTTCCTGTTCGTAATGCCGAACTACCGACTCAAGAATTTTTATTGAATTATCCTTCCCGCCGGACAGGGTGTGAATGCAGTCGCCCGTAAGAATTAAATGATTATTTTTGTCTTTAAAATTTTCCCATATTTCCATGTATTTTTCAAAGTCGGAAAGGTTTCCGTGAATGTCCGTTATAATTAACGCCTTTCCCTTTCCAGGGAGTTCTATAAGTGATTTTATATTTTCCATTTTTACTAAATAATCAAGCAGGTTTCTTAAATCCAAAACTCCAGATTTCCGTATCAATCAATATCCTCGTACTCATATTCTTTGAAATCAGTTAAGCCCTC
>MCBE01000126.1 GCA_001723845.1 Candidatus Altarchaeales archaeon WOR_SM1_SCG
AGATAAAAAAGACAGGAACGGAAATTAAAAACATAATTCTTTCGCCGCTTGGAAAAACATATATCAATCAATTGATTGCCGAAACCCTGAAACATGATTTAAAGAAAACTCTGGAATTAAGTGATTTGATTTATGAAAAAACCGCGGGAAACCCGTTTTTTGTGAAACAGTTTTTAGCAGCGCTCCACGAGGAAAAATTACTGGAACTTGATGAAAAATACACCTGGCGGTGGGACATGAATAAAATAAAAGGAATGCCTGTAACAGACAATGTAATTGATCTTATGATTAGAAAAATCAACAAGCTTTCAAAGAACACAAGAGAACTCCTGAAAATCGTCTCATGCATCGGCGGGAAATTTGATACAGAAACATTATCCATGGTTTATGAAAAACCACAAGAAGAGATGTTTTCAGAACTAAATGAAGCGGTCTTGGAAGGAGTTATCCTGACATTTGACGGCGTTTACGGGTTCTCGCATGATAGAATTCAGGAAGCCGCTTATTCAATGGTTCCCGGTGATGAAAAAATTCAAATCCATTACAAAATAGGCAGGATAATATTGAAACACACGAAAAAAGAAGATTTAATTGAAAAAATATTCTTCATCTGCGACCAGCTTAACCGGGGGATGAAGTTAATAACCGATAAGCAGGAGAAAATTGAACTCGCGGGGTTGAATCTCAAGGCGGGGAAAAGGGCAAAGGAGTCCAATGCCTATGAAGCAGCGGTTAAGTATTTAACTTTTGGGATGGAATTTCTGCCGAGGGACTTGTGGCAAAAAGAGTATGAATTGACTTACTCGCTTTACATAGAGAGAGCGGAGTGTGAGTATGTAACAGGCAACTTTGATAAGGCGGAAGAACTCTTTAATATGAGTTTAAGTAATGCAAGAACAAAATTAGATAAAGCAAGTGTGTATGTTAAAGAAATTGAATTATATTCTAAAGAGAGTAAGCATGAGGATGCAATTAGATTAGGAATAGAAGGTTTAAGATTATTTGGGGTGGATTTACCTATGGCTCCGGGTAAGATAGCAATACTAATAGAGATGATAAAATCTAAGTTAAATGTTAGGGGAAAAATAATTGAAGATTTAATTTATTTGCCGGAAATGACCGATCCCGAAAAGAAAGCCGTTATGACTCTTCTTGCAAATATATTTATTCCTGCCTATATATTTAATAAGGATTTATTTGTTTTGATACAGCTTAAATTAGTTAATATGTCCTTAAAATATGGGAATACTGAGATTTCTTCCGTTGCTTATGCCGCTTATGGTCTTATTCTCGGCTCGGCAACGGGCGATTATAAATCCGGTCATGAATTCGGCAAGTTAGCATTAAGACTTAGTGAAAAATATGGTAACCTCGCTTTGATTGGTAAGAGCTTTTTCCTATTTGCCTGTTTTATTAATCACTGGAGAATGCATGCAAAAACAGACTATGAATATCTTATGAGGGCTTATCAAAGTTGTCTTGCGTCCGGCGATTTAGTTTATGCAAGTTTTTCCGCCTGTTTTATCTGTATTACAAAGGCAGTAACAGGAGATCATCTGGATGAGGTTTATGAGGTTTCTCAAAAATATCTTGGTTCAACAAAACAAAAACAAGATTTAGACACAATTAACGGCTTTATAATAGCAAAACAATTAGCATTGACTTTAAAAGGCGAAACCGATGATGATTTTAATGAAGAAGAATATATGAATCAACTGCAAGAACTTACCAATAAGTCCCCGCTAAATGATTATTATATTCATAAATTAACGATCCTTTATTTATTTGAAAACTATACCGAGGCACACAGATTAGGAATTGAAGTAAATAAGATCATAGATGAAGCATTAGGTTTAGTAATTGTACCAAATTATTATTTTTATCAGTCCCTAACTCTAACCGCTCTCTACTCAACCGCCTCCGCCAAAGAAAAAAAGAATTATTTAAAAATTTTAAATAACAACCAGAAAAAAATGAAGAAGTGGGCTGACAACTGCCCTGAAAACTTCCTCCACAAGTACCTGCTTGTTGCAGCTGAAATGGCTCGCATATCAGGTAAAGACGGTGAAGCAGGTGAATTATATGATAAGGCAATAAGGTCTGCTGGTGAGAATGAGTACATCCA
>MCBE01000127.1 GCA_001723845.1 Candidatus Altarchaeales archaeon WOR_SM1_SCG
TTAGCGGCTATCAACAAGAAAGTTGAGCATAATTTGAAACGCCATATCGTTTTAAACCATTGAGGGGGGATATGTTTGGTGCAAGAAGAGTGCATATTGACAAGTCATTTGTTTTAACCTATGAAATTCATGAAAAAGAAAAGGTGATAAGAATACTTGATTATGACCATCACGATAAAATTTATTGAGGCTATTGAGGAATTAGAATAATTAAATCACATAGGAATTTATTATTTATTTTCTAATTATTAATTAAGGGAAATTTTGTAAGTAGAGAATTTAATAATAATCTCAATTTTATTTCAATTTTTGCAAGACAAATACACCAAAAATTTAAAAATTTAAGTAAATATTTAAAAATATAAAAAAATGAACACAAAAATTATTACACAATTAATGGTGGTTGTTGCCATTATCGGATTGGTTGTTATAAGCACTGGGTGCATGGACGAAAAGAAAACGCTGAGTGAAAGTGATATGGAAAATATAAAAGAAAAGATTCTTGAGTCGCAAAATAAAATAGAGACCTATAAAATGAGTATGACAATGGATATGACAATGGGGAGCGGGGGAATGGATATGTCGGTTGACAGCAGTGCAGAAGGCGAGGTGGATAACAGGAATCATAAAATGCAGATGAGCATGGGAATGAATATGCCGATGCTCGGGGAAACAAACATGGAAATGTATTTCATTGAAGATACGATGTATATGGGAATGGAAATGATGGGAAGAACGGAATGGGTGAAAACGGAATTAGGTGAAACTGAGAAGGAAAATATCTGGAACCAGCAGAGTTATATTGAAAAAGAAATGGGGATGATAAAAAATTCAAAGGTTGAATTGTCGGGCGATGAAAAAGTAAGAGGCGTTGATTCGTGGGTTATAAAAATAACTCCCGATAAAAATTCATTAGAAGAGTATGTAATGTCCGAGATGTCGCAGTCGTCGTCAGAGCTTGATGAAGATGAAATGCCGGGCATGGACTTTAAAAACATAGAGATAAAGTACTGGATAGCAAAGGACAGTTATTTTATTACAAAACAGGAAGATCAAATGGATTTTACAATGACCGATGAAAAAAGCGGCGAAAGCATGAACATACAGATGGATGTCTCTGTTGAACTTTATGACTACAACGAGCCGGTGAATATAGTTCTCCCGAAAGACGCTTTAAACGCAAAAAGTTCCGATGAAATGATGAGTGGCATGTAAGATAATGATTTAATGATTTAATTATGAAACCCCGCCCCCGCCCCCGCGACTTCATTCAAACAAAAGAGAATTTAATTTTCGCAGTTGTTTCTTACTTCCCGGAAAGTGATAAAATTTTATCATTTCTCAGGTATGTCCCTGAAGGCAGCAAATTCAAAAAAGTAAACACAAAACAGGCAGGAGAAATACTAAAGGATAAATTCAGGGAATATTTATTTTATTCAAAAAAATTTGACGCGCATCTTCACGGCATCCCGCTAAAAAATATTAAAAAATTTTTTCAGCCGCGAGAACGGCTGCGCAAGATACTGGATTCCTGCGAAAGAGACGAAATTGAAGAAAAAATTCTGAAATTAACAGGAATTTTCAACGAGAAAGGAATTCCTTTCAATAAAATGGGGATTTCCGGCTCGGTTCTTATAAAAAATCATAACAAAAATTCAGACATTGACCTTGCAATTTACGGCACGAAAAATTTCAGGAAAGCAAGAAAAATTTTAGAAAAATTAATTACTTCAGGGGAAGTTTTGGAACTTAACAATGAGCAGTGGAAGGAAAATTATGACCGGAGAAAGCCGGCTATAAGTTACGATGAATTTTTACGGCACGAAAAAAGGAAATATAATAAGGGGATTATAGACGGCACGAAGTTTGATTTGCTTTTTGTGAAAGACACAAATGAAATCAAAAAAGACACGAAAAATTATAAAAAGAAGGGAAAAATCAAAGTCCTCGCAGAAGTAATTGATGATAAATTTTCCTACGACTACCCCGCAAGATATAAAATTAAAGGTGAATTTTCAGAAGTTGCATCCTTCACGCATACCTATGTCGGGCAGGCAAAAAAAGGCGAGGTAATTGAGGTCTCTGGAATTATTGAAGAATATGACGGCAAAAAAAGAATTGT
>MCBE01000128.1 GCA_001723845.1 Candidatus Altarchaeales archaeon WOR_SM1_SCG
TGACTGCCCGATCAGGTAAATACCCATACTTTCCCAGGAACCGTCCCCGTCAATTATATTTCCCTGGCAGTCAAAAACCTTGCTGTTGGCGGTTTCATAACCGTAAATACATACTTCATTATAGTCGGTTATCGGAACGGTTCCGTTATATCTGACAAGGTTTTGACAGTCAGTATTGTCGTTTAATGCGGCGGTGCAGTCAACGCATGCGTCCTGGGATCCTTCAACCCCGCATTCGCATATTCCTCCAGGGTAAACCTTGTATGCACATGCGCCCTCGCTTAAACTTAAAATCAAAATCGCAAACAATAAATAATAATATATATTCCCGATAAAAAATTTAATTCCCGTGTTGTTTATTTTTCCCATTTTCCCGTGTAAATTATGTACTTGAATTAATTATTAAATATGTATGAAATAATTTAAATACTCCGCTTGCAAAATTTTATAGTAATTATTGAGAAACAAACAATAAACCCTTACTGCTATTTTACACGCATAAGAACCTTTCAACTAATGTCCGAAAATCTTAAATTCAAATAAAATTTAATAAATGAACATATTTTAAACTTAACAAATTTGCTGTTAAGTTAGAGTCACTGTTTAAATCGTAAAAGTGAATAACTAAACTCAATAATAATAATTTTTATGGATGCCGTTATGAGAGATAAGGAAAAAGCAGAGCGAGAAATTAAGGCGATTAATGAGACATGCAGTAAGGGAGGTAAATATCATGGCTGATGAATTATTCAACCCTGAAAAGATAGTTTACGAAAGCGAACTCCAGACGAGACTCTTAAGGATAAACGTTTCTCTGGAAGAAAGCGGGTGGAAGGTAAAAGACAGGTCTATGGTTTTTGAAGAAGTTGACACTAAGCAGTCGGATTTCAAAGTCAGGGATTATAAAACAGTTGATGAAACCCTAAAAAATGACCGTGAAAGCAAGTACGCCGATTATTTACTGCTTGACAAAAAAGGTGATCCTCTGGCAGTGGTGGAAGCGAAAAGAACTTCTAAAGACCCCATCATCGGTAAAACACAGGCGAGAGAGTATGCCGGGGATATTAAAAATCAGACCGGTAAGGATGTTTTTGTTTTTTTGACAAATGGCTATGAGATATGGTTCTGGAATTTAAACTATGAGAATCCGAGAATGATAAGCGGGTTTTTTAATCAGGACGATCTTGAAAGAATCCGGTGGCAAAATCTTAATAAAAAAAATTTTTCTGATATAAGAATTAATGAAGATATTATTGACCGACCCTACCAGATAGAAGCCGTGAAAAGAGTGCTTGAGGGAATTGAAAAAGGAAAAAGGAAATTTCTGATAGTGCATGCAACCGGAACTGGGAAAACAAGAGTTGCAATGGCGTTGATAGATATTCTCAGAAAAAGCAATCGGATAGAGAAAGTTTTATTTATAGCTGACAGGAAAACCTTAAGAAACCAGGCGTATGATGAGGGGTTTAAAGTTTTTTTCCCGGAAGAAACGAAAGACAAAATTTTTTCAGGAAAAATTAATAAAGATGTTAAGCTTTATGCTTCAACAATACAAACCCTTATGGAGTGCTATGGAGAATTCTCTCCGGGGGATTTTGATCTGATTATATCTGACGAGGCACACAGGTCAATATACAATAAATGGAGGGATGTTTTTACTTACTTTGATGCCGTAAAAATAGGATTAACGGCAACACCCTCAGACGGCATTGACAGAGATACTTTCCGTTTTTTTGAATGTGAGGACAACACGCCAACTGCATTATACGCTTATGGTGACGCAGTTAAAGGAGGATACCTTGCTAAGTTTAAGGTACAGCAAAATTCAACCCATTTCCAAATAGAAGGAATAAGCCCAAAGGACATTCCTGCGGGTATAAAAAATAAATTAGCTGAAGACGGTATTGAGGAAGAAAGCCTGTTTTTTGAAGGAACCGACATAGAAAAAAAGGTTGTTGTGACAGGAACCAATGAAGTTATAATAAAGGAATTTATGGATAACTGCCTTGATGACCAGACC
>MCBE01000129.1 GCA_001723845.1 Candidatus Altarchaeales archaeon WOR_SM1_SCG
TTTAATTTTATTTAAAATTTCCTCATCGCCCGAAATTACCCCCGGGAAATTCATAACTTCTCCCAGCCCGATAATTTTATTATTATTTACAAGTTCTTTAACTTCGGGAATCCCGATTGTTTTGCCGCCTGTTTCAAAGGGCGTTGCGGGAACGCATGACGGGATAGTAAAGTAAACATTAAGCGGGATGTTTCTGCTTTCATCAATTAAAAATTTAATTCCATCCATCCCGAGAACATTTGCAATTTCATGCGGGTCGTTTACAACAGTTGTTGTGCCGCAAGGAATAACCGCCCGTGCAAATTCCGTAAGAGAAAGCATGCTGCTTTCAATGTGAATGTGGCTTTCAATAAGTCCTGGAACAATGTACTTGCCTTCGGCGTTTATAGTCGTTTTCCCTGAAAGATTTTCGCAGACCCTTGTAATTTCCCCATCATTTATTGAAATATCTGTTTTGTAGATTTCGCCTGTGTAGACATCCACTAATTTTCCGTTTTTTATTATCATCTGGTTTGACATTCTCAATTACGTATGAAATCACCTAAATCATATTTCATTTTATGCACCATACGATAATTTTCTCTTCCAAATGCATAATCTAATTTCCTCTTTAATTCTGGTTTCTGCTGCCGCGGAGCAGAGCTTCTATGTACGATTAGTCCTTTCCAGATTACATTTCTATACCTTTTCTCTTTAAGAAGATTTTCTGTCTTTTCCTTGGTTTCAATTAATTGGTCAGCAGCGTGTTCAACATCCTTTCCTTTTAATTCAACCAGGCAAATTTTCTTATTACCTGCATCGGTTGAATAATAAACCAGTAAATCACAAATAACGGTTGTATTTATCACATCCCTGAAATTAGAACGATTATTTGAGTTAGAATCAATAGCAAAAAAGAGTACTGTCTCGCTTTTTCCATGCTTAACAGACACGCTGACACCATATTCTTTATAGCTTGTTCCATCCTTTATACAATTTATCATCAATTCATTAAATGGCATCTTATCGTTGCGTTTATAATTTATAATAGATATCTGATACTTTTTGGGTTACTTTACCAAAAGTTTCCCAGTCAATTGTTTTTTCTTTTCTGTCAAGTATATCAGTAACTTTCCCATCCTTGTTGAACAAATATACTCCTAAATCATCTGGAGATAGGAATGCTTCTTTACTCTTCAGGAAAAATTCCTTTTCTATTCCCTTGTTACCGGAACCGTGGGCGTTTATTAAATTAATCAGATGATCTACAATGTAAGGGGTGTGAGTTGTTATTATAAATTTAATACCCTTATTCACCAATATACAAATCAATTCAATTAATTTTGCCTGTGCTTCAGGATGCAGGTTCATCTCGGGCTCATCAATAATCACTAAATCTCCTTCATTAGCAACATGTTTCAAATATAAATTGAAAATGGCTAAATCCTTTACCAATGAAGATGTGATTGTAAGGTCTAATTTTTTATTTCCGAATTCATAAACAAATCTTGAACCTATTTCATCCTTTGTTATTGAAACCTTTCCTGATAAAATATCTTTTTCAAGAATGGAATCAAGCTTAACAAATTTTTTATTGGCACGGTCTTTAGAATATCTATTTTTTATTTGTCCAATTAATTTAATATAGTCCAGAATAGGTTTTGGATAAAGAGGTTCTTCGTATAATTTGACATAATCTGAAAGGGTTCTTGTACTCAATTTTTCAAATTTTTTATATACCAAATCATCACTCACATAAGTTAGAGTTGTTCTTTCAGCAGGAAAAATAAATAGTTTTTCATAAAAAATTTCTTTCAAGGTAAATAAAAGTATTATTCTGAGAAAGCGACTTATCATTTTTTTAAAATGATCTAATTTATCAAGTTTTTTATCAATCAAATCATGAGAAATTACAGATAAAATTAATTCATTACTATTGTCTCCTTTAAATAAATTCAAAGAAGGGGAGTATCTATTTTTTCTCGTTTTTTTATTGAAGGTATCTCTGACCGCGACGAGAGCG
>MCBE01000130.1 GCA_001723845.1 Candidatus Altarchaeales archaeon WOR_SM1_SCG
GTAGAGTAGGGCAGTGGGCTTCCGCCCACCGCCCCCTCATCAAACCGTGCGTAGGGTTTTCCCCTACACGGCTTTCCGATGACCTTCTTTCTTACGCATTCGAATAGCGAGACCAGTAAATTATGTTGCCACTTAGTATCTGAATTCCGCATTTCTTGAATTTATTCCATGTGAAGTCAGTTTTCCATCTTATTCCTATCTTCTGGCGCTTCTTACTCCACCACAATGCTAATCTCCTATGCACATATCTGTCTATTTGTGTAAATTCCTCTGAGGAGTTACCAAACCTAAAGTAGTTCATCCAGCCCTTCAACACAGGGTTCACTTTATTTACTACTTCGTCAATGCTCCAGTTTAATATTGCTCGTGGTCCGAGAATGTTTCTGATTTTAGCTCTAATATTATTCATCGCTTTATTACTTGGCCGCTTCTGTGTATAATATTTCTTATACTTCCTTGACTTAATCCTCCTGTGGTGGAATCCAAGAAAATCAAATCCTTCTTTTCCTTCCCTTGTATCCACCATATTTGTCTTATCTTCGTTAAGTTCCAGTCCTAATTCTTCCATTTTCGCTTTCACCAGTTTTAGTCCGAGTTCCGCTTCCTTCTCTGTTCTAAACATTATTACAAAGTCGTCTGCGTATCTCACCAGTTTCCCTTTAACTCTCGTTTGTTGAGTCCAGAATTTGTCAAATTCATGCAAATATATATTCGCCAACAGAGGAGAGATAACTCCGCCCTGCGGCGTTCCCGTATCGCTTTCTTTGACAATTCTTGAGTCCATAATTCCACATTTCAGCCATTTCCTGATTAATTTCAATATTCTCCTGTCACTTATTCTCTGGTGCATAAATTCTAATAATTTATCGTGGTCAATATTATCAAAAAATTCCTTGATGTCTGCGTCAAGCACTATTTTGTATCCAGCATTCGTTGTTTTCCTTATTTCCTCTAATGCGTCATGAGCGCTTCTGTTTGGTCTAAACCCATAACTTTCATCCAGGAAATCCGCTTCAAATATCGGCTCTATAATTTGTTTAGTCGCCGTCTGCACAATTCTGTCCCTGACAGTTGGTATTCCTAAAGGTCTCATTCTCCCATCAGGTTTAGGTATGTACACACGTTCCACTTGTCTTGGTCGGTATTCTCCTTCCTTTAAAGTTTGGTGTATCTCATTTATTACTATGTATTCGCCTTTCATCACTATGTCACTTATACTTTCGTTGTCAATTCCTGAAGTTCCTCTATTCGCTTTTACTTGATTCCACGCACTGGTTAACCTATCCATACGATACACTTTATCGTATAGAGCATGGAATCTCCTTGTCCCACTGTTCTTGGCAGCAAGATATAGCTTCTCACAGAGTTCTTGTGCTTTTTCTGATGGTTCATACCGAACCGCTCCTATGATGTTGTTAGTTTCTACATTCATCAACACTTACCTCTATTTAAAGCATGGTCAAAGTAGAGACCCTTCCCTAAGCAAAGTTATGCCGTCTTTGCCATCATGGGTACTATGGTCTCCTCCGATTTCTCACATCACATCGTTTTGGCTTTCCCATTAAGGTTATACCTCCACTACTCAGTACCACTGCCAATATTTCAGGACTCGGCATTAGAGATGATGTGAGACCTCCCAGCTTTGATAATGAGACTCTCCTATCATGTCGCAATCCCTACGCCGATGGATTCAATAGGTGCATAATGCTATTTCTTCCCTATTGATAATAGTCTTCGTCCGCATATCAAGGACTCGACATCCATAATACCCGCCCAAGTGCTATAGAGGACGGAACTTTTACGACGCTGCAATTTTCGCTTTATGCTACAACCTGATAGGTTGCTCGCACTTTGCACAAGTGCTTTTACTTCGGAGCTTTCACCCATCCAGTCACCTGAATGGATGTCCGATATAACTACACAGGTAAATAGCCAATTCCTGTGGCTGGACTTTCACCAGCAAGTCTCATTATGTTACTGGCTGCACGATAT
>MCBE01000131.1 GCA_001723845.1 Candidatus Altarchaeales archaeon WOR_SM1_SCG
ATCCCCTCTCCCGGTGCATTTTATTTGAATACCTTCAACAGTTTCATCATCTATGCAAAATACCCAGTAACCAGATACACACCCCTCAAGCATAAAATGTCCAATGCCGTTTTTCCTGCATATGATATAGTCATTTAATTTAACATCATACTCCTTAGTTTTAAAATCTATTGAGTGAGATATTCCGCTGCTCCACATTGTCTCAATATATCTCATGAACATATATATAAAGTTTTCAAAATCCTTTTCAGATGTTTCTTTTATGGTTGGGAAATTGGAGATTAAAGCGTAGCGATAACCAAACTTTTTTCCTGCCGAATATAAAGCCTGTCTGCCTTTATCACCAAATTTTTTAATAAATTCAGTTTCTATTTGGGCAAAAAGAGATTCTGAAACAATAAGTTCCCGTAGATAAGTTTCCTTGCCTTTTTCAGTAAATTGGCACACTATAAAACCCGGTTTATCTATAATCTCCTGTCTTGGCATTACAACATTTTTTATGAACCACCTTACAATATTGTCTTTAATTTTTACCATCTTGATAAGCCAAATTAATTTTATTTTTAATTTAACCACAGAATCCTCACTTAAATTTATCAAATTTTAATAAATTTATCAAATGTATATTATATTTTACGCATTTAAAGGTTATAAATCCGTTGGAAAATCAATTATAAACTTATTCACCAACAACAGTAACTCCTTTTTCTGTAAACTCCAGATCGTGTGTGCCACCGTCAATCACTGTAGATCTCATCTTTTCAACAGAAATAGTTCTTACTTCTTCCCTGCCCATGGACGCCTTTTTCAGGACAACAATCCCGTCGCATGCAAATTCACTCACGCCGTCAACACTCAATAGTTCCGTTCCCGTGGGAATTTCAGAAGGTATCATGGTTGTGCAGTTCAACTTCTTAAGTTCCCTGAAAATATTCCATATAATTTTTCTCAAACTTTCCTTGTCCGGGATAATTCGTATGGGCGTATCCGAACCAAAAGAAAACGAGCCTGCCATCTGGGAAAGTAATTCCCGGTGAATTGAAAGTAATGCCTGCATTCCTGAAAGCGAATCAACAACCAATCTTTTTGCCTTTAATTCTTCAACTGCTTTTCCTATTTTTTTTATTGTTTCGTCAACGCCTAACTCGTCAAAACTTACCACCGAAACCTTTCCCTCGCGTTCAAGTTCATCAAAATCCCACCCGAATTGCAGTGCCTGCGTCTTTAAGTCCTCAGGTGTCTGTTCAAGCGTGACATAAACACCGTTTTCATTGAAATTTACCGCCCCGTTGTAGATATACGCAAGAGAAAATATTGACTTCCCCGTTCCGGGCGTTCCTGCAAGGAGAACTACGAAATTTTGTGGAAATCCCCCGCAGACCAATTCGTCAAATCCGCTGATTCCCGTAGGAACTCTTTTTATTTGAGATTTCATTGTAGAAGAGATTTAGTATAGATAATTAACAATGTAATTAAATTAATATTAAATTATTAAATAATTACTATTCTTTTTTATAAAGTAACTTTTCAAGGAACATATTTACATAATCATTTCTTCCTTTTTCCTTTGCTTTTACCTTAAAATTGTATTTTCTGGCAATTTTATCCAGGATTTTCTGTGTCCCTGAACCGTACTGGGCCGCTTTTTTCTGCCGGTTTATGATGAAACCCGGAATCCCGATGTCCCGTGCAAGTATGCGCAGAATAAATTTTCTTATAAATTTTTTATTATTGATCTCGTCAATGCAAAAAAAGGCAGCATCTTCACCCCCTGGAACTTCGCGGATTTTTAATTCGACCGGGACCTGGGATGCGTAATTTTTAAATTCATTTTCCATAAAAGGAAACCGCACGCGTGTCCCGTTTGATGCGCAAATCGCAGTATCATTATTCAATTGATTTTCATAGATATTTTTCACATCATCTTCAATCATCCCGTCTATCTGTTTT
>MCBE01000132.1 GCA_001723845.1 Candidatus Altarchaeales archaeon WOR_SM1_SCG
AACCTGGATGATGTACGGTCCTTCAGTCGCACCTGTAAAGATTACCTGTCCCTGTGCTCCTGCCGAAATACCTGAATGATTCACCCGGGAATGTTTGCGACTACTCATACGAAATGGGCTGCTCTTATGAGGTTCCGTTATGCTCGGCGCAGACAATTGAAGCCAATGTCACG
The DNA here is from genome assembly GCA_001723845.1 of Candidatus Altarchaeales archaeon WOR_SM1_SCG. Lineage (GTDB taxonomy): Archaea > Altiarchaeota > Altiarchaeia > IMC4 > WOR-SM1-SCG > WOR-SM1-SCG. The sequence goes on from MCBE01000132.1 coordinate 174, forward strand.
AATTGCAACGGGACATTAAACCTCACAGGTGCACAGGTAACGCTTCTCACCTATCCCGAACTTTCACCGGTTAAGACCGGCTATTCCGATACACATGGACGGGTAATCTTTACAGATATGCCTGAAAGGAAGTATGTTGTCAGGGTTTCAATGCACGGCATGATCACGAACCTGAATGATTCACCAGAGAATGTCTGCGACTACTCATACGAAATGGGCTGCTCTTATGAGGTTCCGTTATGCTCTGCGCAGACAATTGAAGCCAATGTCACAAATTGCAACGGAACAGCCATACTGAACGGGGCGAATGTAACGCTTCTCACATATCCCGGGCTGAAGTATGTTGACTCTGGCATTTCGGCTGGAGCGCTCGGACAGGTAATCTTTACAGACATGCCTGAAGGAAAGTATGTTGTCAGGGTTTCAATGCACGGCATGATAACAAACCTGAATGATTCGCCTGAAAATGTCTGCAATTACAAACTGGAAATGGGCTGCTCTTATGAGGTTCCGTTATGCCCGGCGCAGACAATTGAAGTCAATGTCACGAATTGCAACGGGACATCAAACCTCACAGGTGCACAGGTAACGCTTCTCACATATCCTGAACTTTCACCGGTTAAGACCGGCTATTCCGATGCACAGGGACAGGCGCACTTTACAGATATGCCCGAAGGAAAGTATGTTGTCCGGGTTTCAATGCACGGTATGATCACGAACTTGAATGATTCACCCGAGAATGTCTGCGACTACTCATACGAAATGGGCTGCTCTTATGAGGTTCCGTTATGCCCTGCGCAGACAATTGAAGTCAATGTCACAAATTGCAACGGAACATCAAACCTCACGGGTGCAAAAGTAACGCTTCTCACATATCCTGAACTTTCAAAAGTTAAGACCGGCGATTCCGATGCACAGGGACAGGTAATCTTTACAGGTATACCTGAAGGAAAGTATGTTGTCCAGGTTTCAATGAACGGCATGATCACGAACCTGAACTATTCACCTGGGAATGTCTGTAACTATACATCTGAAAGCGGCTGCTCTTATGAGGTTCCGTTATGCACGGCGCAGACAATTGAAGTCAATGTCACGAATTGCAACGGAACATCAAACCTTACAGGCGCAACAGTAAAGCTTCTAACTTATCCTGATAGGAAATATGTTGATTCAGGTATTTCGGCAGGAGCACAGGGACAGGTAATCTTTACAGGTGCGACTGAAGGACCGTACATCATCCAGGTTTCAATGAACGGCATGGTCACGAACCTTAATGATTCACTCGAGAATGTCTGCGACTATAAATATGAAAGCGGCTGCTCTTATGAGGTTCCGTTATGCCCTGCGTGTACAATATTAATAAATGTTACAGATGCTTCATCCAATAGCATATCAAATGCTAAAGTTAAGATAATAAATGAAGACACCGGCGTCATTAATATTCGTTATACAGACAACTCGGGATTAGTTGAAGTTTCCGGACTTCCAACCGGTGATTATAATGTAACTGCCACAGTATCCGGATATACAGAAGCAAAGGTCACCGGTGTATTCTACAGTGAAGAAGCATGTAATGAGTATGTATTGCTTAAAATATCACCCATAGAAACGATTGATGTTTATGTAAATGACACGGAAGGCAATAGCTTGTCAAATGTTGATGTGAACTTAATTAATTTAAATACCGGTCTGGTTGTGAAAGTGAAGCAGACAAATTCAACCGGGCAGGCAGTATTTCTATATCCGGAGATACCTGCAGGTAATTATTACATAATTGTAAACAAAACCGGCTACATAAGCCGCACAACAAATTCGTTCTCGTATTCTGATGTTTTAGGTTACTCGGTTGATATTACTATTTGCAGGTTACCGTCAATAGAAGGAATTGTAACAACAGAAGATAATGTAACGCCTATTGAGGGTGCTTATGTGGAATTATGTCATATATCAGGGGCGCCTTGTTATAATACAACGACAATTTCAGACGGCACATATATATTATCAAATATTCCAGAAGAGGAATACTACTTAACTGCAAGTGCTTATGGATATCTTTCAAATGATCCTGTTTTAATTGATTATGTATATAATGTAATTGAAGGGGAATGTATTGCAGCGTATGAATATAATATCAGCCTCGGTCATGCGCCGTCAGTTGAGGGTTATGTATTTGACTGCAACGACAGCAGCCCTGTAAAAGATGTTAATGTTTGTTTAGATAAGAATTGTAATGGTAATTGCGACAGAACCGCAACAACAAATGAAGAAGGTTATTATGTATTCCCGAACTATGAATCAGGTGATTATTGTTTAGTTTACAGCAAAGAAGGTTATGTGGATTACCCGTCTAATGTTTCTGATATTAATATTTCATACCTTGACGGACTAAATACTTATGAATTTAATGTAACAACATTTACCCGATTACCATTTGTCCGGGGGTTGGTAATTGACCAGTTAAACAATTCAATACCCGGGGCAGATGTATGTCTTGATATGGATTGCGATGGCAACTGCGACCAGACTGCCGTCAGCGGTCCGGATGGATATTACATGATTATTGTAGAAGAGGGCAGTATAGGAATGCCGGGTACGGAGTATTGCATAGATGCCTCCAGGGACGGTTATTCCTTCTATGGAGATCCTTACAGGGTAACATTTGAACGAGACGCGTCCGGGGATGTAAAAGCATGCCAGGGTCTTGACCTGAACATAAGTCTGGATATACAGGCAACAATATACGGATATGTAACAAAGGATGACAATGCAACGCCGATTGAGGGTGCTGAAGTGTGTTTAAGCACATACTGTAGTGACGAATGTGTCCCGCAATCTTGTGTTGATACGGAGTACACTGATGAAGGCGGATTCTTTATATTTGATAATCCGATACCGGATTTCAATCTCTATTGTGTACAGGTAAATGCTCCTGGTTATGTATCAAATTGTATCGGACAATCAGATATGCCCTTCTTTGATGGGGCCGCCCCGATAGAGGTTGAAATCGCTCTTGCAAAATTACCCGTAGCATATATCGGAGGTTATATACTTGATGCCGAAACAAATATTTCAATTAAAAACGCAATAGTATATCTTGATTTGAATTGTGACGGCATTTACGACAATCAAACAATAACAAATGCATCCGGGTGGTATAAATTCATAAATCCGCCGTACGGCAAATACTGCATAAATGTCACTGCAATTGGCTACAACCCGCTTGGAGATAATCTCTATGACCGGTTCGGAGAATTTGACGGCAAAAACAATTTCCTGCTTAACCTATCATTGACGAAATCCACCAGGGGTTATATATTTGTGAATGTTACGGATGCGTATGGCAATGCAATGGAAAATGCAAGGGTTATGATTTATCATGGAAACTGCGGCACAACTCCCGTGAATGTTTCAGAAACAAATGTTAATGGAATATTAATTTATTATTACGATGAAGTTGGTGATTACTGTGTTGATGTTTCAATGCACGGCTATTACCTGGCGGGGCAACCCCCAATATTGACGGCAGTGACAACTTCGGATATACTGGAATTCAATATCAGTCTAACGGAACTCGGCAATATCAGAGTAAATGTAACCGATACATACAACGATCCCGTAGAAAATGCAACCGTAAAAATATACCGCGGACCGTGCGGAACAGGAACACTGGTAGCTACAAACTATACTGATGCAGACGGGATAGTCAGATACTATTTCAATCAATCATCTCCGACAGGAGCGTACTGCGTCAGTGTTTCAAAGTACTGCTATTTAGGAAATAATTTAACACAAACCATAACTGATGTGACCCAGAGGGCAGAGTATAACATTCAAATAATAAGAAAGCAAAAAATCAGCGGATACATAACCGGTGAAGATACCGGTGAAGGCGTATTTCCCGTATTTGTCACATTATATAACAGCACAGGGTATTATATCACTCATACTCTAACTAATTCCGAGGGATATTATGAATTTGACACATGTAATCTTCCGGTAGATGCTACTTATTGTTTAAATGCAAGCGACTATTACCCTCTGCGATATCTGCCTGCCGGTAAGTGTGTTCCCTTTAATGGAACCGTACCTATAGAGGTCAACTTTACTCTAATCAGGGTAAAACCCATTCACGGTTACATTAATTACATTGACGACGAAAACATCAGTCACCCTATTGAGGATGTGGATGTTGGTTTGGATTATGACTGCAACGGCATCATCGACGACATGGATTTCGTTACAACTACCGATGAGCACGGAAACTATACATTTTGGGTACTTCAATCAGGAGAATATAGAATAATTGCAAATGGAAACCGTGTAGGATACATGGAAAATAACTCAGAATGTGAGTCATACATTGGCGGGCATGAATGGGAGTACAATTTCACTTTACAAAAAATAGAAACCATACACGGTTATATTGACGATGCAGAAGACGGAGAGGCAGTCAGTGGCGTAAATGTTGGTTTAGACCTTAACTGCGACGGAAGCATTGAACATACTACAACTACCAATGGCAGCGGTCTCTACACATTTGCATCCAAACTACCCCCATACGGATTATTTCCCACAGGAAACTATATAATATATGCGGACGGAACACCGGCAGGTTATTCTTCAAACCAAACATCATGCGAGAATTACACAAGGGGTCAGGATTGGGAGGTGAATTTCAGTTTAATAGAATTATGCAATGAGACCCACGGATCAATTTTCGGGAAAGTACTCAGCCCGACGGGAGAGCCGATACCCAACGCAAAGGTTGAAGCACTGAATTATTCAAATATTAACATCACAATAGACACTTTAAATAATACGGTTATTACTTTCACAGAAGATGTTAAGGTAATAGTCGGCACAACATACACAAACAAAGACGGTTATTTTGTTATAATGCTGCCTTATTGGAGTTATCTCTTAAATGCCACTTTTGAAGGGGTATCCAATAACACCGATATAAACAACCCGGTTGTAATTAACCAGTCTAACTGCCCCGTAGAACAAAATATTACCCTTCCGGTTGAACCGGTAATAGAATTTTCTGTTGAATCGCCGGTTGTCAGGCAATGCGGTGAACGACCTACAAATGCAACACTGACTGTGAATTTTCCGTCTTTAATTAAATCCGGGAATATTACAATTACGCGACCTGATGGAATTAATATCACCCTTGAATTTACTAATTGTAGTAATGTATCGTGTACGGTTTATAACATGCCATCACCAGATGAAGGAGAATATAATTATACCGTAAATTATACCGATATTTACGGGAATAAAGGCAACCAAACAGGTTCTTTTGAAGTTATAAACGATACATTCCTTCCGGAAATACAAATAACAGGAATATCGGAAATTCGGCAGGGAGATAATATAACAATTACCGCAACAATTACCGATGATAATCCGGTTACTATCCAGGCGAGGATACTGGATATGAATAACAATTTGGTTAAGAATCTTAGTATGGAGTATGTCGGAGAAGATACTTACCAAGTGAATTATACCACAACAAATTTATCAAACAAAAAATATGTAATTGTTGTAACTGCAACCGATGTTTGTATGAATAACATGAGCAGCAGTAATATAACACTTAATGTTTATTACCTGTGCGGTGTTAATGATTCTATATGCCTGGTGAATGATGGAAATATTACACCGGGTGAAATATCATTCTGCGGCGAAGGATTATGTATTAAGGAAAAAGGCGGCGAAGGAAGCGGTTACGGCTCTGACTACCCTGCAAGACATGACCTTTACTCTGCCGTGTTCTTTAAGAATTCGGATATTTTAAGCACGGAAAAACTTACAAATACTACAAGATTCCCGGTAACCGATGATAAGGTCTGGCAGGAATCCCGCTCCATCGTGCTTAAGGACGGGATTTATTATACTGCCTACGAGACATGGGATAACGGTCAGCCGGATATTTATGTTAAGAAATACGATCCCGCGACAAACATTACCGAAATAATTCCGGTCGGGTTGGAAAGCGTTTCAAAAGAATACAGCCCGTATTTGCACTACGTCGCCGGCAAATTCTATATCGCCTATGTTTTTGCAGGTAATTCGGATAACTATTTAGGTAATATTCGCGTTGCAGTGTACAGTACAACATGGAATTTATTAAATGATATTGAAGCTTACGGTGATCGTTACACACAAGGGTGGCCCTCTTTGACTTCCGATACAGGTAAATTATATGTTGCATACCAATCCACAGATAAAGATAATTACCAGAATATTTATATGCGACCGCTTGGTAAGGATTTAGGGTCAATGGGAGTGATTGAACAGCTCACTTTCTATAATTCCGCTAAATTTACAGCAGGACAGCCGTCCATACTTTCTGCAAACGGCAAGTTTTATTTAGCATACCAGTTAGATACAAAACTGGATAAGACAAAAGAAACTTACTGGGATGTTACGGATCCCGAAACCAACGAAACCATAAGATACATAATAATATCAAATATGACTGATAACACCATATATGTCAATGAATATACCCCCCCGAAATTCGGAGTTAATGACCTGAAAGGAACATATACTGTAAGAAAAACCATCACATCTGACGGTTTAACATATTCTGTTGTGAAAAATCCGTTCCTGTTCTACCTTGATGATAAACTTTATGTGGGTTATGACTATGATTCAGGTCTCGGTCAGGAGGTTTATGTCAGGAAACATTATAAATCTTTTGAAGATACCTTAATAATGCCCGGCGGTGTAGATGATGAATTGTACAACCTTTATCTTGAACAACCGCAAGTATTAGACGAAATGATCAAAACATCAACCTTTTCCATTGGCGAAACAATTAACTGGACACTGCGTAATGATGTCTTATTGGTGAATGACACTTATTATTTTGCGTTTTCTCAAAACGGAATATACCTGGAATCAATTAAAAACATAACAGGGAATGTAACTAATATGACTGTAAGTTACACTCTTTTAATAGGACCCGGGGACCAGCGCAGCCCGTCATTATACTATTATAACGGCAATTATTATGTCGTATATGTTGATGGCGGCGATGTAAAAGTCAGGGAATATGATTCCGGCTGGGCTGCATCTACAGAACATCTTGTTATAAACGGCGTATCAGTTCAGGGTTCACCAACCCTGAGTATGCTCGGCGGTAATTTCTATGTATCCTACATATCCAATAAAACCGGCTACAGGAATGTCTATATAGAAGTTTACAATTCAAGTTGGAATTTGATTGAAATGCATAATATTACGAATTATAATGACACAACAATTGACCATATACCCGAAATAAACCCGTCTGTTATATCTGCCAATGACAGTTTCTATGTGGCTTATGAATTGTCAAACACGATTATTCCGTCAGATGAATACGAGGTTATTATTCCTTATAATGCCACCACCAGTTATACATTCAAGGTAAAAGTTGAGACAATAAGAACACAGTTATCCGTAATGAGGTTCAGGCAAAACTGGACACAATTAGAAGAGCCAAAAGATATAACCAAAGAAATGCAGAGATATAATGTTAAATACCCGGGCAACACTGCTCTTAATGAAACCGAATTAGAACATTTATTCCTCAAAAATAATGTGGATGAAATAGAGAAACTTTTGGGAACATCATCCTTTATTGAACTGGAAGATTCGGTTGAAGTGAAACTGAAACACACGGTTGTAAAATCTGAAGATGCATATTATTTTGCCTACGAATCTGATGGAAGTATATCCCTTAAGATATATGCGCAAGGAAAAATTACGGAGAGTATATCAATACCTGCTGCAAGAAATCCTGCATTGTATTTTGAAGAGGATTACCTGTACATCACATATATGTCCGGCGGGAATGTTAAAGTTGTGAGATATAATGCTACCAATGCCACCAACTTATTCAAGGACAATACCTTTGACATTACAATAACTAATGCAAAAAACGCATCCGTATATTCCATTAATGATAACTATTATCTTGCTTATGTATTGAATAACAAAGTATATGTCAAAGAATACAATATAAATTGGACTAATATAACAACTCACGAGATGAATACATCAATTCCCGCAGGATTAACACTGGACGCGCCGCCTGCTGTAGGATACAATGAACAAAGCGGTAATATATTCGTGGTATACCAGGTAAGCAATAAGTCATCAGGCACCCTTACATCAAGCATAGTTAATGCAAAAAATGAAGACAATGAAACAATAAGCTTTAATTCAATAGTTGAAGCATCTGATATCTCGGTCATTGTGAGTAAATTTAATTCAAACTGGAGCAGTATAGATGAATATTCCCCGGTAACAAAAATTGAAACAGACCGGAAAGTTTATATAACTTACACTGAAATTCAGGTGACGGGCGGTCGGGATGACTATGGTCAGGTTATGGGTATAGACGAGAAATACGCGCAGGGTACGGCTTCATGTAACCTGAGGACAAATAATTATTCTTTTATTTACAGCAGCCAGGTACGGAATCTGGATGTATATAATTTATCAAATATATTAGTTACGGTAAACATCAGTAATAACATAAGACTGGGGAACTATACTATTGTGATTTCTTCATCGTCTGAAGTATTTGAGGATATAGAACTAAATGGTAGTAATATAATCATTGATGACACAGGTTTATTACATATAATGCTCCCTGTGCCAGGTGATGTAGATACCGGTACACACAGATTTACACTGACCATAGAGAACGAAACAACCAAACATGTGTTTGAGTTAGGAAATGTGACCTTCATGGATAAAGAACCGCCTGAAATCGGAAATATAACAATGTATAATTATAAGGATAAAACATCGACCTATTATGCAGGGGATATGTTATATGTTTCGGTACCTGTAGAAGACGATAATTTAGGTCTGGTAAAGGCATTTTTCAGACCTTATTATCACGATATGGACACTACAAATTATCTCTTTAATTTAGATCCAAACTTCACAAGCGAACTTGAGGATAACAACCTGTCCGATGATTTGAGAAATGCTTTTAAGAACGCTCTTAATAATAAAGAGTTATCTTCCGGTGCAAAAATTTCAAACATAAGCGGCAAGGAATGGTTTATAAGTGAAGGGTATTTGATTAAAGAAACCAGCGAAACCAGCGAAAGCGAGTTGAAAGTGTATGATACGAGAGTATATGGTGCCAGCACAGCCACAACTCTCGGGGACCCTGATATGAACAAAACATTTGATAATGTAGGAAAGACCGGCGAAATAGGTACAAAGTTCGGCGCAAGATTCGTTCCGTATTCACTGCCGATTAATATTTCAGGAAATGTAGTTAATTATTCGGTTGATGTATACATTCAAGCCCTGGATATGTGCTGTAATGAAAAAGTTTTGAAATATACATTTGATATTACGCAAAGACCCCCTCCGCCACCATCCATACCCCCGAGGACACCTACAGGACCTCGCCCGCCGGTACCCACGATGACAATAGAAAATGAAACTGAGATGGGGTGGGGTGAAAACCTTACAAAGATAATACCCCTGGTTATTAAGGCACCCGATACGGCAATGCCAAATGAAACATTTGCAATACTTGTCATGGAAAAGAATGATACCGGAAAACCTGTGAAGGATGCCGGGGTTACAGTATTATGGAATGACGGAACAACAACAACTGATTTAACTGACGAAGAAGGTAAAATATATGTGGCATCGGATATTCCCGGAAGGATTAATGTGACGGCAGAAAAGAGGGGTTATGCGCCCGCGTATGAACATGATTTAACAAAAATTTTAGAATTAAAACTAAATGTTTCTCTTCCCGAAGAGATAAAAACAAACGAAGAATTTGAGGTTACGGTTACGGATGTTGACGGCAAACCTGTTGGAGGTGCCGATGTTACGGTAGTCCTGCCTGATGAAACACAATTGGATGGCATAACAGGAGCAGACGGTAAAATTAAATTTACCTCAAATAGCGCATCAGGAGCAGTTACCGCTGTTGCAGAAAAAGAAAAATACGGCAGTGCGGAAGACACATCCGGCATAATTAAACGGGTATTGAATGTTATCGCACCCGAAACCGTAAACATCGGGAAAGAAATATTAATAATTATTGAAGACGAAAACAAAAATCCGATTGCAAATGCCGAGGTTGTTGTGAAACTGCCTGACGGTACTGAAAAGAAATATACAACCGATTCAAACGGAATTGTCAGATTAACAGCAGATATAACGGGAACAATTACCGTAACTGCCAGGAAAGAAGGATACACGGATGACGAAGGTGAAACATTTGTACTGGAGGAGCCCAAGCTGCCTGATTTCACAAGGTACCTGCTCTTGATTGGTCTTTTAATATTAATATTATTCCTGTTAATGATGCTTTTAAGAGGAAAGGTTGAAGTGATAAAAACAAAAGAAGGTGATACCATAACCGTGAAAGTCAAAAACGGGACAAGAGGCATGTTAAGCGGCTGCGTGCTCCGGGATAAAATCCCGCTTGGAGCGGAAGTTGATGTTCTGACAATGGGTGTCAGAAAGATTGACCACCGGCTGCTGTGGGACTTAGGCAACATACCTGCGCACGAAGAACGGGTAATGGAATACAGGATTACCGGAATCGAGGAAGTAAAGGAGCAGGCAAAACTTATATGGGTTGACGGCGAGAAAAGGTCAAAATAAAATCAGGGGTCAGGGGTCATGGGATAGGGATTAAGACACCAGAACTATAACAACTAACCCCTGACCACCAACCCCTGACCACCAACCCCTAAACAGCCAGACCATATAGTTTGCAGTACAATAAAAACATGCCCGGGATTTAAATCCCGGGTTTTTTAATTTTATTTTTATGTACTGCTAATTAATGCTAAAAGAGCGGTGAAAGTCGATAATAACGAAAAATGAAAGTAATTGCGGCGAGTGTAATTGAAATAAAATTTAAATTATTATAAAAATTACATTGCACTATGAGTTTTGGAACTATTTTGTTCCTGATTTTTAGAATCAATTAAGTAAGGAGATAAATCCAAATTTTTATTTTAAATTCTAAAGCAATAATGAATTTAACAAAAGTTAATAAAAATGACTGCTACAATCACGATATTTCAAGGAATAACTAAATTTAATTTATTTCATATTCTAAACAATAAAATAAAATAATTCATAAAATGGATGTCTTAGTAAAGATTCCGGGTGATGAAATGTATCCTTTAGCGGAAGTCGCAAAAATAAAGAAAAGGAAATTTGAAGAAATTCTGGATGAGGTTGTAGGAGACTGGGTAGAAACCGAGGCAGTCTCAATGTATGCGCAGGGTAAAATAACGCTCTGGAAAGCCGCTGAAATAATGGGCGTTTCTCTGCGAGAGATGATTGAAATACTGGAAAACAAAGGTGTTGAAATTCAGGTTGGAAGAATAAAAAATATTTATCATATTCAATAAAAATTTAATAATTCAATAAAAATGAATGCAGCTTTAACCAAAATTTCGCCAAAAGGAGAAATGATTTTTCCAATGAGCATAGTTAAAAAACCGGATTTATCTGATGAGTTTCTGGTCTATGCTTCAAAAGACACAATAGTTCTCAAAAAACTCAGGTAAGCCGTCAAAAAAGGAAAGATTTGCAGAACTATGTGAAAAGATGGGGGAACATGCAGAGGAAATGGAAATTAAAAAAGAATATGTCAATCAACTGATACATGATTGCAGAAAGGAAATAAATAAAATTCATATTTTAAATAAATTCTAATTAAGTAATAAAAATAGGACAAATAGGACTAAATAAAATGTATTCTGCAGGAACATACAAAATAACAAGAAGAGGTCAAATAACAATCCCAAGACCTATCAGAAAGTCACTGAAGTTACATGAAGGAGACATGCTGGATTTCTTTTACTTAGACGATATGGTGCTTCTTAAAAAGAAGAAGGAGCCGGTTGAGGTATTCAGGTCATTAGCGGAGAAAGTGAGAAAAGAGTTTAAAAGAAAAGGAATAACAAGAGATGATGTGGCGGCTGAAATAAAAGCGTACAGATCAGAGAACCGGGAATGAAAAAAATTAAAATTGTTGCGGATACTAATACTTTGATTTCTGCGTTTGGATGGGAAGGTAACGAATATCAATTGATAGAGAAATGCCTGCTTGGAGAGGTCACAATGGTTCTGTCCCTGAATATTTTAAAAGAATTCAAGGATGTTGCAAAAAGACCTAAATTCGGATTCGGTGATGAGGATATTGACGAGTTTATTGATGCGTTGATCAGGATATGTGTTGTTGTCCAGCCGGAGAAAAAATTAGAGGTGAGTAGAGACCCGAAAGATAATATAATATTAGAGTGTGCAATTTCAGGCAATGTTGATTACATTGTTTCAGGAGATGGTGATCTGCTGGATTTAGAGGAGTATGACGGAATCGGGATAGTTAATGCCAAAGAGGTGCTGGAGTTGATAGAAAAGGAATAAATCAAATATTAATAATTGTTGGGATTTAATATTTTATAAATTATCATAATTATTTCAAAATTTCAAATTTAAGATGGCACGGATGAGTAAAGAGAAGGCGTTGAAGAGTATTAATAAGGTAATAAAGCAAGTAGAAGACGCAAATTTTAGTCAATCAAAAAACGAATTTGATGAATGCGTCAGAAATGCAGAGATATCTATCCGGGCAGTATTTGGTCCGAATTCTTCTCAACTATTAAAATTTATAAATTTTCACAACGACTTCTTGGCATTCCATCCCCAAGTTTATCTCCTAATTGATCCAAGTGATCTAAAAGAAAAATTAAAAGGTTTTTTGCGATCTATAAAATATGAAATTGAAAATTTTTGGGAGGATGAAAAAGAACATCCAAAACCCATAAAATTTTCAACCAACAAAATTTTCATCATTCACGGTCACGACAAAGGAACAAAAAACACTGTTGCGAGATTTTTAGAAAATATTGATTTGGATCCAATTATTCTACACGAACAACCAAACGAGGGAAAAACACTCATTGAAAAACTTGAAAAACATTTATTGGATGCCGGGTTTGCAATTGCACTTTTAACACCTGACGATGTTGGTGCCGAAGCATCAGAATTAGAATCAAAATTAAATGAGAAAAATTACGAGAAATTTTTTAAAGAAATTCTGAAACCAAGAGCAAGGCAAAATGTAATTTTTGAACTTGGATTGTTCATAGGAGCATTAGGACGAAATAAAGTTTGTGTTTTATATGTTAAAAATGTTGAAATTCTCTCTGATTATGAGGGAGTTTTATACATTCCTCTTGACAAAAACGATAAATGGAAATCTGATTTAGCAAAGGAATTAGAAACAGCAGGATTTAAAATTGATAAAAGTAAGTTACTTAAAGCGATTTGAATACAATCTAAAAAATGAAAGTTAAAATCAACAACACCACAAAGGACTACCGAACCGTCTGGTTTGAACCAAAAACAGGAACCATTAAATTAATTCACCAGAACAAACTCCCCCATAATTTTGAAATCGCCGAACTGAAAAACCACACGGAAACTGCAAACGCAATAAAAACAATGATTGTCAGAGGCGCCCCTGCAATCGGCGTTACAGCAGGCTTCGGGATTGCCCAGGCGTGCATGCAAGCCCCCGAAACCGAATTTAAAAAATATTTAATTGATGCCGCAGAACTTTTAAAATCCACGAGACCGACAGCAGTTGACTTATTCTATGTGATTGACAGAATTTTAAATAAAATTGAAAATTCAGATTCAATTGATAATAAAGCAAGAGCAGCGGAAATTGCAGTAAGTGAATCACAAAAAATCGCTGATGAGAACGCCGCTGCATGCAAAAAAATCGGTGAATTCGGGAATGAATTGATAAGAAATAATGATAAAATTTTAACGCACTGCAACGCGGGTGCATTGGGCTGTGTTGACTGGGGAACCGCTCTTTCCCCGATGCGGATTGCAAAACAGGAGGGTAAGGAAATTTTTGTTTTCGCTGATGAAACACGCCCCCGTTTCCAGGGTTCTAAATTAACGGCATGGGAACTCTTAAACGAGGGAATTGAACACGGGATTATAGCGGACAATGCGGCGGGCTATTTCATGCAGGGAGGTGAAGTTGACCTCTGCATTGTGGGAACGGACAGGACATCCGCATGCGGTGATGTTGCAAACAAGATCGGGACTTATGAAAAGGCGGTTTTGGCTTATGAAAACGATATTCCTTTTTATGTTGCGGCACCCTTAAGCACAATTGATTTTAATATTCAAACCGGAGGTGAAATTCCAATTGAAGAGAGAAGTGAGGATGAAGTACTGGTTGTGAACGGGGAAAGAATTGCACCGGAGGGTTCTCATGCAATGAACCCTGCATTTGATGTGACGCCTGCAAAATATGTGACAGGAATAATAACCGAGGTTGGTGTGTTTAAGCCGGGGGAGATTAAAAATTTGAAATCCGTAATTAATTAAAAAAATGCAAAATAATGATTTAATTGAAAAATATGTGAAATCGCTTGAATGGCTCAGGGAAAGCTTCCTTGAAATAGGCGTCGCTATCGCTCGCGATATTTCCTCGTATGACTCGGAAATGGATGATGTGATAAACCCAATTATGGGCATAAAGGACTGGGATGACTCCTGTGTAATTGAATTTTCAGGGAAACTGGTTGCAAGCACGGACGGTCCTTATACAAAGCGGCTGGTTATGAAGTCCGCATTGATTCACGCCGCAACGGATGTCGTAGTTAAAGGCGCAAAGCCGTTATTTGCATTGGATACATTAATCGGCTGCGATAAAGAAATAAAGGAGATGGCAGAGAGTTTAAAGAGGCAAGCACTCGCGATGAAAATCCCGATTTTAGGGGGCAATACGATGTTTGAAGATGCAGAAGCCCGCTGCAATTTAACTGTTATCGGGAAATTGATTATTGATGAACCCATCAGGGACTCCGGGGCAAAAGAAAATGATATATTAATTTTAATCGGGGAGCCGATCTGGGGTGAGCAGGAGGAGCGGCTGAAAAAAGCAAAGAAATTATTCAAAACATGGTTTGAAATATTGAATAATGAAATTAAAATTCATGCCGCAAAGGATGTCACAAAAGGGGGACTTGTTTCATGCGTTTATGAAATCTCTGAAAAAAGCAATGTTGAATTTAAATTAAATTCAGATTCCATTCCATACTCAATGACGAGAAATCTTGATAATTTTTTAGTTTCTGTGTCTGAAAGAAATTGTGAAAAAATTATAGGAATTTGTGAAAGGAACAGGTGTGAAATTGTTGTTATTGGAAAGTCATGATGAAAAATCAAACATAATTGAGCGTTCAATAGAATCAAAAAGTTACTTTTTAGTGTTTCAAATTCCGTTCCAATTTTTTACATTAGACATTCTATTTGAAATTTTCCAACTCTACTTTTGCAAATACAATTCTTGCATACTCAAGTTCTACTACTGCTTTTTCAAGTTCCGATTTTACTTCTTCAAGCAGGACTTCTGTTTTTTCAAGTTCGTTTTTTGTTTCTTTAAGTTTGATTCCTGCTTTTTCAGATTTAATCATATCCAACGAAAGATTCTTCCTTGCTTTTTTAAAGTCAGTTATTGCACTTACAATTGTGGTTCTTACTTTTTCAAGGTGAGTTTTTGCTTTTTCAACTTTGTCCTTTGCATGCTCAAGTTCCGTTCTTGCTTCTTCACTGTTTATCATATTATATTATTAAATATTTATTATAAAAAAAGCAAGAAACAAGGCAAAAAAATTATTCAAAACATGGTTTGAAATATTGAATAATGAAATTAAAATTCATGCCGCAAAGGATGTCACAAAGGGAGGTCTTACATCCTGCGTTTATGAAATCTCTGAAAAAAGCAAAATTAAATTTAAATTAAAATTCAGTATGCCCGAAATGAAAAAGCATGTCCATGCCTTCAATTTCTTTTAAATCACAGGCGCCGTAGCACGGGTCAATGAAAATAATTACCTTTGCAGGTGTCTTTTCTTCAATTTCGGCGGCAATTGCAATTGCACTTGTTTTAAGACCTTCGGGAAACTGCAAGCCCACGAGTTTTGCATTGCACTTCTTAATTTCTCTTAAAATTTTTTCAATTTCAAAATCGTAGTCAGTTTCATTTATTTTCATTATTTCATTATTATTTTCATACTCAAACCACAAAAAACCACAAAAACAAAACCATTCCGATAATTGCCCCGCTCGTGGTTGCTATGAGATTCGTTCCATGGTTGCCGACAGTACCTCGCAGTTCAAGTGTTGCCCCGACGAGTGAGTCCACATGACACCCGAGAAAGCCAACAATTGTTCCGATAATAAAATAATTAATTCCGTGTTCAACTCCAAGAATTAATGGAATTATTGCGACTGCCATTGCAACAATTAAGCCGGTAATTTCACCAAGTAGTGAGATAGCACCGTCGGTTCCCGTCTTTACAGGTTTTAATGTTGTTATAAGAATCGGTCGTTTGCCTGACAGCTGCCCGATTTCTGCTGCTGCACTGTCGGATGCCGCGGTTGCAAGTGCACACAGGTAACCTGCAAGGAATACCGGATCATACGCAGGATTGTTATTAAGTGCATAAAGAAGAATGCAGACAAATGCCGCACCGCAGTTTGCTAAAATATTTTTCACGCTTCTACCTTCTTTTCGTTCGGCAATTCCCATGATTTCCTTTTCATCATACTTGTATTTTGCAGTAAGCCCGCCGATAAAGAATAGTGCAATAAACGGGGCAAACCATTCAATCGGAAGGAGAAAAATAATTAATGTTCCTACAATTATCCCGCTTACAACTCCTGATTTATCCAGTATTCTATGCAGGTAGCCGTAGCAGCCGATAATAAAAAATACTGCAATTGCAATAATTTTAATAAAATTTTCTTCCAAGCCAAGCATAGATTAAATTAAATTTGAATTAAATTAATAATCTTTAAATGTGCATTAAATTAAATATGAGATTTCAAACTATTTAAATCAAAATGTTTTATACAACATCCTGGTTAGTTTTTTAAGTTACATATCCTATGATGGTGCTATTTTGTTTACATTTTGGTATTTCAATACATTTTTTATTTGATGTGTGTCTAATTTTGGAAAGAGTTAACACTACTCCGATTTTGTCAAATTTTATGTACGACAGTTCATCTGCATAAACCACACCAATCCCCCATCCGTTTTATGATTAAAAAATGTTTGGTTGGTTGTCGGGCGGTATGACAACCCCTGTTGGAACCCCCGGATAAATGACGAATACTCAAGATATTCTATATCCTTTTGGATTTCTTCAAGTTTTTTTGCTATGTGGCAGACAGGGAATAAAACATATTGCCAAAGTGCGTATGTGGTCTTCCCATACTCACTCATTTTTTCCAAAAACATGTTGATGAGCATAGATGTGATAAACACCAGAATTATATACGATTCTATTGCAGTCTCGTTACGCACTCTGTAACCTTCCATATTCAAATTCAGTTTAAGCTCCTTGAAATCAAATTCAACACCGGCATATCTACCTTTATAAAAATCCACATCTTCTCCGGATGTTGTTTTAATGTCACTTGCTATTATTTCAAAAATATTTTCTTTTATAAATCCCCTTCCAGAATTTTTAAGTATCGTTATTTTCCGCATATCATGATTCACACCTTTTATCCATCCCCATTCATCATTCACTACTTTATTTGTCGGATCGGAAATGAAATTAATTATCGCAGCTAAGGGATAATTTTCGTAGGATATGTAGAGCTCCTCGCATCTTTCTTCAATGTTTTCCGTATTTTTTTTGTGTTTTGTTCATTTTCAAATTTTAATTGAAAAGCCTTTGAGGTACATCTCAAACGGATTTTACAGATATATATTATATATATCGTTTAAAAGTAAATAAATGATTACAAAGGAAGTAATATCTAAACAAAATTTTTAAGCAAAATCACAATATATAACAACCAGAAAAGTTTATGTACGTTTAAAGTTAAATAATTAACACACTAAAAAAATGAAGCCAAAAATTTTAATAACAGATAAAATAAATGAAACTGCAATTAAAGAAGCGGAAAAATTCGCTGATGTGACCCTTGACTTTGGTGCCTCGGAAGATGAAATAACAAATGAAATTTCAGATTACGACGCATTGATTGTAAGAAGCGGGACAAAGGTTACAGGAAAAATAATTGCAGCATCCGACCTGAAAGTTATCGGGAGAGCGGGAGTTGGTCTTGACAACATTGACCTTGAGTCGGCAAAAGAAAAAGGAATCGCGGTTGTAAACGCCCCGGAATCATTGACCATTGCCGTTACCGAACTGACATTCGGCTTGATGATTTCACTTATGAGAAACATTGTAATAGGCGATAAATCCCTCAGGGAGAAAAAATGGGACAGGCATAAATTCATGGGTAGTGAATTGTATGCAAAGACACTGGGTATTGTCGGATTCGGAAGAATAGGGAGGGAGGTTTCTGACAGGGCAAATGCCTTTGGTATGAAGGTCTTAACCTTTGACCCTTATGTTACGGTTGAAGATGCCCGCGAATCAAACGCTGTGCTTGTTCCTGAAATTTCAGAATTATTGAAAAATTCAGATATTGTTTCGGTGCATGCTCCGCTCACTCCTAAAACAAAACACTTAATCAACAATGAGAAATTAAAATTAATGAAAAATTCGGCGGTGCTTATAAACATTGCACGCGGCGGACTGGTTGATACAAAAGCACTGATTGATGCCCTGAAAGCAGGTGAGATTGCAGGCGCAGCACTTGATGTTTTTGAAACAGAGCCGTTAGGAGAAAGCCCTCTTCTTGAAATGGATAATGTTGTCTTAACCCCGCACATCGGGGCGTCAAGTGCAGAAGCGCAGGTGATTGCAGGAACGATTGTTGTTGAAAAAATCAGGGGTATATTGGGGTGATTGTGCATAAATTTAAAGTGCGGCGGTTTATGGTTTGGAGTCAAAGGGAATATAACGGAATCGGGTTAAAAGAAGTTCCTATCTGAAGGCGAGGAATTTGGGAAAATTCTGCAAGAATTTTCCTTTTAACCCGTATTATGTGGTTTTTCTGCAAGAAAAACTGCCGAAGCGTTAGCTTAGGCACAGTTGAGTTTAAGTTTAGATAAATATCGACCAATGGAGGCCATTATGTTCAAGTGACGGAAGGGGAGATTTAATTATTTTTATTTTCAAAATATTGTTCAATAGTACTTATTAGTGCATCAATGCAAGAAGAACATGGCTCTTTCAAAGTGTTTGATTTTTTAGATACCATCTCTGCTACAAATAACTTAATTTCTGCTTCTTTCTCCTCTGACCATCTTTTACCCTGACTTTTGAATGTGTCTTTCACTCTATCAGACCATTTCTTCTTGTTATTTCTAAAAACATTTCCTTGTAAATTTACGCCATATTTATCTACAATTTCTTTCTTATACGTATCAAGAGTTATAAAATCTTCCATCTCACTTTCGGTCATATTATTTACATTACAAAAAAAGACATCTTTCTCGTCTATAAGCCCTTTTTTATTTGCTTCATTAAAGGAGTTATGACCTGCATCATCATTATCTAAAAAAGAAAATACATCACAAAGAAGTCCTTTCCACTTACTAAGTTTATAAGACAAATTAGATGCGCCCGACAAATGATCAAATACTATTTGATTATCTTCAATAAGTTGCCGTATTTTTGTTGAACGTTCGGATAGCCATTTCTTCATAATTATGATATCATCTTTTCCTTCAAGTAAAATAACCAGATCGGAATTTAATAAATTATCGGAAATGTTTACACCTAATAAATTTCTAATTTCAGAAATGTTGTTAGCTATTTGTGCTTTAGATTTACTTACTAACAAATTACTCTTTACTTTACTTCTATTAACTAAAAGTGGGGAGTGTGTTGTGATAATTATTTGATTTTCCTTAGATATTTCTTCTAAGACTTTTTTGAATCCGTGGATTGCTTTCGGATGAAGATGAGATTCAGGTTCTTCAATTGCTAAGAGCATGTTCTTTTTAAGAGCCTTTTGTTTTGCAACATGTTGAATTACTGATATTGCTAATAAACTTTTAATTCCATCCCCCTTTAATTCCAAACTTGTTTTTGTCCCATCATCAACAATCAAATCCGAATATGAATGAACATTCCTGGTACGATGTTTCATATCAATTTCTATTTTTTTTATATCGGGTAAAAAGTCCGAAATTGTTTCAGTTAAATTCTTTGCTAATTCTTCAAGAAGCGGTTTTTCTTTAAGATTTATTTTCTCTATTAATTCAGTGTATTCATTGTCACTATATAGTTTTTCCATTTCTGTTGAAATCATATTATCTATAACTTCAAGAGTTCTTTCAGAAGTTCGTATTGCTCCAATGTATTGAACAGAAATTCTTTTACTAATAAATTCTCTTACTTTTGCTTGATCTAATTTTTTTCGTCTATCCTGAGTATCATGTGCGCTAAAATTTCGTCCATTTTCGCCTATAGATAATTTTACTAATAAATTGTCCTTTAATTCTGAACCTAAAATCCTCCTTATATCATACTTTTCTCTTCTACTTAATTCAAATTCTATAGTGAAACAAGTTTTTCCTGTTGGTTTGGTTTTTTGAAGGTCAATAGGAAAATCTCGCGCCCATACATAAGATTCTCTTGATTTACTTCTAATTCCTCTGGAATAATATCGTCTTCTAATAATTGCTTTTTCTTCTAAAAATTGTAAAAAGAAAACTAATCCTTGTAAGATATTGGATTTACCTTCATTGTTTGGTCCAATAAGGATACTTAATTTACTAACTGGCAAATCTTCTGTTTTAGTAATTGATCTAAAATTTTTAATTGTAAATGACTTTATAATCATATTGTGTAATTTGTATAAGGTTAATATAAATCTTTTTTATTTAATTCCTTCCTGAGTAAAACTTAAACTCAATTTCATATAACGGAATGCTGGTAAAAGAAGTTTTTGGCGTAGCCAAAAATTTGGACAAATCTCTGATTTGTCTTTTACCTGCTGTTATCGGAGTGCGATAGCACCGAGCGATGACAGAAGCGAGAGTTCTGAAACTCGCCATTTTCTTCATAGGCATTTATAAGTGCATCCTTCTTTTTCATCATCATTCCATCCATCCGGATAATTACAGACATTCTCCTCCCCATAACTTGATTGCCAATCAGAGGAATTGAAATCTAAGTATGTATTCTTACAGACAGAATTTGAATTTATAATTGAATCTGAACTTTCCGAGTAAACTCCAATATTGTTGTTTGAAATTTCATTTTCTTGTAAAGTATTGTTTGATGAATATTCTAAACAAATTCCATAATCACTATTTGAATTTATAGTGTTGTAATCCACAAAATTATTTGTGGAGTCTTCTAAGTAAATTCCAACGCCATAGGCAGGCCTACGGGCAATAAAACCATAATATTTATCTGTAGTGTTTGTTTTTACAGTGTTTGAAATCGCATTATTTTTTGTTATAGTGTTTTTTGAGGAAGACCATAAATGAATCCCGCTGCGAGTATTATTATTCGCTGTGTTGCCAGATATTGTGTTGTTTGAAGACTCTTCTAAACCTATCCCAAACTCATTCAAATTCGCCGTGTTGTTAGTTACAATATTGTTTGAAGATTCACGTAGATAAATTCCATTCTCCTGATTCGAACTTATTGTGTTATTGGTCATTGTGTTGTTTGATGAATTCCAAAATTGAATTCCATCATCACCATTTAAATTCGCGATGTTGTTAGTCATTGTGTTGTTTGATGAATCTCCTAGACCAATTCCCACCACACTATTATTATTTACGCTGTTTTTATTTATTATGTTATTTGAACAACGCTCTAAATAAATTCCTCTCTTATTTGAATTTGCATTATTGTGTACTATTTCATTGTTATCTGAACTTAATAAAAGAATTCCATCAACATTTAAATTCACAGTATTATTGGTCATCAAATTGGTTGAGGACGATTCTAAATAAATTCCAAAACTACTTGAACTTGCTATATTATCTGATATGTTGTTTTCTATGGACGATTCTAAATAAATTCCCCCACCCTCTGTTAAATCATTTTTATTTATTAAATTCTTAGAGGAAAAAAATAAAGCGATACCAGTATATGTTAGAGTATTGTTTAAAATATTGCTGTTTGTAGTGTTCAGCAATATAATTCCATAATCCCCCACATCTAAATTTTTAACTGTGATATTATTACATGAAACTAAGATAACAACCCATGCATTTGGGTCAGAAATTTCCGCGTTTCTACAGTTATTTGGTGCGTTCTTTTTATTTGTCCAGTAATAAATCGACTTCCCATTAATTGTGTTTGAAGTGTCAATATCCTGGTAGTAATGAAAAATGTCCGGACCAACTTTGAAATTATTTGTGTTATTAAACATGTTGTTATTTTTTAGAATATTATTTGAGGATGTCCATAAAAAAATTCCGTCACTATTTGAATATACGTGGTTGTTTATTATTTTATTATCTTTTGATTGAGAATGTAATTTAATTCCTTCACCATTCGAGTTTACATTATTATTAGATATTGTGTTTTCCATGGAAATCCCTAAACAAATTCCTCCATCATTTAAATTTACAATGTTATTGTCTATCGTATTTTCTAAAGAGGAATGTAAATATACTCCACACCTCTTATTTAAACTTACGGTGTTGTTTGTGATGTAGTTATTGGTTGAATTCTTTAAATAAATTCCATGAAGATACACATTCTCGGTGTTATTTGTAACAGTGTTATTTATGATTTTATTGCCATTTGAATTAAACAAGTAAATACTGCCAATATACTCTTCAGTACTATTTGTAACGATATTGTCAACGATGTTATTGCCGTTT
The DNA here is from genome assembly GCA_001723845.1 of Candidatus Altarchaeales archaeon WOR_SM1_SCG. Classification (GTDB taxonomy): domain Archaea; phylum Altiarchaeota; class Altiarchaeia; order IMC4; family WOR-SM1-SCG; genus WOR-SM1-SCG. The sequence continues at coordinate 22,990 of MCBE01000132.1, forward strand.
GAACTAAACAACTTGATACCGCCAATGTTTGAATTCACAGTATTGTTAATTATAGTATTATTTGATGAACTAACTAATATAATCCCCTGCCTCCAACCCTTAATCACACAATTTTTAATTGTATTTTCTGATATATTACTTAAACTAATTCCATTGTTAAATCCGAATCCTTCTATTACATGTCCTTGACAGTCAAACCATTTATTACTTACCTGCCACTTTATGCAGCTTCCAGTTTGGCTTGTGATATCTTTTGTCAATTTAACTCCAATCCCGGATTTCGCATTTTTTATTGCTTTTGTGCATGATCCACAAGAATCGCATTCAATCCAGGATGTTGGCTCTGATTGAATCTGGATTTCTGATTCTTTCGGAGTTTCTTCTGGTTCTCCTGATTTTTCGGTCGGTTGTGCCGGTATCGTTCCTCCAGATGCCTTTTCCCCTGCTTGTTCCAACTTCTCGCCAGGCATAATGCATGCTCCGATCAATATGATTACCAAGATGCTGATCACAATTAAGATTTTTTTAGTTTCCATTATCATAGGTTATTACTTACTTTTTTTAAAAATTCTTTGCGAGATTTAGAATTTCCGGTGTAGAGTAGAGCAGTGAGCTTTCGCTCACCGCCCCCTCATCAAACCGTGCATGAGGTTTTCCCTCACACGGCTTTCCGATGACCTTCTTTCTTACGCATTCGAATAGTAAGACCAGTAAAGCACAT
>MCBE01000133.1 GCA_001723845.1 Candidatus Altarchaeales archaeon WOR_SM1_SCG
TTCTAACATCCACAGAATTTAGCACCGATCCATTTTTATAGTATGTATCATAATTCTATATACTATTAACTCACTTACACACCAAAAATGGACCCACAACAATATTTTCTGGAACCGAACACCCCTGGTTTGGGAATAAAAAGTTGGGTTACAAGTGGGTGTCTTGAGGTAGGTGAAATTAAGGGATTTAAACGGGCTGTGAAACTCCCTGTTTGAGTAATTTTATAAAAATTCTATGTGTATTGAAAAGAAGTGGAAATACGCAGGCGTTTGTCGGGAGCCGCCCGACAATTAATATTAAATTTTTGGGTTTTTACTTGAATCCGGTTTTTTGTTTCATTCAATGTTTTTATATTTTAGATTGTATGTCTTCCCGAATTTCTTGAGTGAACGATCTCTCGTATAAAGAACCAGTCCGGTTCTCTTCCAGATGCTTGCCAATATAGAATCAAACAAACTCAGATTCCCCTTTTCAGTGATAAACAGGTCTTCATGCAGAACGCAAAGGTCTAATGCCGAAGTGACATCATCCACTGTTTCCTCAAAAATTGTGATATTCTCTGCTGTCTTCAACACATCAAGGAACTTTCCAAGTTTCTGCATCTCAGTGATACCCTCTGCATTATAGACAGGATATATCAATTCAACAAGAATTATTTTAGGCACAATAAGTTCGGTTGTTGAATGCAATTTTTTCATAAATTCGTGATACTTTGAATTGAAAAAATACAACCCCCAGATACCTGTCGTGTCTATTAGAACAGCCATTATTCATTCATAATATTCTTAACTACTATTTCCGTCTTTTTTGATAAAACCTTATCTTCATCTGCGGAAAGTTTTGAAGTGAAATCCTCCAAATTTTTCGTAACCGGTCTCAACAGTATTCCATTATGTAAAGTGTCATCTTCTATGATAACTTCCGAATTGTCATATAGCCCGTACTTTTTCCGATACATTATAGGTATTTCAACCATTCCGGCATTACATATACTTGTTGTCATTTTTCATTTTAAATTTAAAGGCAATTATAAATTAGATACCTAACAAATTAAATTCCAATTCCATGGGATTTTCAATAACATCAGATGTCTCGCCGGTGTGTTCTGAATCCTATCGGAACATCGTCTAGTTCTCTGCTTGAACAAATTGAGAAAGTAAGAGCAATACAAGAGCAACTGTGGGTAATTTAAAAATGAATTTCATGTTAATTATTTTTTAGAAATCAGAGAATTAATATTGAATTTTTGGATTTTTGTTGAATCGGGTTTTTTGGTTTGAGTAATTTTATAAAAATTCTATGTGTATTGAAACGAAGTGGAAATACGCAGGCGTTTGTCGGGAGCCGCCCGACAATTAATATTAAATTTCTGGATTTTTGTTGAATCGGGTTTTTTGGTTTGAGTAATTTTATTTATATTTTTTAAAACAGGAGTACATCAACATATAACACATTCAACGATCCCCGGTTTTTGAATCTTTCTATCTCCTGTAACGAGTTTTGCGTTTAAAACCCTTGCACAAATACAAAAAACTCCACGGGATTTTCCACCGGAAGAATAAAATCCATTTTACTGCGATATAAAATATAAGTTTTACATCTAAATATTATGGATGTCAATATTTTCCATTTTCCTGTTTGTTTAGGGATTCAAGACAGGCAGAGCGCAACAATTACATATTCATATTCAACCTCATTAAAATTATTTAAATTGTTGCCCTTAAACATTTAAATTGTTGCCGAAGGCGGAACATGATATAAAAGTTCAATGCCCCCGCCTAAATCCTTATAATATATTAAATTTATCCCTTTAAATATTAAATTAAGTATTAATCTAATTACTAATATAATTACTAATATAAAATCAATCAAAAATTAACTGAAAAATGCCAAGATTCCAGGTAAGAACCGATAAAGTCGGATATGTGATAATC
>MCBE01000134.1 GCA_001723845.1 Candidatus Altarchaeales archaeon WOR_SM1_SCG
ACCCCCCTCCTTTTCCTGTATGCCCTTCATATACAAAAGAACATAATCTTTTTGAATTTTCATAAAAATAATTGAAAATTCAGAGATAAAAAGTTACATGCATGAGAATTTTACCGGTACAACTCATATAATACTATTCTCTTTTCATTTTTCTTTGTTTTTTTATCCCAGTATGGTTCAGCAATGCTGTAATATGTATAAATTTTGCCCTTCTCGTTTCTCTTTGAATGAGATAATAGTTGTAATGTTTTCATTTTATATGTTCTTAGTTATATATTAAAAATAGATGTATATAAAAGTATTATTATAAAAAATCTGTTCTTAAAATTGGCAAAAATGAAAATCGCACATTATAACAGGAATACAAGAAACTATATGCTCAACAAGTATTTTTCAATTTATTATATTAAAAAGTTTAATTATTAATACCTAATCGTGGGAAAGATGGGTTTAAGTCCATAAAATTTTTTAAATTCCCTCAATATATTTTTGTAAGCTGAATACTTTTTTAAATCGCTTTTCCTAAATTCATAAAACGTATCCTCCCGTTTAAAATGCAGGAGTAATTTTTCGACAAAGCTATCATAAATCGGATAATCTTCAGGTTTATGGTGACTGCAATATTTAGTGGCAAAGGAGTATAAATTTCTTTCTTTGTATATTTTTAGATTGCCCCCCTCTTTTTTAAAAATGTATTCATGAAATTTTTTGCCGTTGATTTCTAAGCTTACTGTGTTTTCGTTGAGTTTAAATATAATCTTGTTTTTCTCATTTGTAACCATTATGATTTTGTCATCATCATTTTTCTTGATTTCCGCAGTTTTTGCCCAACCTCTTTTTAGACCCTTCACAAGATAATCTACAAGCTGCTTGCTATCGTTTCCGGGAACATCATTCCAATTAAACCAAGGTACTTCTATTTTTGCAATATCATTAACTAATTTTTCCTCATTTTTCTTTAATCCATCATCTATTTTGAGTTTAACAATATGTTTAGCTACGATAAAGGGATAAAATATATTTGTGCTATAAAAGTCGTTTAAAGAGCATACTTTTATCAAAACATCTTCCATTTCAACGTTTGATTTATATGTTTCAGTAAATAATTTTTTCAAACTGCGTTCTTGCTGTACATAATTTTCTAAAGAATCCCATTTTTTCAAATATTCCTCAATTACTGGATTAGACGGTTTAACTATCTCGTATATTTTTATCTTGCCATTCTCTTCTTCTAAAATGTATTCATGAGTTTTTCCACCACTAATTTCTAAAATTGCTTTCCTTTTTTTCTGGTTAAGTTTGAATGCGAGTGAGTTGCTATCCTTTGTAATGGTTATGGTTTTGCCATCATTGGTTTTCCTGATTTCAGCATTCTCTACCCATTCGATTTTTAGATTATCTTTCAAAAATTTTATAAGTCGCTCGCTATCGTTTCCAGGAACATCATTCCAATTAAACAAAGGTTCTATTTCCATTTTAATTCCTTCATTATTTTCTTAGAGGCTTATTATACCTAACTATATCATATCTGCATTGCGTCTATCCTCCTGTCGCAAAGTCGTACGATGCGAGCCTTTTAGACAAATGTCTAAAACGGATTTTGGCGTGATAACTGCAATATTGCATATATCCTGATTTTGGGTGAAATTTATCTTTTGAATGTTTTGTTGATATATCAATAATAGAGTTGTTGCGAAATAAATCCAAATCCTAAAAATTTTCAATTTCACTCCATCACTTATTTCATTAATTTTAGATTAACAACACAATAAATGATAATTCTACAATCCACATGAAATTTCCATAACTTTATCATCAAAACCCTTAATTTTATTCCGAAATATATCTGAAACTATCCTAAATCTTTTAACGCCACCAATTGCATGTTCCACCACAACCCTAACACCGCT
>MCBE01000135.1 GCA_001723845.1 Candidatus Altarchaeales archaeon WOR_SM1_SCG
TGTAGAGTAGAGCAGTGAGCTTTCGCTCACCGCCCCCTCATCAAACCGTGCATGAGGTTTTCCCTCACACGGCTTTCCGATGACCTTCTTTCTTACGCATTCGAATAGTAAGACCAGTAAAGCACATTACCGCTTAATAGTTGTATTCCGCATTCTTTGAATTTCTCCCATGTGAAGTCGCTTTTCCATCTTCTTCCAGATTTTTGGTGTTTCTTACTCCACCATAAGGCTAATCTCTCGTGTAAATATCTGTCTATTTGTGTAAATTTGTCTGCCGAGTTACCAAACCTGAAGTAGTTCATCCATCCTCTTATTACGGGGTTTATTTCCTTTACTACTTCATCAATACTCCGGTTTAATATTGCTCGTTGTCCGAGAAAGTTCCTGATTTTGGTTTTAATACTCTTCACTGATTTATCACCAGGACGCTTCTGGGCGTAGTATCTCTTGTATTTCCAGGATTTAGTCATCCTGTGATGGAATCCAAGAAAATCAAATCCTTCTTTACCACCTCTTGTATCTACAATTTTTGTCTTATCTTCGTTAAGTTCCAGTCCTAATTCTTCCATTTTCGCTTTAATCAGTTTTAGTCCAAGTTCTGCTTCTTTCTCTGTTCTAAACATTATTACAAAGTCGTCTGCGTATCTCACCAGTTTTCCTTTAACTCTCGTTTGTTGAGTCCAGAATTTGTCAAATTCATGCAAATATATGTTTGCCAACAGAGGAGAGATAACTCCACCTTGTGGCGTTCCCATATCGCTTTCTTTGACAATTCCTGAGTCCATAATTCCACACTTTAGCCATTTCCTGATTAATTTCAATATTCTCCTGTCACTTATTCTCCGGTGCACAAATTCCAGTAATTTGTCATGGTCAATGTTATCAAAGAATCCCTTAATATCTGCGTCAAGCACTATTGTATAACCAGCATTCATCGTTTTCCTTATTTCCTCTAATGCCTCATGAGCACATCTGTTTGGTCTGAACCCATAACTGCAATCAATGAAATCGGCTTCAAATATTGGCTCTATAAGATGTTTAGTTGCTGTCTGCACAATCCTATCTCTAATGGTTGGAATCCCTAAAGGTCTCATTCTCCCATCAGGTTTAGGTATGTACACACGTTCCACTTGTTTTGGTCGGTATTTTCTTTCCTTCAAATTCTGGTGTATTTCAGATATCACTATGTCTTCACCTTTCATCAATATGTCACTTATACTCTCATTGTCAATTCCTTTAGTTCCTTTATTCGCTTTTACTTGATTCCATGCACTATTCAATATATCCATACGATATACTTTATCGTATATAGCATGAAATCGTCTCGTCTCACTGTTCTTGGCAGCAAGATATAGCTTCTCACAGAGTTCTTGTGCTTTTTCTAATGGCTCATACCGAACCGTTCCCAATATGTCGTTAGTTTTCACATTCATCAACACTTACCTCTATTTAAAGCATGGTCAAAGTAGGGACCCTTTCCTAATCAGAGTTTTGTTGTTCTGCCATCATGGGTACTATGGTCTCATCCGACTTCTCACACCACATCGCTTTGGCTTTCCCTGTTAAGGTTATACCTCCACTACTCAGCACCACTGCCAATATTTCAGGACTCGGCATTGGAGATGGTATGAGACCTCCCCAGTTCCTACAAATACTGTGTTAACATTCCGCCACCCATACGCCGAGGAAGAGCAGCACTGCATTTCCAGATTCTTAATGTTGCCTGCTGTCTTCGCCCTTCCGCTTCGGGCTCGACCTTCCTAATTTATCCTCTTACGACGCAGCAGTGTTCGCTTTATGCTACGGACTGTTAACTTGCTCCCCCAGTATTGGAGTTTTTACATACCGCTTCAACACTGAAATCGCTTTCAGCATTGGGTATATGCTACATGGCTTTCTGGTTTTACCAT
>MCBE01000136.1 GCA_001723845.1 Candidatus Altarchaeales archaeon WOR_SM1_SCG
CATAAAAATCCCGGCAAATATTTGTGAATCGTGCTTGTTTCCGGGATATGACTCGTGAAGCATTGGGATGTTTTCATCACTTGTTACTATTCCTATGCCGATTATATTTTTATCATATCGTTTCTCTTTACCCCTACCTTTTTTAGGCATCTCCCCGCCGTATACCTTTAGCTTACCCTTCTTCTCTTTTAAGATATATTCATAGGTTTTACCGCCACTGATTTTTAAGACTACTTTGTTTTCTTTCTCGTTAAGTTTTAGTTCAACTGAGTTTTCCCCTTCCGTAACTGTTATTATTTTACAGTCATTGTTTTTATTGATTGTTGCGTTTTTTACCCAACCTATTTTTAGATTATCCAAAAGATGGTTTATGAGTCGCTTGCTGTCGTTTCCGGGAATATTATTCCAGCTAAACAAATACGTTCCCCCATTTTCCATATATGTGAAGACATTGCTCATATCAATATATAACTTTGTTGGTGCCACACCAAGCTCAACAAGTCTTTTTCCCAGGTCATCCCCGATTTTTCGCATTACTTCATCTGTGAGATAATCCATGTGGTTCGTAAAATTTTGAGTGTTCAGTTTGTGCGAAAATACCCACATTAAATCGAGAAAAGAATCGTCAAACCAGTCGGAGATTCCGTTTTTGCTTATTGGTTCATCGGCTCTGCTAAGGATAATCAATAGCATGTATTCACCAACTGTCAGCCCTTCAATCTTCTTTTTGGTTGTGTGTTTATTTACGATCTCAACAAAATTTAGTTCTTCTGCTATTTTCATTAGTGCTGCCGTTCTTCCATACTCAAAACTTTTGAGTTTCATATCAGTGCATTCTTCACAGTTTTTATAGAATTTCTCGATCGTTTCTGCTGTGCCCAGATACTTACTCCACACTCTTTTTACTTCTCCATTTACCCGTTTTTTTCTTACAAGAGTATATTGAGGCATTCTACCTTTTTTTCTAATGATTTCAATGTAGGGTTTTATTGCCATTATTTCTTTAGTTGTTAGTTCCATGTTATTGTATTAGATATTAAATAAATTAAATGACATGGCAACATTTGTTAGTTAAAGTATTAAAGCACACTGATTTTATTTAAAATTTTGACATGGCAACAAAATACAAAAAGTGAGATAACAAAAACCAACATCAGTAAATGGGGTAAATAAAATTTATTATGTTAGAAATCTAATATCTTTGAAACTCAAGAATTAATAATTTGTTAATAAATTTTTAGATATTCTCAAAAATTACGCATAACTTCTATTAAACGAACTTTTTGTTCGTTTTAACTCCTTATTTCAGAGTTAGCGAACTTTTCATTTTTTCCCGTACAAACTCCGTATATCGTCAGAAATTTCATTGCGGTATTTACTGAATGTTTCATCAATAAACTCCTTTATCCTGGGGTCGGTTTCATTAACAAATTTTCTCAAAATTTTTTCTCTTGTTTCATAAGATATTTTTTTGAAATGCCATGAAAGCGTGCGGGCAACTGTTATCTTTATTTCCACATAGTGGTCTCCTGCAAGCTTGTTGAGATAAATCTCGGCGGTTTTTTTATTAATGGTATCAAAATTATCAAGTATCGCGCGGGCAACATCATTTCTTATGTCCTCGTCATGGTCTTCGTAAAATGTTTTAATTAATCTTTTTTGCACACCCCAGGGAAGTTCATTGAAGTTGTCGCGCCATGCTTCTGACATTCTTTCTCTTACCGAGTGATCGGCATCGCTTGATAATTTATCTATTATTTCGTCTCTTACCGCCTTTGAAATATCGCTAAAATGTTGAAAAACCATAGTCGCACAATCATATCTTGCCCCGAGCATATCATCGCCTGAAAATATTATAAGAAGCTTTTCTCTTATGTCTTCCGGTACTTTATTGAAATGAAGTT
>MCBE01000137.1 GCA_001723845.1 Candidatus Altarchaeales archaeon WOR_SM1_SCG
CTCGTGTTTGTGGTTATGCTGGGTTATATGATACACCTCTGGAACCAGCCGGAACCGCCGAGTTTGATGGTTATTAACACCCATACGGAGAAGATGGATTACGGGAGTTACTGCGAGGCGGAAATTGGCGGAGATGTCTTTAACATAGGAGGAATAACGGCAACTGCCGTGTCCATCCGATGTGATGCAGGACCCGGAACCAAGCGACCGATGTTTACATTGATTGACGAGATAGCCGGGAAGGAAACCGTTCCATTTAATGTTACGGTGCCGCTTACATCCTGCTATGATGCCCCCACGGATAACTGCGTTGTAGCCGCCTGTGCCAACTGTTAATAATATAACAATTAACGAGCAGGGAAAACCAGGAAAAACAAAGGAAAGAAGTAATTGGCAGAAATTGGTAAATTTAATGGTAATTTAATTAAACCTTTATTAACTTTAAATCCCTATAATATAATATATCTAACTGGCGTCTGAAAACTGCACAAAAATTCTTTAGGTGCCTGCCAGGAAAAATTAAATCTATAAAAATATGAAAAAAAATTTGGGTAAGCGTAAAGGTTACGCAAACCCGGAATTAGTTGTTAAAATACTTGTCGGAGGCATTGCAATTGTCCTCGTGTGGTATTTGATAATAACGCCCATTCTGTGCGTTCTTGGCTAACTTTATCCCTTTTTATTTAGGATAGTTTTAATCAAGTTGCAGGAGGCGCTATATGGTAGGTGAAGAGCGGGTCTGTTAATTGTTTAGCGTCGGCTCTAAAAAAGAGAATAGTTTCAAGCCAGGTGAAACAATTAGATTACCGTCTCATACATAAATAAACTACCTCGGGGCAAGTCCGCGAGGCATTATTGAATTTTTATTTTGGCTTTGGCGCCTTTGGCGCAGTTCTTGTTTAACCCCGATGCTCTGCATCGGGGAATTCTTTTATTAAATGCTGCGAGGATATAAAACACGGGAGAGCTTATTGCCCCGACCGGCGATATCACGCCGCGGCGACAAAATAGATTCTCTTTTATTAGATGTGATTTCTAATTAAATATACACATTACAATGAAAAATAAAAACCCGGAAGAGCAAACTCCGGAAGAGGACTGGACAAAAAAAGTTGTAGGATTTTTAAAAGATATGCCGGAAATTGTAGAAGATCTAAAAAAGCAACACAATGAAAAAAATATTCCTTGTTAAGTCCCGATCTGCACGCTCTCCGTAATCCTTTTAAGCATTGCAATCGCAGAAAGCGACGCAAGATAGGATGTCCTTGGGTTATCGGGAGACGGAACATTCTCAACTACTGTCTTTATCTTCCCGAATTTTCCTTTAATATGAATTTCATGAATATTATTTTCAACACCCGGGTCTGCAATAATTTTCACCGTTGTTTTTTCAAAACCCAGTGCTGTTAAACTCAGTGCCGCTGCAACATTCACATTTTTCGGGAACAATTTAACCGCAGTTCCGGCAGGACCTTCGTAAAGCACTTTTTTGCAATTACTTTCTATTCCAAGCGATTCCGGCGGCTTTCTTGTTACAAGTTCCGCTTTTTTTAGCCCTGCAATTTTTGCCGCCTTTACGCCGTCAAGCCCTGCAATCGCGCCCGACGGGATATAAATTTTATTTTTATTTTTTCCCGCAACTTCTTTCATGTTCTCAAATAACTCTTCATCAACCAATGCCCCGACACTCATAACCATCAAACTTTTATTTGAAGAAAGAACCGGCAGTGCATATTCCCGGACCGCTTTTTGAGACGCGGCTTCAATAACAAGTTCCGAATCAAAACTTAAAAATTCATTGAAATCCTGCGCGAATTTTGAATTTAAATTCAATTTTTTTCTTACATTTCCCGGCAGTTGATTAAAACCTTCC
>MCBE01000138.1 GCA_001723845.1 Candidatus Altarchaeales archaeon WOR_SM1_SCG
GCAGATTATTTGAAAAGAACACATCCCGAATTGAAGGGATTTTCCGCTCAAAATATGTGTCTTTAAAAACAGATGAAATATCCGGGTGAATTTGTGTCAACGCTGTTGACACATTTAAAGATTTTGTATTGGACAGCAGGTATCTTTCATAAAATCCGCTGTTGATTTGTCTTTCAAGTTCTCTCACGGAATATTTTTCTTTGATTGCAAGCCGTAAATAAAATTCTTTTTCTTCAATGCTTTTTGTTTTTGAGAGAATATGAAGATGACTTGACCATGTTAATTCTCTCAACAGTGTTGAGAGTTTTGGATAATCTTTATAGGTTTCATGGAACTGTTTCATTCTCCACATATTTTGAGCGGAAAATCCCTTCAATTCGGGATGTGTTCTTTTCAAATAATCTGCAAGTTTGTTGACTACTCCCATGCCCCATTCAGCACTTTCAACTTTCCTGCTGATATACTCGCCGACATCCCAGTATAGATTAACAAGCTCTGTGTTTACGCTTTTAAGGGCGTTATATCTTGCCTTTTGTATAAGTTCGGTAATTTCAATAAATTGCTTTTCAATTTCCATATTTCAAACCTCCTTTTTTATAATTTCTCATTCTCACGGGATTTTTCCGACTATTGTTTGTTTGAATTTTCATTCTTCCTGAATTTTTGCCTTGATTTTTAAAATAACTTCATCACCTTTTCTTTCCGTATCCATGACTTCAAATATGACATCATCAAAGTCAGGGTCCTCGGTGTATCCGTGTCTTCCGGAGCATTCTATTGAAAAGAAGCAGCGACCACTGCAGGTAGATGAGGAATAACCATCCGTCATGGTCACTTTTATCTCTTCAAGATTCAATAATGCTTTTATTTTTCTTTCTTTTTCCGTTTCCGTCATGTAATCTTCTTCTTTATTCATTTTATCGTTTTTAAAAACCCCTCAATTTTATTTTCAATTTCTTTAATTTCCTTTTCCTTTTCCTTTAATCCTTTCCATTCCTTTGCGATGTCTATTTCCTCTATTTCCTCCTGCGGGAAGGCGTAGAGCGTCACATTCATGTTGTAGTCGTTCTCTTTGATTTCGTCAAGTGAAACAACTCTTGAAACACCCTCGTTTTCCCTGAAATCTTTGTAAATTTTATTTATATTTTTTATGTTTTTATCTGTTAATATGTTAAGTTTCCTTACCCCTGGGTGTTTTTCAAATTCACTGCTTGTGTTTATAAACAATACTTTATTTTTTCTTTTAACCTGCTTTTTTTTATTTAATATTATTATTGCTCCCGGTGCGCCTGTATTGTAAAACAATTTTTCAGGTAATAAAATAACGCATTCAATCAAATCATCATCCAGGATTTTAGCCCTTATTGCTCTTTCCTTTCCACTCCTGAATAAACAGCCGTTATCAATTACAACCCCGATTTTTCCACCGTCTTTCTTTGCACTTGCAAGCATGTGCTGTATCCACGCCCAGTCAGCCGACTGCTTTGAAACAAAACCGTATTTAAATCGTGCTTTCCAGAACTCTCCTTTTTTCAGGACTTTTTCCTCGTAGCCGTCCTGGTTCCACGGCGGATTTGCAATCACTATGTCAAAGGTATTTATCCCATCCCCGCGCTTGAATTTCGGGTAAAGAAGCGTGTCGCCCTGCATAACATGGGCGTTTTTTATGTCATGGATGTAGAGGTTCATCTTACCGAGAGCAAGGGTCTTTGGATTGGCTTCCTGACCGTAAAGGAAAAGTTTATCCGCTTCAATCCTGCCGCGCAAATCTTCAACATGCTTGTAGGAGACAATTAACATGCCGTTTGATGCGGAATCAT
>MCBE01000139.1 GCA_001723845.1 Candidatus Altarchaeales archaeon WOR_SM1_SCG
CTATCGGATTTTCGGAAATGATAGTGAGCTGCCTGCCCCTGACAAGCGGGTGAGGGTCGTAAGTGAGAGCATCAACTCCTTTTTCTATAAGAGATGCGCGCAGAATTTCAGGTAAATTTTTCTCGGGAATTTCCTTATAAAATAAATCGCCTTCAACTTTCCATTCGCACCTTTCCCTTAAAATCAATTTATTTCCCTTTTCATTGACTGTAAGTTCAAACCTTTCTTTGAATTCAATTTCCATTGTGTCCCTGTCTGTCTTCCTTGTTTCAAATATTAATTTTCCCATTTTGCAGATTATCTGAATTATTGATTTTTATTTTATATTATTAAAATTAGATAATTAAATTAAAGAGCATTCCTTTTAAAATATCATGCATCAGGTTATGTTTGCATTAACGGGACTCTTTTTCAGGATTTATTTTATAAAAATTGAGAATATGCTCAATAAATTGCGGATTTATCTAACGCTTTTTTTGTGATAAGGTCAGCATTGATGTGAAGACAGCCACAAAAAATATCGGCTGTGGGTGAAAAAGAGGTTTGACGATCCGGGGAAGGTTGAACGGTTGGAGCGATGGAATAAGCAATAAAAACACAGGCGAAAAAGAAACTTCATAGTGTCAATCAGATACATTTTTCCACCAGCCCATGGATTTTTTTTGAAGTTCAACAGAGGAATACTGCGACTTATATTCTTTTAGCATACCCTTTAATTTACTCACCCCACTTTCGCAGGATTTTTTCGGATGCATCCTGACTAAAATTTTAATGCCCCGGGGGACTACAATAGCATCCTCATTTAATTCCAATTTCGCTGTTTCCATAATATTAATTGGAATTTAAGAGTTAATATTTAGTTCTCAATTAATAATAAAATTCAACGAAAATTGAAAAAGAAGTGCAAGTTCAAAACAACATTAGAGAGAGACGGGAAAGAAGAAGAGTATGAATGCCCGAGAGATGCAGAAAAAGGGGGGGATTATTGTTTCTGGCATAAGGAAGCGGATGGGAAAAATCTGAAAGAGAAAAAATTAATTGGGACAGAATTGATAGGAGCATATCTCTTGGGGGCGAAACTTCAGAAAGCAAATCTCGCTGGGGCGAAACTTCAGAAAGCAAATCTCTTTTTGGTGAAACTTCAGAAAGCAAATCTCTATATGGCGAAACTCCAGAAAGCAAATCTCATGTGTACAAACTTCCAGAATGCAAACCTTAAGGGGGCGAACCTCCAGAAAGCAAATCTCGTGGATGCAAATCTTTTAGATGTTGATGTCTCAAATGCTAAACTCCAGAACGCCAACCTTTACCTTGCGAAAATAGAAAAAGCAAGGAATTTACAGTATGCCAAACTTGATCCTGACTTTAAAGTAATAAATGAAAGAAAAGGCGATAAAGCAAAAAACAAGGAAGATGCCTTCAATAGATACCGTGAAGCGTATGACATCTACATAACTCTGAAAAATTACTTCCGCGGGAAGGGCTGGTATGAACGCTCATCCGAGTATTTCAAAAGAGAATACAGGGTGAAATGTAAAATTTATTCAATCATCC
>MCBE01000140.1 GCA_001723845.1 Candidatus Altarchaeales archaeon WOR_SM1_SCG
CTCGGATTTTATACTTTTCTTTCGCTTCTTCAGTGTACATTTTTTCCTTCATTTTCAGCCGATCCTTCCAGTACTCATCGATAGTGACGGTTCTGAATTTCCCTGTTGTACATTCATTTTTATGTGGACAGTTACCACATGCAGTACCTTTGTAAACTCGTTTTGTTCGTCCCTTTTTATCAGTATACTCATGCGAAAACACTAACTTTTCACCTTCCGGACACGTAAATTCATCATCTGTTTCATCATATTTGAAATTGCCCCTTTCATACGGTTTTTCCTCTAATTTTTTACCCTTTATTTCCTGTGCTTGTCCCTTGTCGGGAACAAACAAATCCAATCCTTTTTCGTTGGCATGCCTTATATTTCCGCCACTGTAATAGCCGTTATCGATGCTTACTTCCGTGCCTTCTTCAAGTTTACCGATGTTCCTTTCAGCATTTTCAATCATTGGTTCAAATTGGTAAGCATCATTATAATCTTGAGTAACCTCATTTGCCACAATTATCCCCGCACCACTTTCCACAACTATTTGCATATTGTATGACCATTCAACCTTGCCTTTCTTGTTTTTCATGAACCTGCTTTCAGGATCAGTCCAGCCAACAACATCTTTTCCACTCTTATCCATTTCTTCTTTTGCTTTTCCCACCTTTTCCTTGATTTTTTCCATTTCTTCCTCATCACCTTTTTTAAATCTCTCTTTTATTTTTTCTGCTAAAGATTTGCGTTTTTTCTCTTTTTCATCTGGATTTTCTTGTTTTTCATCAGATGTGTTTTGGTTATTTTCTTGTGCTTCTTTCTTTTGAGAATTTTCATCTTCTGCATTTTCTTTCTCTCCCAATTCCTTAATCTTTGCTTTCATTTTCTCAACTGTATTGACATCATCCGGCAAATCCTCTCCCGTCTTACCTTTTCCATATATTGCATCTTCTTCCCCATCCATTGCAATTCCTTCCTCAATGAAATTTTTGATGTATTTGTCAATAGCTTCTAATGCCTCTCTCTTCAATGTTTTTGAGTTGGATGCATTTGCTTTTTGTATTGTCCCGTCTATTGAAAGATGTCCCAGATTTGTAATCTCCATATTGTGTGCAAGCTCCACTGTCTTTTTGAACGCAGCCTCTATTATTTTAGGGTTATCTTTTCTGAAATCGCTTATAGTTCTGAAGTCAGGCGTTGTTTGTCCTGCGTGATACATATACACTATATTTACTCGCGCATTCTTTTCAATCTTTCGGGACGATCGTTGACTATCGATGGCGCTCTGGACATGCAATTTTGTTATTACTCGCGGATTATATGCGGGGTGACCGGGTCCGTCATATTTTTTATCAAGTTCGCTGAAGTCCATTGACTCAACAACCCCTTCCACAAGGAAAGCAATGCCATCTTCATTTTGGATTAAATCTCTTATTGCGGGTGGGAATAACCAATTTTGTCCGGATAAATCAGGTATATATGCCATTTTATTTTTTATTTTTTTCATATTCTCTGAACACAGAAAGTATTTTTTCAACACTTCCAAGATATTTCACTACTCGCTGTTTCATCTTTCCGTTTTCTACCACCGTCTCCACAACATAGTAGTACCTGTATCCAGAGATTTTTTTGTGTCTTATGAACATCGTATTATATATTAGGCATTAATCTTTAAAAACTATTTAATTAAATAAAGGCATATTTTTATTAGGCATTATATTTGAAAAATGGTGATTTATCATTGCACAGAAAAAAATATCGAGAAAATATCAAAAATAGCGATAATCTAAACGGTGTTCATAATTGTCGGACAGCCTCT
>MCBE01000141.1 GCA_001723845.1 Candidatus Altarchaeales archaeon WOR_SM1_SCG
GTTTATTCTTCTTACATCCAATCCAGAAAACAGTAAAACAAGAAGAAATGGAAAAAATCAAGGAGATGTCATTGAATTAAAAGGTAGAACTTCAAAGGATGGAATACATCAAAAATTTCATTGAGGAAGGAATTGCAATGGAGGATCTCTTTGAACTGCGGGTTATGTATTTACGGTATATAATCTCAGAAGGTATTGTAAAATCGGTGAAATCAGGTGAATTTATTGGTTACTACAACAAAAGAATCGGTGAAATAAAAAAAAATAACAGTAGGTATAGAAGACATAACTAAAACAGAAAAGTACCAAAAATTGGTTCCCTGTTCAAAAACTTTTTATTGTGATGTAATTGTCTTTCTGTCTATCTTATTAGGGGATGTAGTGCAAGAAGCAAGGAAAAAAGGCAAGATTAAAGAGCCGATATCAGAGGGGGTTTTACAGGCATTACATACTAACAGTAAGTATATAAGTATGTATGAGGATAAAAAATTTATAATTCCGGTGACATATTAATTACTAAACCCTCCCCTGCAGCTTAACGGTTCTTCCTTTTTTAATTGACCTTATCTTGGGGTTTGTTCTTTTCCTTGTGCCGCTTAATTTTCTCTGCCCCTTTGTCATTTTTTTCTGCTCCTCTTTTAATTTTTTCCTTTTATCAGATGTTCTTTTGTCTTGTTTCGTTGATTCAGTGATTGTGAAATGAACGCCGAGGGGGTCAACGACTAAATTATATTTAAGATCATACTCAAGAAGATTTGAAAGGTGGGCAATTATCTGTTCCGGTTTCTGGTTGCTGAATTTCTGGGCAGGCATTTTTCTATTAATTTATTAGAAATAAACATTAATTTTTAATAAACATAAATAAACATAAATAATCATAAATAATCATAAATAATCATTTAATTTCAAAGATGACAAAAACATCAGCACCCGGGAAAGTAATCCTCCTCGGCGAGCATGCAGCGGTTTATGGAAATCCTGTCCTTGTTGCAGCCGTGGATTTAAGAACTCATGTTTCTGCGGAGAAACGAGAAGACAATAATTTTATAATTAATGCGCACGACCTCAACATAACGGGTTTTGAGTTTAATTTCAATGAGATCCCGGTTTTAAAGAAAAAAAATGAATTTAAAAATTTAAGATTAATTTTTGATGCGGTGGAAAAAATATACGATTACATTAATAAAAAAAAGGCGCGCGGACTTGAAATTTCAATAAAATCCGAAATTCCCGTGGCGTCGGGTCTAGGAAGCTCAGCATCACTTTCATCCGCTCTTGTTCTTGCAGTTTCAACTGAACTCGGGCATAATTTAAGTAGAGAGGAAATCGCAAAGTTCGCGTGGGACATTGAACACTGCGTTCACGGCAAATCAAGCGGCGTTGACCCGTTTTCCGCAACTTACGGTGGGATTTGCAGGTATGCTAAAGGAAAAATCGTGAAATTAAATGTTAAAGAATACCCAGGTATAACGATTGGCAACACGGGTGTTGTTTCAGACACAGGCATTGTTGTTTCTGATGTAATGAAATTAAAAGAAAAATTCCCGGAAGTTTTTGCTCATTTATTGGTAATTTTCCGGGAACTGGTTGATGAAGGTCAGGTTGCACTTGAAAACGGCGAGATGGAAAGATTCGGGGAGTTAATGAACATAAATCACGGGCTTCTTTCTGCAATCGGCGTATCATCGGGGGAACTTGAAAAACTCGTGTGGGCTGCAAGAAAGAGTTCCGCGGGTGCTAAATTATGCGGTGCCGGAAGAGGTGGAATAATGCTCGCACTCGGTGATGCGGCAGATG